>CAZHET010000019.1:0-7966 GCA_964531585.1 uncultured Planctomycetaceae bacterium | reverse complement strand
CGGTCACCGAATCATGCACGGTCACCGCATCTTCGTTCGACGCATCCAACGAGACTTCACCATCGGCCTGCGAGGCCGAGCTGCTTACGGCCGCACCGGAAACTTCTTCGGGAACCGGAGGATTCAGACGACGAGCCTCGGCTGCCAACTTCTCCTCCTCTTCGATCCGCAGGCTTTCTGCGTCCGCAAACTCGATGATTTGGTCACACTGCTCAGCCGTCAGCCCTCCCAGCTCCGCAAGCTGGTCAGGCTCAATCACAGACAAGTCGTCGAACGTGAAAAAGCCCTGAACCACGAGACTCTCGACCAGCTCCGGTGCCATCTCCGGAACAACACTGAACGCTTCGATCGAAATATCCAATTGCTCGTCGAGCGACTCCTGAGTCAATACGTTAATATCCCAGCCGACCAGTTTTGAAGCCAGGCGGACATTTTGCCCTCGCCGACCGATCGCCAGCGATAACTGATCCTCACGGACGAGCACGATAACCTTTCCAAGCATCGGGCAAAGAATCACGTCTTCCACTTCGGCAGGCTGCAGGGCGTTCGGCACAAGAATCTGCAGCGAATCATTCCAGCGGACAATATCGATCCGCTCGCCGTTGAGTTCCTCCACGATACCGCGGATACGAGCCCCACGGACTCCCACGCAGGCCCCAACACAGTCAATCGTCGAGTCGAACGACGAAACCGCCACCTTCGACCGATGACCGGCCTCCCGGGCGATGGAGCGAACCTCAATCACGCGATCGGCGACTTCCGGAATTTCCATTTCAAACAGACGACGCACGAAGTCGGCATGAGTCCGTGTCAATATGACGCGAATTCGCGACCCGGCTTTGCGCACATCCAGCACGTTGGCCCTGACCCGATCACCCACGCGATAGGTTTCTTTCTGAATCTGCTCGCTTCGAGGCAGGATCGCCTCGATTTTCCCAAGATTCACAATCACCGTACCCCGGTCAACTCGCGTTACCGAACCGGAAACAATCTGGCTCTTCAGGTCTGTGTACTCGTCGAAGTGAGCGTCCCGTTCGGCTTCGCGAATCTTCTGAATCATCACCTGCTTCGCCGTCTGTGCCGAAATTCGGCCCAGCAAATCCCCCAGCAGGTCAGCTTCCAGCAGCGCGCCGTCGCAAGTGAGCGATGGCTCACCGTTTGTCCGGTCAATCCGCACTTCAAGCTGCTCTTCCTCAGAAAAGTGCTTGCGTGCTGCTGACAGAATCGCCTGCTCAATTCCCTCAAAAACAATCTCGGGATCGATCGCCTTGTCGCGATAAATTGCATCGACAATTCGCAGGATTTCGTTTCCATTCATGGTTGCGGAACCATTCGGCTGTAGACCTATAACAAAAAAAGCGGGAACAAGTCCCACTTTTTAGTACCGGATTCGATGACGAGGACCGGTAGAAACCATCCCGCAACAACAAGAATCGAATTCCCTTTGCGAGAATTCTCACCTGCTGAAACCGGCAATTGGTGACACTTCACATGCAGTCCATGGTCGCATCCTCTGAGCAGTGTAACAGCGCACAGGCACAGCAGCCCGAACGAAAACAACTGAACAGCACGGAGGTTTGGATCGGCACCGGCATGGCGATTGGGTACATATCACCACACACTACGCGTCGGAACGATACCCTCGCTCAACTTCACTGTCAAGCAGTCCGCGTCGCTGCGATAAGCATCGGAGTCGGAGGCGCGAGCTCCGGGAAACAGGCCCGCCCCTGCGAGCCCTCGCCAGCGACCGGTCGCTGACGCGTCAGAACGCCGCCTGTGCACTCAATTGCCAGGCCCACACGATTAACGGTGCCGTCAGGACTGAATGCTTTCCCTGGCAAGCTGGCGCGCTGATTTGTACGCATGCTTAATCGTGAAGGCGCGCGACTCAATCTGTTCCGCCGTGAAATAGCGGCCCGCTTCGCTGGGAGGCAGGCCAGCGAGCGCCAGGGTGAGCGGTAGAAGATCGAGAAACTCTCGGTATCGCCTCTGCTGATCCGACGGTTCCGCCATTCGGAAACATTCCTTCGAAAATATCGGAAGTTGCGCGGCCACGAACTGGCGCGGCGATCGCGCGGCGGCAGCACACGTGGCTTTAGCCCGGCCGGCGCTGCTGGTGCTTTTTGATGATCGCGTCCGCAGCTCCGGTCGATTGCTGCATATTGCCCTTCTGAGCACCAGCACTTCCTTTCACAGGAGCATCATCCCTCGCACCGGTTTCGGCGGGATCCGGCAACTGCACTGAAGGAAACGCTTCCGTCGCTGTCGCGGCGTTCGGCTGCTGGTACGGCTGAGGAGGTTGCTGCTGCGGATATCCCGGCATTCCTGGAGGCATCATCGGCTGACCGTACCCTGGAAACATCGGCATCTGCGGCTGGAACGGGTACCCGCCGTACATTTGACCGGGGTAACCATAGGCCATCTGAGGCATCATCGGCTGGTACGGCTGCTGTCCTGGCAGCATTGCCGGCTGTGAGATGATCGTCGTATCGCCGCTGCCCGCTCCCTGGTCGACGCCTTCAGCCGGGCCGGCGACGGCCTGCGGTTGTGGCGATTGTTCTGCGGGTTGTGGCTGTTGCTCTGCGGGTTGTGGCTGTTGCTCTGCGGGTTGTGGCTGTTGCACGTTCAGCTCCGTCAGCGTGCTTCCTGCTGCGGCGATTACGGTTTCCTCATTTGCTGCCACTGGCGCGCCTGCGACCACGTCAGATTCCGCGATGTCTTTCAGCTTCAGCGTGAATTCCAGGCTGCCGACCACAATGTGGTCTCCGGCGGACAAAACGACTTCCTTCAGAATTCGTTCGCCGTTCACTCGCGTACCGTTCGTGCTGCCCAGATCGCGCAGCCGCACCGAAAAATCGTCAACGCTGAAAACACAGTGATGACGACTGACTAACTCACTGTTTGGTCGAAGCTGGCAGTCCTGTTCGCGGCCGATCAGGAACTTCTTTCGGTTCAGTGGAATCACTTGCCCCGAGTGCTTGCCAGCCACAACGTGCAATTCTGCGCCGATCATTCTTGAGGTTGCTCCGCAAAGTTGAGACGCTGAATGGGATGGGATGTTCGCGTCGCTGAGATTCACTGGCTGCCAATGTGCAGCCGAATACTCCATCGTTACAGTAACTACCCGCTGTACATGTTGCCAGCACGATTGAAACGTTTCCGGTCGAAGAAAACCGGTACCCCACGACTGTCCGACTCCATCAAGATGATCGCGTCAACCGACATTCATCGCCGAGTATGAGTCTACCGGCAGCAGTCCGCAGAGACAGGATTACGAGTGCTGTTGGCATAGACTTGCTAACCCGACCGTTGACTGCATGCGGAACTTTTCCGCAACGAAATTGGGTTCGCAAATCCTGCGCCGAGAATGAGTGCTTGTGGAATTTGAATTCGTGCCGTCAACCACTGCGTTGACGAGGACAATCTGACAGGGAACCTGGTAAGCCCGCACTAAATTCTGCGCACAACCTTCAGTTTTAGTGTGAAACGTGCCGGATTTGCGAGCCTCCGGGCCATTTTAGTCCGCGAAACTCATCAAACCCGAAATTCCTGCCGCAATCGCCTTCGGCAGTTCTGTCAGGAATTGTCCGTAGTCGAAACAGGAATGCAGATCGAGCAGCCCCGGAACGTCCGGAGTCAGCGGGGACGCCGCCAGCAGAATGCTGCCGTGCTGAAGTACCGCACCGCGTCTTCGCCGTTGAGCGCTGCCCACAATCTTTCGCCCATTCAGGACAATATCGCGTGCGTCGGCACGGTGAAAACAAAGGAATTGTTCGCCTTTGCCCTGCGGCCCGGCCTGTCCATGCCCCGAGCCGCGCAGCGAGGCGGCGACTCCCTGCTCTCGGAGGCAGCGGATGATGGCGCGATGCACGGTCTCGTAGAGCCCCGCCGGATTGCAGCGGATCGGGTGCCGGGGAGGGACAACGCAGGAATACGTCAGTTCCCGATCGTGCAGAATCGCACCCCCGCCGCTCAGCCGCCGCACGCGCGGGCATTGCTGCAGGTGAGGCGGAATGTTCCGGTCATCATCCTTCTGGAAATATCCCAGAGTGACTGTTGGTTCCGACCAGCGGTAGATTCTGACAACGCAGCGTTCATCCTGCTGGCGCACGCGATCCAGCAGCATTTCGTCGATCGCCATGTTGTCCGCGCCCGTGCGCGCAACATCTTCAACAATGACATCGCACGGAAGCGTCTTTTGACATTCGGGAATCATCTGCGGCCGTTCTTGTGTCCGGCATCGCGAGATGTCACGGCCCGCGTAACCTGGTGCCTCAATCTCGGTCCGGCCGGGATCCTGCGATAACGTCGACCGGCTGTCAGCCGGGACTTTCCGCCGTCAAATGTCGACCGAGGCCATTTTCGATGTCGGCAATTTTCTGCAGACGGCGAGAGTGCCTGCCGTGTTCGAATTCGGTCTTCAGCCAGATCTGGATCACCTGTTCGGCCACCGGATCGCTCAACTGGTCCGCCGACAGGCAGATGACATTTGCATCGTTGTGCAACCGACTGAACTCAGCCGTCACACTGTCGTGGCACGGCGCGGCTCTGACGCCTTTGAATTTGTTGGCGGTGATACACATCCCGATGCCGGTTCCGCAGATCAGCACACCGCGATCGACCTCACCGGCAGCGACCGCGGCGGCGACACGTGAGGCGTAGTCCGGGTAATCGACGCTTTCGCCCGAGTTGGGGCCAAGATCCTGTACTTCGTGCCCGAGACTCTCAGCGAGCTGCACGAGGCGACTTTTCATTTGAAAGCCACGATGATCGCTTGCGATACCGATTCTCATTTGGCTTCGGTGTCTTTCTCAAAAATCTGCGCGACGATCTGCTGAATGGCCGTCGTCAACTCGTCAGCACACGCCAGATAGCAATCCGCTCCACCGCCCAAAGGGTCCGAGACGCTGCCTCCATCCCGGCGAATCAGATGCACCCGCCCAGCGATGTCAGGCCGCGCCGTGTGCAGTGCAGCGAGATGGCCGTCGGTCATTACGTAGATCAGGTCCGATTCAGACAGCATTTCGTTGGTAAGCTGCTGACTGAGGTGCTGAGACAGATCGATCCCGCGTATTCGGAGCAGCTCAATGGCCTCCGGAGACGCCGGAAAACTGTCTCCGGCCGCGATGCCGGCGGACAATGAATCCACTCCGTGACTTCGAAGTTCTTCCTCGGCGCACTGTAAATGCCTGCTGGCAAGGTGCCGAAAAATCGCCTCCGCCATCGGGCTGCGGCAGGTGTTCCCGGTACAAACAAAAAGGACTCTCAAAGATATGTCCCTGCAACGCGAAGCAGTTATCAGTCGTCATCGTGTGGAAGTCCGCGGGCCACTGCCCGCCGGACGCTGCAAAATCTGTCTCGCGGCCAGCTTTTCGGATGTCGTTCCGGCAACGCTGCAGCGGCACTTGCGACTAGATCGGGGCGATGTTTACGGACCGGTCCGGGGCTATGTTAGTGTTTGATGTGCTTTGTGTCGTATCAGTGCCTGGACCACAACATCATGACGGTGTCGCCGTGAAATCTCAAGCCGCGGCACACCGAACGTCGGCCGTTCGCAGGGAACAGAACACTCCGCGGGAAACATCCGACCGTGTAACACGTTGCGTCTTAACCGGTTACGCCGACAGCCCTGAATTTGACCGTCAAACCTCCGTGCGCCAATTGTTGAGGCAATCGTGGTGCCAGTCAGTAACACGCAGGGCGAGGATTCACTACACTTCGGCGGCTCATTTCAAACTCCCCGCTGCAAGCCTGCCCGTAGCGCCGAAACGTACTGCGCATTGTCAAAGTCAAGGCAAGTTCCGTGAAACAAGTTGTGACCAACTGGAGAAAATCCGTCCGCAAAGCGACAGAATTCCGCGGAATTCGTCGTCAGACGCTCGGGCAGTACCAGAGTTCTGTGCGGCAGCTTTACGACGGCCCCCGCGGAGCCGTGCTGAAATTCAGCAGCCTGATTTCGCTCCACGAACCGCTGATGGGGCAGCTCTTCCGGCGGCGCCGCTTTGACGCAACGCAGTTCGACCGAATCCTTGATGTCGGTTCCGGAGCCGGTCAGATCATTCGCCATCTGTTGCGAGTCTCCCATCCGACAGCTGAGATCATCGGATTCGACCTTTCCGCGGAAATGCTCCGGCGAGCCCGCGAGCGGCTGAGGTCGGATCGCCCAATGTTCGTGGCGGCCGACATGATGCAGATGCCGTTTCGCGATAACTCGTTCGACTGCATCACGTGCGGCTATGTTCTGGAACACATTCCCGACCCGCTGCCGGGGCTCGCCGAATTCGCACGTGTCCTGAAACCCGGCGGCACGGTGATGCTGCTGGCGACGGAAGATTCCTTCAGCGGCTTGCTCACAAGCCATACGTGGAAATGCCGCACGTTTTCCCGCTCTGAACTCAGAGCGGCTTGCGACGGGGTCGGCTTTGCGTGGCAGCAGGAACTGTGGTTCACGCGAGTTCACGAGATGCTGAGGATGGGAGGCATTCTCGTGAAGCTCGTGAAAACCGCCTGACTCGGACAACCTTCGCCTGACTCGCCGGCGATGAATTCGGCCGACCAGCTGCGGTGTTAGCAGGTTCACAGACACCGCAGCGGCGAATTGGCACCATGCGCCGCATGTCGTGTCGGCCGGAACTTTCTGACCGGTCTGCCGCCCATCAACTCCGGAGAGCGATTCGTGCAAGACTCATCACCGCTGCTGCCGATCTCCCCCGAGGCGTCCGTCTACCAGCGATACTCCGCCGCGTCTGAAAACGTCGAAGCGGCTTTGTGCTGCCCGGTCACCTATGCCGGGCAGTATCTGCAGGTGATCCCTCAGGAAATCATTGAAAAAGACTATGGCTGCGGCGATCCCAGCGAATGGGTCCGGCCTGACGACACCGTCCTCGATCTGGGTTCCGGCACCGGCAAGCTGTGCTACATCATGTCGCAGATCGTCGGGCCCAATGGCCGAGTCATCGGAGTCGACTGCAACGTGCAGATGCTGACTTTGGCGAGAAAGTATAAGGACGAAGTTGCCGGGAAAATTGGCTATGCCAACGTCGACTTTCGCTACGGCATGATTCAGGACCTGAAACTGAATCTGGAACTGCTGCAGGAAAAGCTGCAGAACGATCCCGTTCGCGACGCCGCCGGCTGGCTGGCCGGACGACAACTGGAAGACGAACTGCGCGATCAGCACCCGCTGATCCCGGACGCTTCCGTCGACTGCGTGGTTTCCAACTGCGTCCTGAATCTTGTGCGTCAAAGCGACCGTCGGCAGTTGTTTAGTGAGATTCTTCGGGTTCTGAAGCCCGGTGGTCGAGCGATCATCAGCGACATCGTCAGCGACGAAAGTGTGCCGGAGCACATGCAGAAGGACGGATATCTCTGGTCTGGATGTCTGTCCGGTGCATTCCGTGAAGATCTCTTTCCGGACGCCTTTGCCGAAGCCGGCTTCCACGGAATCACTATTTCGCGACGGCAGGCGGAGCCATGGCAGACGATTGAAGGCATCGAGTTCCGGTCTATGACGGTGACCGCATGGAAAGGCAAGCAGGGGCCGTGCCTCGAACACAACCAGGCCGTCATCTACACCGGACCGTTTTCGCGAGTCGAAGACGACGACGGCCACGTCTACGTAAGAGGCCGACGAATGGCTATATGCGACAAGACTTTTCGATTGCTGCAGCAGCCGCCCTATGATGGACTTTTCGAACCTGTCGAACCGCTGACCCGGATTCCTGCGGACCTTGCGAAGCCGTTTGATTGTCGCGGAATGCAGCTCCGCCATCCTCGCGAAACCAAGGGCGAACACTACGGCCATACTTCGGAAAATCCTGCAGCGTGCTGCGACGGTGACGTTTCGTGCTGCTGAACGATGCAGTGCCGCGCCTGCTCGGTTCGCGGCACCGAACTCGGGAGGGCGAGGCTCCTGCCGAGCCGCGTGTGCCAAAGGGCGTCCGATGCGGCAGCGGCTCGGTGGGAG
>CAZHET010000018.1:0-27129 GCA_964531585.1 uncultured Planctomycetaceae bacterium | reverse complement strand
TTAAAGGTGGCACGGTCGAGGGGCAGGGGCTGGATGCGGCGGCCGTCGACTCGTTAAGCAAGAGCCCTGGCCGTGCCGAGTTAATTGCAGAGATTGCCGGGCTGATGCTCGCTCCGGGGCGACGGCTCGCAGGTGCCATGCAGGCCCCCGGTGGCTTGCTGGCCGGGGCGCTGAAGAAACTCTCTGAAGGCGATGAGTAGATCCACAATGTCGGTGGGCCTGGCGAATTTCGGCTGCCGGGTGCAACAGCTTTTTTCTGAACGGAAAGGTTTAGTTCGATGTCGACTGCTGAGGCAGAAGCAATTACAGAATTTGACTCGTCAACCAAGGAGCTGGGCGACAAGATTGTCGGCCTGACGCTATTGGAAGCAAAGAAGGTCGTGGACTATCTGAAGGAAGTTCACGGAATTGAGCCGGCTGGGGGCGGCGCAATCATGATGGCTGCGCCCAGCGGCGGTGACGGCGGCGGTGAGGCGGCTGCAGAAAAGACCGAGTTCGACGTGATCCTGACGGGTGACGGCGGCAACAAGATTCCGGTGATCAAGGTCGTTCGCGCGGCGACCGGTCTGGGGCTGAAAGAAGCCAAAGATTTGGTCGAAGCTGCTCCCAAGGCAGTCAAGGAAGGCATTTCCAAAGAAGACGCCGAGAAGTTGAAAGCCGAGATCGAAGGTGCCGGCGGATCCTGTGAAATCAAATGATTTCGCAGGGAAATCGTGTCTGCAATAAGCTGTTGCCAGAACCGCGGGGGCGGTCTAATCTGTCCCGCGGTTCTGCCTGGTAGCGTTGGAGATCGCCTGCTGATACATTTAACGCGCTGTGCTTTTTTCGAGTTGGTTTCAGGCATCTGCTGGCTTGGTCATCAGGACGTGGTCTCTACGATTGAAAAATGCGTCAGGCAGCTATCCTGTCGGATAGTTGCCTTTTCGTCGTTGGATTGCGAGGATCACCCTGTGCGTCGCCTGTCTCCGTAGAAGACGAGCGGCTTTGCCGGGGCAGAGTGTCCGTCGTTCATGTTGCTGACAGGTCACTTTCGCGATCAGCTTTCGCCGGCTTCTTTCGCACATCACCGATAGCCTTTGCATTCTGCATACGGAAGGCAAATACACATATGCCCGTCCCCGCTGTTCGTACGATCGACCAGGACACAGTTCGTGATTTCGGAAAAATCCAGGCCGATTTTGAAATTTCCGATCTGACGCGTATACAGACGGCTTCGTACAGCCGTTTTCTGCAGTTGGACCGGTCGTCACGCGACCGCCTCGACCAGGGGCTGGAAGGAATCCTGCGCGAAGTCTTTCCGATTGAAAGCTACGATGGCCAGTTCCGCCTGGAGTACATTCGCTACGAGCTCGGCAAACCGCGATATACCCCGGAGGAATGCCGACAGTTGCGTCTTACCTACGGCATGCCGTTTCGCGTCTGGCTGCGTCTTGTTAAGGAGCAGCCGGTCGAGGAAGAAGTGTATCTGGGTGATATTCCGATCATGATTGGCGGTGGCGAGTTCATCGTCAATGGCGCTGAGCGAGTTGTCGTCAGTCAGCTTCATCGGTCACCGGGTGTTGACTTCGTCATGGCCGATGAAACGGCCAGCAGCGACCGCAAGACTCATTCGTGCCGCATCATTCCTGAGCGTGGTAGCTGGATTGAACTGCTTGTCAGCAAGCGCGACGCAATCGGTGTGCGCATTGATCAGAGTGGCAAGTTCTCTGCGCTCACGCTGCTTCGCGCGATGGCACCGGAATATTCGTCGGATGCCGCGCTACTGCGCCTGTTCTACGAAACGGAGCAGATCAAGATCAATTCCAAGGTTGCAGCGGAGTCGCTGATTGAACGCTACTCGGTGGATGACATCGTGTTTCCGCAGAATCACGAGCGCAGTGGCGAGATTCTGTGTGACGCGGGAGCCCAGTTGACTGAGGAAATGGCAGAACAACTGCTGGCATCCGGGATCAAGTCGGTTGAACTGGTGACAGGTGTCACAGATCCGTTGATCCTAAAGACGCTCGCGGAAGACGCCACCGCGTCTCATGAAGAGGCGCTGTTGCGCATCTACCAGCGACTGCGTCCCGGCAATCCGCCTAACTTCGACAAGGCACGCGATCTGTTCGCGGAGAAATTCTTTGACGTCAATCGCTACCGGCTGGGGCGAGTCGGACGTTTCCGAATTAACCGCAAGTTCGATCAGGATATTGCAGATGATGAGATGACTCTGCGACCGGACGATTTTATCAGCGCAATGCGATACATCGTTCGCCTGCGAAGCGCGGATGACACTGCGACGATTGACGACATTGACAACCTGGGCAATCGTCGCCTGCGCACGATCGATGAGCTGGCGTCAGAGGAAGTTCGCAAAGGCTTCCTGAAGCTGCGCCGCACGGTTCAGGAGCGGATGAGTCTGAAGGAAGTCGACGCGATGACGCCGCGGACGCTAATCAACCCGAAAAGCGTTTCGGCGGCTATCGACTTCTTCTACGGGCGCAGCGAACTGTCGCAGGTTGTTGACCAGACCAATCCGTTGTCGATGCTGACCCATGAACGGCGGCTAAGCGCGCTGGGGCCAGGCGGCCTGAATCGCAAGCGAGCCGGCTTCGAAGTGCGGGACGTGCATATTTCGCATTATGGTCGAATCTGTCCGATTGAGACGCCGGAAGGCACCAACATCGGTTTGATTTCGAGCCTCGGCATATTCTCGAAGGTCGATGAATACGGGTTCCTGATTTCTCCTTACCGTGTCGTTGAAAAGGGCAAGGTGACGGATCAGGTCGTGTGGCTGCGGGCGACTGAAGAAGCATTAGGGCACGTTGCACCTGCGGACACTCCCGTTCACAATGGAGAAATCACGGAAGCACTCGTGCTGGCACGTTACAAGAGCGACGTTGTGTGGATCCCAAAGGAAACAGTGCAGTACATTGACGTGGCTCCGTGCCAGATGGTCGGCGTGTCGGCGGGGCTGATACCTTTTCTGGAGCATGACGACGCCAACCGAGCGCTCATGGGTTCGAACATGCAGCGGCAGGCGGTGCCGCTGCTGATCACGGAGCGCCCGGTTGTGGGCACAGGCATGGAGGACCATGTCGCCCAGCACTCGGGGATGCTGGTCCGGGCGGAAAAGGGCGGAAAAGTGACATATGTCGATGCGACCGTCATTGAAGTTGACGGACAACGCTATCCGTTGCGTAAGTTCGTGCGGCTGAACGAACGCACGTGCCTGAACCAGAAACCGATTGTATCCGTCGGTGACAAGGTCAAGGCCGGGCAGTTGTTGTGTGACAGTGCTGCCACACGGAACGGCTCGCTGGCACTTGGACGCAACGTGCTGGTTGCGTTCATGTCGTGGGAGGGCTTCAACTTTGAAGACGCAATCATTCTGTCTGAACGGCTCGTCAAGGAAGACGTGTACACGTCGATTCATATGGACGAGTTCGACGTGGAGATCCGCGAAACCAAGCTTGGCCGCGAAGAGTTCACTCGCGACATTCCGAATGTCAGTGAAAAGGCGCTGCGGCACCTGGACGATGACGGCATCGTTAGAATCGGAACGCGCGTCCATCCAGGCGATATTCTCGTCGGCAAGGTTTCGCCAAAGGCCAAGTCCGAACTGACACCTGAAGAGAAACTGCTGCACGCGATCTTCGGTCGTGCGGGTGAAGACGTGAAGAACGAGTCTTTGGAAGTGCCCAGTGGTGTTGGCGGAATCGTGATTCACACCGAGCGGTTTTCGCGTCGCATGAGTCTTTCGGAAGTCGAACGCAAACGGTTCGAAGATGACCTGAAGAAAGTCGAAAAGGAAGGCGACGCAAGAATTGCGGAAGCATTTAAGGCATTCGCCACGACGCTGCAGGCAGAGCTTGGGCAGCCGGTCGCCGATGAGGACGGTCGCGATCCGGTTAAACTTGATGATACCAAAGCTGTCGCGGAATTTGCCCGGCGGTTTCCCGGCTTCTTCGAGGAACTTGATATCCGGACTGCTCAAAAGAAGACCACAGCGCGCAAGCTGATGAAAGACGAATGGCCTGCAGTGGAGGCCGTGATTGATGAAGAAGGCCACCGGCTAAACAGCATGAAACGCGGCGACGAATTGCCGAGCGGTGTGTTGCAGATGGTCAAGGTCTACGTGGCGTCCAAGCGGCAGATTTCCGTCGGCGATAAGATGGCGGGACGCCATGGAAACAAGGGAGTAATTTCCAAAGTGATGCCGATTGAAGACATGCCGTTCCTGGCAGACGGAACTCCCGTTGACATTATTCTGAACCCACTGGGAGTTCCCAGCCGCATGAATGTCGGTCAGATCCTGGAGACTCACCTGGGCTGGGCGGCTGGCAAGCTGGGCTACCGGGCGATTTGTCCCGTTTTCGACGGGGCTTCAGAAGATGAAGTACGGGAGGCACTTCGAGAAGCGGGATTGCCGGAAGACGGCAAGGCCACGCTTTACGACGGACGCACGGGATCGCCGCTGGAACAGAAGACAACCGTGGGCCAGATCTACATGCTGAAGCTGCACCATTTGGTTGATGACAAGGTCCATGCCCGGGCCACCGGCCCATATTCGCTGATCACTCAGCAGCCACTGGGGGGCAAGGCAAGGTTCGGCGGCCAGCGTTTCGGCGAGATGGAAGTCTGGGCTCTGGAGGCATACGGTGCCGCATACATCCTTCAGGAGCTGCTGACCGTAAAGAGCGACGATGTAGAAGGACGCACAAAGATCTATGAGTCCATGGTGAAGGGTGAGAACACGCTGGAAGCCGGCACGCCAGCCAGCTTCGATGTGCTGAACAACGAAATTCGCGGCCTGTGCCTGAACCTTCAACTCGAAAAAGCCGGGCACTAAGCGAATTCGAACCGGCAGCGTGGCTTTGGCAGGCGTAACGGTGGTTCCTGCGAGGTAGAGCCCATGGCAGTTTTCGCGGCGGTGGCTTTCCTCGCTGGGTTTGCAGTGGAATGCAGTGACGTATTTTCTGCTCAGCGGGCTGTTCTGCCCGACGACGGCTCTGTTCGCATCAGGTCAATGAAACCTCGCCGTCTCGACGAAGTCCGCGCGGTCCCTTTCCTGAGTTATCAGGCAATCAGGAGTATTAAGCGTGAGTGTAAGTGAAACTACGTTTGATCGTGTGAACGACTTTGCATCCGTCAAGATCGGGCTGGCAAGTCCTCACGACATTCGCAGCTGGTCCTTCGGCGAAGTCAAGAAGCCGGAAACGATCAACTACCGGACGTACCGGCCTGAAAGAGACGGCCTGTTCTGTGAGCGTATTTTCGGTCCGGAAAAGGACTGGGAGTGTGCCTGCGGAAAATACCGGGGCATGAAGTACAAAGGCATGATCTGCGACCGCTGTGGCGTAAAGGTCACCCACAGCCGCGTGCGTCGCAAACGCATGGGGCACATCGAACTGGCGGCACCGGTTGTTCATATCTGGTTCTTCAAGTCGATGCCCAGCCGCCTGGGTGCGCTGTTGAATATGAAGACGACATCACTGGAAAAGGTCGTCTATTTTCAGGACTACGTCGTTACTGATCCGGGTGAAACGCCGCTGACGCTCTGCCAGATGCTGACTGAGGAAGAAGCACGTGCTGCTCGGCGCGACTATGGTGACAACGCCTTTGAGATCGGCATGGGGGCTGAAGCGATCAAGAAGCTGCTGGTCGGAATCCGACTCGCGGATCAGTCCGGTGATCTGCGGACGGCCCTGGCAAAAACCAAAAGCCAGACCACGACCAAGGATCTGATTAAGCGACTAAAGATTACCGAGGCATTGCGGGACAGTGAAAACCGCCCGGAATGGATGGTGCTCGACGTGATCCCCGTAATTCCGCCGGATCTGCGACCGCTTGTACTGCTTGATTCAGGCAACTTCGCAACAAGTGACCTGAACGACCTTTACCGGCGGATTATCAACCGCAACAACCGACTGAAGAAGCTCGTGGACCTGAATGCGCCGGAAGTCATCGTGCGCAACGAGAAGCGGATGTTGCAGCAGTCAGTCGACGCATTGTTCGACAACAACCGCTGCAAGCGCCCGGTGCTTGGTTCGTCGAACCGTCCGCTGAAGTCGCTTACGGACATGATCAAGGGCAAACAGGGGCGATTCCGTGAGAATCTCCTGGGCAAGCGCGTCGACTATTCTGCACGAAGTGTGATCGTCGTCGGGCCGGAACTGAAGCTGCACCAGTGCGGTCTGCCCAAGAAGATCGCTCTGGAGCTGTTTCAGCCGTTTGTCATTCGGCGTCTGAAGGAACTCGGCCACGCCGACACGATCAAGAGCGCAAAGCGAATGCTGGAGCGCCGCGATGAAGATGTGTGGGATATTCTCGATGAAGTGATTCGCAATCATCCGGTCCTGCTGAATCGGGCTCCCACCCTGCACCGCATCGGCATTCAGGCATTCGAACCGATTCTGGTTGAAGGTAACGCCATCAAGCTGCATCCCCTTGTTTGCAAGGGGTTCAATGCCGACTTCGACGGTGACCAGATGGCGGTGCATCTGCCACTGTCCATCGAGGCACAGGTCGAAGCGACAACGCTGATGATGTCGACGCACAACATCTTTAGTCCTGCGAACGGATCGCCGATTATCAGCGCGTCTCAGGACATTGTGATGGGGTGCTATTATCTGACATTGAAGCGCGAAGGCCATCGCGGCGAAGGAATGGTCTTCGCCTCGTCCAATGAAGTGTTCATGGCGTTCAATCAGGGCAAGGTTTCGCGACATGCCACCATTCGTGTGCGGATGCCGAAGGACAAACGCGTCAAGGGTGACGGTGCGAAGGATTATCGCCTGGGTGGTCTCGTCGAAACGTCACCTGGCCGTGTCATGTTTAACGACATTCTGCCCCACGGCTTGTCGTTCTACAACATGACAATGCGCAGCAAGGATCTGGCGACTGTAATTTCCGACTGCTATCTGGAACTCGGTCGCCGCGAGACAATCGAACTGCTCGACCGCATGAAGGACTGTGGTTTCCGCGCATCAACCGACAGCGGGTTGTCGTTCGGTGCCAGTGACCTGAAAACGGCTCCAAACAAGGAGAAAGTGATCGCCGAGGGCGAAAAGGCCGTCCTGAAGCAGATGAAGCTCTTTGAACGCGGAGTACTTACCGAGAAGGAACGCTACAACACGGTGCTCGATATCTGGACGCATGCCCGCGAGGAAATTGTCAAGGGTATGATGGAGCAGCTGGAGCACGACGTTCGCGACGAAGGCCGCTACGTGAATCCGATTTACCTGATGGCGCACTCGGGTGCCCGAGGCGGCGTCGGACAGATCCAGCAGCTCGCCGGAATGCGAGGACTGATGGCCAAGCCGAGCGGCGAGATCATCGAGACTCCTATCAAGTCGAACTTTCGTGAAGGCCTGTCTGTGCTCGAATACTTCAGTTCGACACACGGTGCCCGCAAGGGCCTTGCGGATACAGCGTTGAAGACCGCGGACAGCGGATACCTGACGAGAAAGCTGGCGGACATCTGCCAGAACATGGTGGTCACGACGCACAACTGCGGAACGACGAAAGGCCTGACACGCGGTGTCGTTTACCGTGGTGAGAAGGTCGAGGTCGGCCTGGCAGATGCGATCCGCGGACGGGTTTCACGCACAAATATTGTGAACCCGATCACGGACGAAGTGATCGTTCGTGAAGACGAACTGATCACCGTCGAAAAGGCCCGCAAGATCGAAGACATGGGCATGGAACGGATTCAGGTGCGCAGCCCGCTGACCTGTGATGCCCCGCTCGGCATGTGTCAGCTCTGTTACGGCATGGACCTGTCAACCGGTGACCTTGTCGAGCAAGGCATGGCTGTGGGCATCATTGCGGCACAAAGTATCGGGGAGCCCGGAACACAGCTGACAATGCGGACATTCCACATTGGCGGTGTCGCTCAGAAGGACATGGAGCAAAGTGAACTGCTCGCCAAGCGAGCCGGACGCATCCGTTTCGCACGGATTCGCAGTGTATCAAACGCTGACGGTAAACCTGTCGTCCTCGGTCGCAACGGCGAAATCGCTATCGTCGATGAAAAGGGTCGGGAGGTTGAAAAACAGACGGTGCCGAGTGGTGCCGTCCTCCAGGTCGCAGAGAATCAGGAAGTCGTCCAGGGGGCCGTTCTGTGTAACTGGGACCCGCATTCGATCCCGATTATTTCTCAGGTCGGCGGGCGGGTTCGTCTGGACGAATGTGTCGAAGGCCAGACGATTCGTTCCGAGAAGGATTCGTCCGGAAACATCCGGCGAACGGTGACTGAACATCGCGGCGGCCTGCACCCGCAGGTGATCGTCGAGGATGGTGCGGGCAAGATTCTGGACTTCTACTACCTGCCGGAAGGCGCAGGACTCGAAGTCTCGGAAGGTGATCAGATTTCGGCCGGCACCTCTGTTGCCAAGACTCCTCGCGAGTCGTCCGGTACGCAGGATATCACCGGCGGTTTGCCGCGAGTGACCGAGTTATTCGAGGCCCGGAGCCCAAAGGACCCCGCGGTCGTGGCAGAGATCAGCGGAGAAATCGAGCTGCTTGCCGAGAAGAAGCGAGGCAAGCGAATCGTCGTCGTGCGGGGCAAAGACGGCACGGAAGTGGAGCATGTGATTCCTCATGGAAAACAACTGCTGGTTCATCAGGGTGACGTTGTTGTCGCGGGAGACGCTCTGGTTCGCGGGCCGCTCGTTCCGCACGACATCCTGCGTGTCAGCGGACCGGAGGAAGTGCAGCAGTACCTGTTGCACGAAATTCAAAACGTCTACCGGGCTCAGCGGGTCGAAATCGATGACAAGCACATCGAGATCGTCGTTTCGCAGATGCTTCGTAAGGTCAAGATTGAAGAAGTTGGTGACACTGACCTGCTGCCAGGACTTCTGATTGACAAATTTGAGCTGAGGAAGGTCAACGAAGGTCTGGATTCCGCCGTGCGAATCACCGATCCCGGCGACACCGAATACGAGCTTGATGACAAGGTCGGGCTGGCCGAGGTCGAAGAAGTGAATGCTGAGGTTGCTCGACCCGCAAAATTCACCAGGCTTCGTCCCGCGAAGGCCAGTCCGCAGCTACTCGGAATCACGAAGGCCGCTGTCCAAAGTGAGAGCTTCATCTCAGCGGCAAGTTTTCAGGAAACGACAAAGGTTCTGACCGAAGCCGCGCTGGGTGGACGAGTCGACAACCTTGTAGGACTGAAGGAAAATGTCATCCTAGGACACCTGATTCCGGCAGGAACCGGATTTCAGCTTCATCAGGAAGCGCACGTGCGAATTCACGACGAAGCGATCCGGGAGCAGGAAGAAGCCAAGGCCAAAATCCTCGCCGCTCGCCACGATATGCTGACCGAAGCTGACTTGATGGCACGCCGTGCGGAAAATGATGACCGGCCGCGAGCCCCATCACTGGCAGATTTGACACCCGACGAACCGCTGAATTAGTCTGATCGACGCAGGGCGTTCGGTTGACGGCCATTCCGACTACCGATAGATTCCCGAGTTCACTCTATACCGCGTTTTAACGCCATGTTTCGCTGAAATTCCGTCCTATGCCGACAATCAATCAGTTGGTCCGAAAGCCTCGCAGGCAACAGCGTTCGAAGAGCAAGACTCCGCTGCTGGAAGGGTGTCCGCAGAAACGCGGTGTCTGCCTGCAGGTGAAGACCGTGACTCCCAAGAAGCCGAATTCGGCTCTGCGAAAAGTTGCTCGTGTGCGACTTTCGAATGGCAAGGAAGTCACCGCCTACATTCCCGGCGAAGGGCACAACCTGCAGGAACACTCGATCGTTCTTGTCCGTGGCGGTCGTGTTCGCGACCTGCCTGGTGTGCGATACAAGATCGTTCGCGGCGTGCTCGATACCTTGGGTGTCAGTGATCGTCGCCAGGCTCGCAGTCGTTACGGGTCCAAGCGACCCAAGTAAGTCGCTGGTGTCCCAGTGTTCAAATCCGAACTCCGTTTTGCGCGAATTGCACTCTTCAAGATGGTCAAAAAGTTTACAGCCAGTCGTGAACAGCTGAAGCCGGACACACGTCACGGTTCTAAGCTGCTGTCCAAGTTCGTGAATTGCCTCATGTATGATGGCAAGAAAAGTGTGGCGACCCGGGCGGTCTACAGCGCTTTGGAGATCATTCAAAAGCAGCTCCCTGACCAGAATCCGCTGGATGTGTTCACGTCAGCGGTTGAAAATGTGAAGCCGGCAATCGAAGTGAGATCGAAGCGGGTCGGTGGTGCGACCTATCAGGTCCCGACGCCGGTCAGCCCGCGACGGCAGCAGGCTTTGTCCATCCGCTGGATCTTGGAGGCGGTGCGGGGACGAAAGGGGCGTCCGGTCAACCGGTCGCTGGCCGAAGAGTTGATGGCCGCGTATCGCCGTGAAGGTATTGCGATGACGAAACGCGAGAATGTGCATCGCATGGCCGATGCCAACAAGGCGTTTTCGCACTTCGCGTGGTAGCGACCAGCAGTAATTCCCGTCATATTCGCCAGACAGAGCGCTCACTGAGCCATGTTTGGCGTTTTTTTTTGCCCAACTGTCGTAATGGCCTCTTGCCAACGCTCTGACAGGAGCGAGTTTGATGTCTCGACCTATAGAGTCTATTCGAAACATTGGCATCATTGCGCATATTGATGCCGGCAAGACGACAACAACAGAACGCATCCTGTACTACACAGGTGCGTCCTACCGAATGGGTAACGTCGATGATGGCACAACACAAACGGACTATGACCCGGAAGAAGCGCAGCGCGGCATCACTATTTATTCAGCAGCCGTGACCTGTGAATGGAAGAACCGTGTCATCAATATTATCGACACGCCTGGCCACGTGGATTTTACCGCAGAAGTTGAACGCAGCCTGCGCGTCCTCGACGGTGCAGTTGTCATCTTCAGTGCAGTTGAGGGTGTCGAGGCCCAAAGTGAAACTGTCTGGCGGCAGGCCGACCGCTATGAAGTGCCGCGAATCTGCTACATCAACAAGATGGATCGGATTGGTGCCAGTTTCGAGAGCGTGCTGGAGGCGATGAAAAGGCGACTGCGAGCCAGCCCGCTGCCGTTGCAGATTCCCATTGGGCACGGTCCGGCGACGAATCCGGATGGCTTCCGAGGGATCGCCGACCTGTTGACAATGAAGGCAATGTACTGGGATATTGAGTCGCGCGGAGCAGAGTTTCGCCTGGAAGAACTTCCGAATGATATCGCAGAAGAGGCTGCCCTGCGCCGCGCAGAGCTGTTCGACGCCCTGTCACTGATCGACGATGATGTCATGCAGGCGTATATGGAAGGGGATGATGTGCCACTCGATATGGCCCATGCCGCAATTCGCAAAGGCACACTTGAAGCAAAGTTCCAACCGGTCCTGTGTGGCTCATCGCTTGACTACGTCGGCGTCCAGCCGGTTCTGGATGCTGTCGCGGAATACCTGCCCAGCCCGCTCGACCGGCCCCCGGTTCGCGGGATCGACCCGCAGTCGAAGGCCGAAGGCACAGTCGTCACACGCCAGACCTCCACTGATGAGCCGACCTGCGCATTGATCTTTAAGATTCAGGCAGATATTCATGGCGACTTGTATTTCGCGCGTGTGTATTCCGGAATCCTGAGGGGCAATTCAAAACTGCTGAATCCCCGCACGAAGAAGAAGGAGATGGTGACACAGCTGTGGCACATTCAGTCCGACTCCCGCGAAAAGGTGGCGCAGGTTGAGGCCGGCGACATCTGCGGAATCATCGGCCCCAGGGACACCGCAACGGGCGACACATTGTGCGATCCGCAGCAGGCCGTTGTGCTGGAACAGATCAGGTTTCCCGAGACTGTAATTTCGATGGCGATCGAGCCGGACTCCAGCGGCGATCGAAAGAAGCTGATTGACACGCTGCGACGGCTGGAGCGCCAGGATCCGACATTTACGGCCAGCATTGACGAGGAAACCGGGCAGACGATCATCAGCGGGATGGGAGAACTGCACCTGGAGGTAGTGCGGCATCGGATGGAACGGGATTTCAACCTGAAGATCCGCGTCCACAAACCCCGTGTCAGCTACCGTGAAAAGCTCAAGGGGAGCGTGACCGTTGCTGCAGCATTCAGTGCGAATACGCCCGCGGCGTCGCTTTACTTTGGCCTCACGCTGAAGGCCGAAGAAGTCGTGGGCCAGCAGCAGCCGGTGGTTGTCGCGAATGCGCTGGATGCGGACGCAATGCCGACCGCTGCCCTGCACATCCTGATGGATGCGGTTAAGGAGCAGGCAGGGGGGGGCGGCATATTCGGAAATCCACTCATGGATCTGCGGCTGACAATTACTGCCGTGGAGTATCGTGACGGAGATTCGACTGAGCCAGCCATTCGCTCCGCTGCTGCCCAGGCATTTGGCAAGCTTCTGCAGACCGGATCACTGGTTGTGATGGAGCCGGTGATGCTGCTGGAAGTTGTAACCCCGGAAGAGTTCTTCGGGAGCGTGCAGTCCGATCTGAATTCCAGACGCGCAATCATTGTGGATTCCAGTCGCCGCGGCGACCTGTGCGTGATGAAGGCAGAAGTGCCACTTATTGAGATGTTCGGCTATTCAACAGACATCCGCAGCCTGTCGCAGGGACGAGCGTCCTACTCGATGGAACCGTGTCGGTATGCAGACGCCCCCCCGGGAGTGCTTGAGTAACAGGCCAGCCGTCGGTTGTGGCCAAACTGTCGTTGAGAATCCGATTTTCCACTTTTATTCTGCGTTGCCCATGATTGACAGAATTCGGGCACGACCCTAACATGTGCGATTCCCCGTTTCGGGGGTATGTCTGATTTTACATAACTTCTTTGCTGAAGGTGACTTGCGGTGGCTCGTGCTGGAGAAGAAAGTATCCGGATTCGGATGGAAGCTTACGACCACTCCGTTCTGGATCAGTCTGCAGCCGACATTGTTGACACTGCCAAGCGCACTGGGGCAATTGTGCATGGTCCCATTCCGTTACCGACTCGCATTGAGCGGTACACCGTATTGCGGAGTCCGCACATTGACAAGAAGTCTCGTGAGCAGTTCGAAATTCGGACTCACAAGCGACTGATAGATATCTGTCAGCCGACAGGCAAGACGATTGATGCGTTAAACAAACTTTCTCTTCCTGCAGGCGTTGATATCAAGATCAAGGCAACGGCGACCGCCTGACTCGGCGGTCGACTGGCCTTGGTTGCCCGCTGGTGCCATTACGCGCCGTTTGCGTGCAGGTGGTTTTTCTCGAATTGGTGCGGATTCTCGCACAGGTGGCGTAGCTATGTCTGTCGGACTCTTGGGCAGAAAAGTCGGAATGGCACAGGTTTACGATGACAATGGGGTCATTGTACCCGTGACTGTCATCGAGGCCGGGCCCTGTGCGGTGACTCGCATCAGGACACTGGATCGTGATGGCTACGATGCTGTTCAGCTTGCCTTTGGCAAAAAGGCCAGGCGATCAGTGAGCCGTGCGGATCGCGGTCAGGTGGCGGAGGTTGGGGGACGCCGACAGAAGGTACGGCAGGCGGCTGGCGTTGCAGTCGCGCAGCGTGCGGGCTGCGAACCAGCTGAATTGATGCGAGAGTTTCGCTGTGACGGCCAGCCCCATGGGCTGGAGGTAGGCAGCGTCGTCACCGCGGATTCATTTTCTGACCTGAAATTTGTGGACGTAATCGGTGTGTCAAAGGGCAGAGGTACTGCCGGTGTCATGAAGCGGCACAACTTCGGCGGCCAAAGGGCAAGTCACGGTGCAAAGCGGGTTCATCGGCATGGCGGCTCGATCGGTCAGAGTGCTGACCCGTCACGCGTGCTGCGCGGGACTCGCATGCCGGGTCGGTATGGGAGCGTGCGGTTAACTGTGCGAAACCTTCGACTGGTTCGCGTCGATGGTGACGCTGGCATGGTTCTCGTTGAGGGTGCTGTGCCGGGTCCAAATGGTGGTTTTCTTATTTTGCGGCGCTCCGCAAAGAACCGTTAGTTTCGGTGCTGAAATGATTTCTGTTCCCATTCGAGATATGAACGGTACGGAGTCCGGGGTCTATGAATTCGACCCGGCGGACCTCGCCGCGTCAGTGAATCGTCAGCTCCTGCACGACGTTGTTGTCATGTATGAGGCTAACCGTCGGGTTGGGACGGTTCAGACGAAGTCACGCGGTATGGTGCGGGGCAGCACGAAGAAGCTCTATCGGCAAAAGGGAACGGGGCGAGCAAGAGCCGGAAATATCCGCACGCCCGTGCGTCGCGGCGGTGGACACACTTTCGGCAAGAAGCCAAGGGACTACAGCTATCGAATGCCGCGCAAGGCTGTGCAGGCGGCGACTCGCATGGCATTGTTGAGCAAGTTTCAGGACGAACAGGCGGTGGTGCTGTCGGCATGGTCCTGCTCGGAGCCGAAGACGTGTGTTGTGGCCGGAGCGCTTAAATCGCTTGGGGTTGCCAGCAGCTCTGTTCTTGTTGCGACGGACGGCCTCAACGCTGTTGTTTGGAAGTCTGCTCGCAACATTGCCGGTGTTGAAGTTCTGCCAGCCAGTGACCTGAATGCTCTGGCATTGCTACGGTGCCGCAGCCTGGTGATTACCACATCGGCAATGGATTCGCTAATTGGGCGCGGTGTGGCGACATCGGTATAAATTGGTTGGGTCTGTCCGGATAAAAAGGTTAACGTGTCATGACGGCGTCTGCGGAAAAGGGAATTAAGCTGGAGTCCCATCAGGTCATCAAGCGGCCGCTGGTGACCGAAAAAGGTATGCATGCGTCTGAGCGCCTGAATGCCTACAGCTTCGAGGTTCATCCCTTGGCGACAAAGACTGATATTCGTACGGCAGTGGAAAGTTTGTGGGATGTCCGTGTGGTCGCGGTCAGGACGCAGTCGCGTCAGGGAAAGCCTCGACGCCACCGCGTCGCGGTGGGGCACACCAGGAGTTGGAAGAAGGCTGTCGTGAAGCTGCACGAAGAAGATCGGATTTCATTCTTCTAGACCCGGAACTGGTCGGGTGCCGTGGGTTGTGTTTGATGACAAGGGGAGCAGGCGGTGGGAATTCGTCAGTACAAACCAGTTACACCGGGTCGCCGCGGGGCGTCGGTATCTGATTTCGCAGAGTTGACCGACCGGAAGAAGCGGCCGGAAAAGGAGCTAACGAAACGCGCACGGAAAAAAGGCGGACGAAATAACGAAGGCAAGATTACGGTCCGTCATCGGGGAGGCGGGCATAAGCGTCTTTACCGAATAATTGACTTCAAGCGCAGAAAAGACGGCGTTAAGGCGACGGTCACGCACATCGAATATGATCCGAACAGGACATGCCGAATTGCGCTGCTGGAGTACGCAGACGGAGAAAAAACATACATTCTGGCACCGGACAAGCTGAAGGCTGGAGCGGTGGTGGAGAGCGGCGATGCTGTTGAGCCGAATGTCGGCAATTGTATGGCGTTGAGTGCAATTCCGCCCGGAACGCAGATTCACAATGTTGAGATGCAACCTGGTCGAGGCGGTCAGTTGTGTCGCAGTGCTGGCGTGGGGGCGACGCTGAATGCTCGTGAGGGTCGTTGGGCTCAGGTTACGTTACCCAGCGGCGAAGTGCGGCGACTGCCGAGTAGCTGTCGTGCGACGATCGGTGTCATTGGCAATTCGGAACACAGCAGTATTGTTTTGGGTAAAGCCGGTCGTAAGCGATGGATGGGGCGTCGGCCCCATGTTCGCGGAACTGCGATGAATCCGGTCGCACATCCGATGGGAGGCGGAGAAGGACGCAATTCCGGTGGGAGGCATCCGTGTAGCCCTACCGGAAAGCTTTCAAAAGGCGGCAGGACTCGAAAGCGGCGCAAGGCTTCGACGAGGGCAATTATTCGCCGGCGTCGTTCGCGCCGTTACGGCGAAGTTAAGGTCTGATAGCAACGGTTGGAAAGCTAAATCATGGGGCGGTCGCTGAAGAAGGGTCCATACATTGACCCGAAGCTTCTCAAGAAGGTTGAGAGGCTGAACGAATCCGGTGGTAAGGAGCCGCTGAAGACATGGGCGCGTAGCTGTACAATTTCTCCGGAATTTGTCGGACACACATTTCTTGTGCATAACGGCAGGATTCATATGAACGTCTATGTGACGGAAGACATGGTCGGACACAAACTTGGCGAGTTCGCTCCAACACGGACATTCAGGGGCCATGGGGCCAAAGGTAAGAAGTAGCCATGAGTCTGGTCAAGGCGACACATCGGTATGCTCGGATATCCCCAACCAAGGTGAGGCCGTTTGCGGATTTGATTCGTGGAATGGCGGCTGAGGAGGGATTGGAGGCGTTGAGATTCGTGCCGAACCGCGGAGCACGGTTTTTGGAGCTCGTCTTAAAGAGCGCAATTGCAAACGCGGAGGATCGGGGAGTTCGAGACCCGGATCGACTGCTCATTAAAGAGTGCCGGGTCGACGGTGGACCAATGTTCAAACGCGTTCAGCCGCGTGCCCGCGGGATGGCATTCCTGATTCGCAGGAGAACCGCGCACATCCATGTGGGCGTAGACGCACCGGAACTGGGATAGAATTCAGTGACGTCGAAGATATTCAATGTTGGGGGTGGGCGCTAATGGGACAGAAAGTCAGACCTACGGGTTACCGGGTTGGAGTCATGGAAAACTGGCGCAGCCGTTGGTACGCGCCAAAGCGGGAGTTCGGCGATCTGCTCGCAGAAGACTTTAAGATCCGGAAATTCGTCAGCGAAAAGTATCAGTTTGCTGAAATCGCGCGAGTTGAAATCGAACGCACGCGTGATCAGGTTGTTGTGCATCTTTTTACGGCCAGGCCAGGTGTGATTATTGGGCGCAAGGGCCAAGAGGTCGATCGGCTTAAAGGTGAGCTGGAGGATCTGACGGGGCGCCGCATGGATTTGAAAATTGTCGAAATTTCCAATCCAAACCGCGATGCCAAACTTGTCGCCGACAAAATTGCGCAGCAGCTCTCAAAGCGAGGCAGTTTTCGCAGAGCCATCAAGAAAACGCTGGACGAAGTCATGAGTTCGGGCGTGCATGGTGTGAAGATTGAGATGTCCGGGCGATTGGGTGGCGCGGAAATGTCTCGCAAGGAAAAGGCCAGTCGTGGTTCAATCCCGCTGTCAACATTAAGGCGGCACATTGACTACGGGCTCTCGGCGGCCAAGACCGCTCAGGGGATCATTGGCGTCAAGGTTTGGATTGATTTGGGCGACTATACGGACGAGGAGACGGCAGATGGCTCTCATGCCAAAGCGGGTCAAGCATCGAAAAAGCCAAAGAGGACGTATAAGAGGTGACGCGTCTCGCGGTAATACGGTAGTGCATGGCGACTGGGGCCTGCAGTCACTCGATCCTGGGCACGTGACTGCTCAAACCATCGAGGCGTGTCGTATTGCGGCCACGCAGTACGTTCGTGGCATCGGGAAAGTTTACATCCGAATCTTCCCTCAGAAGCCTGTCACGGCTCGGCCGCTGGAGACACGAATGGGCAAAGGTAAAGGCGAGCCGGATCGGTGGGTTGCGGTTGTGAAGCCTGGCACGGTATTGTTTGAGCTGAAGGGTGTGTCGCGCGATGCTGCCCGAGATTGCTTCAATCGAGTTGCGCATAAGCTGCCGGTAAAAGTTCGTTTGGTCGGTCGTCGTCCCGAAGTCGAATAGGGCTCCGACCAGGAAATGGTGTCATGTCAAAAGCAAACACATTGCGTGAAATGTCCGACGAGCAGTTATCTCATGAACTTCGTGAGACTCAGCAGTCGCTATTTCGAATTCGGTTTCAGTCTGCCACTGAGCGCAATGACACGCCCAGCAATGTTCGCAAGTTGCGGCAGGTCGTCGCGCGAATTAAGACGATTCAGCGGGAGCGCGAGCTTCAGTCCGCCGTCACATCTCGGTAAGTCCGCCGTTGTACATGGGCCGTTGTGCCAGGATAGTGCGTCGCATGAGAAAAGTTATTGTAGGTACAGTTGCCAGCGACAAGCAGCAAAAGTCGCTTCGCGTGGAGATTGGGCGGCGATTTCGTCATCGCAAGTACGGCAAGATTGTGCGTGGCAGGACTGTTTGCCACGTCCATGACGAGGACGGACTTGCTTCACAAGGTGACTTGGTGGAGATCGAAGAGTCGCCCCCGAAGTCAAAGACGAAGCGGTGGACGCTAGTGAAAGTGGTCAAGAGTGCGGCAGAGGTTTCGGCAGACGCGGCAGTGGACGCTGTCGCTGGGGAATAGTGTTATCGACCGCGGAGTATCCCGAATTCGCTTCGCATTGCCAGTTGCTCATGTCGGCGTAAACGCAAAAGGGTGGCCTAAATGATTCAAATGCAAACCGTCATGGATGTCGCTGACAATTCGGGTGCCAAGCTGGTGCGTTGTATCAAGGTGCTCGGTGGGAGTCGGCGGCGATATGCTCGACTCGGCGATATTGTCGTGGTCAGCGTTCAGAAGTCTCTTCCCGGGAGCAACGTGAAGGCCGGGAGTGTTGTCAAGGGAGTCGTTGTCCGTTGCCGGAAGTCCACGCGGCGCGATGATGGAAGTTACGTAAAATTCGATCGAAATGCTGTCGTACTGGTAGATGGCGATGGTAACCCTCGCGGCACTCGTATTTTTGGCGCAGTCGCTCGCGAGCTTCGGGATCGACGGTACATGAAGATCGTAAGCCTCGCCAGCGAAGTCGTCTGACTGGCTTTCTCTGAGTTGTTCGTTGGTGTTACAGGTTTGCTATGACTCGAATGCTTGAAGAGTATAACAATCGAATCGTCGGCGAGTTGCAGCAGTCACTCGGCCGAAAGAACGTCCACGCGGTACCCAAGCTCCAGAAGATTGTGGTTAGCATGGGCGTTGGTGATGCCGTGCAGGATCGCAAGCGCTTGGATACAGCAGCCGAGCATTTGACGCAGTTGGCAGGCCAAAAGGCTCAGATTTGCCGTGCGAGGAAGTCCGTAGCCGGGTTTCGTCTGCGAGAGGGGATGCCGATCGGATGCCGCGTGACCCTTCGCGGCAGGCGGATGTATGAGTTTCTCGATCGTCTGATTACGCTGGCACTGCCTCGCGTGAGGGACTTTCGCGGGCTCAACCCAGACGGGTTCGACGGTAACGGAAATTACAACCTCGGCCTTTCTGAGCAGTTGGTGTTCCCTGAGATCGATCCCGAAACCGTGAGCCAGCCGCAGGGTATGAATATTACACTCGTGACGTCCGCTCGCACCAACGAAGACGGTCGACAGTTGTTAAAGGCATTCGGTATGCCTTTCAAGACTTCGGATAAGTAAATAGACCTCGAGAGCAGCGTTCGAACAATGGCCAGCAAAGCAAAAGTTGAAAAGGCAAATAGGCGTCCTAAGTTCACATCACGCATCGAGCATCGGTGTGCATTGTGCGGGCGACCGCGCAGTGTGTATCGCAAGTTTAAGGTCTGCCGAATCTGTTTTCGTGATCTTTGCCTCGATGGGCTGATTCCGGGTGCGCGCAAGGCCAGTTGGTAGAAATTCTCACCCGCTCTGCCTGATATCAAATGCTCTTGGTATTGGCCGATTTGAAATGGTGTATCGACTATGATGACTGATCCGATTGCCGACCTGCTGACGCGAATTCGCAACGCTATTCATGTTGAGCGGCCCTTTGTGGACGTCCCACTATCGCGGACAAAGATTCGTGTGGTCGAGGCTTTGCAGCGTGAGGGATATCTGTGGGACTATGAGATTATCGAGGCCCAGCCGGCGTCCACATTGCGAGTGAATCTGAAGTACGGCCCGAATGGTGAACATGTTATTCAGCACATCGAGCGTGTCAGCAAGCCGGGGCGTCGTGTGTATGTAGGTGTCCGCGACATGCATGAGATCCGACAGGGCGTGGGTATCTCCGTCCTGTCGACGTCGAAAGGCGTGCTTAGCAACCGCGAAGCGAAGAAGGAAGGCGTTGGCGGAGAGCTCCTCTGTCAGGTGTGGTAGTCACAAGAAGACGAAGTGGTTCTTTCGGAATTGGCTAAACGCGATGTCTCGAATTGGCAGAAAACCCATCAGCTTTGCTGGCGACGTGAAAGTGTCGGTCAACGGGACGTCACTCTCTGTAAAGGGCCCCAAGGGTGACCTTTCGATGTCGGTTCACCCCAACATGAGTGTGGAGATTGACGAATCCGAGCGGTCGATCCGGGTGGTGCGGCCGAATGATTCCCGAGAGAATCGAGCGTTGCACGGCCTCACCCGCAGCCTCGTTCAGAATATGGTCACGGGAGTTTCGGCCCCGTTTGAGCGTCGCCTCGTGATTGTCGGAGTCGGCTACAATGCAAAGATTGCAGGCAACAAAATAGCACTGCAGGTAGGGTTCGCTAACACGGTTGAACTTCCGATTCCTCCGTCGGTCACATGTGAACTCCCTGATCCGACTCGAGTTTTGATTCGTGGAGCAGATAAGCAGGTTGTCGGTCAGTTCGCTGCAGAAATCAGAAATGTCAGGCCGCCGGAACCATACAAAGGAAAAGGAATTCGCTACGAGAACGAACATGTCCGCCGAAAGGCCGGCAAGGCCTTTGGGTCGAAGTAGGGCAGATTATCCGAATGTTGCGGGGTCCGGGCGATGTGGCACTTGTTCGGGCAAACATGGATTGTACGGTGTCGAATCCAGTTTCAGCGTGGGACAGACAAGACGGTGGTTGAGCAGTCATGAAGTCAGAGAAACGATTGGCTAAGCAAAGAGTGCGTCGTGGGTTTCGAGTGCGTAATCGCGTTCGACGCGATGCTCACGGCCGCCTGCGGCTTTCGGTGTTTCGCAGTAATCGCCACATTTATGCTCAGGTCATCGATGACGTGGATGGGCGAACGCTTGCTGCTGCAAGCACTGTAGACACGGAAGTTGCTGGTCCTGGCAAGTATGCAGGACGGCGCGAAGATGCGGCTGCCGTGGGAAGGCTTATCGCCCGGCGCGCATTGGAAAAAGGCATATCGACCGTCGTTTTTGACAGAGGGGTCTTTCGGTATCATGGACGGGTCGCCGCTTTGGCTGATGCGGCACGGGAAAACGGTCTTGAGTTCTAGCGTCACTGCAGGTGCCGCGTTTGTTTGTGAGGATTTCAGGTGTCTACTGCTGAAACGAGAACCGGGTCGGCCGAATTTGTTGTGCAGATTCGTCGGTGTGCCTGCGTTGTGAAGGGAGGGCGGCGATTTAGTTTTGCTGCGCTGGTTGTGACTGGCGACGGAAACGGCCGTGTCGGTTATGGATACGGGAAGGCAACGGAGGTGCCTCTCGCCGTTGAGAAGGCCACCAAGCAGGCTAATCGATCGCAAAAGAGCGTTCCGGTCGTTGGGACCACGATTCCTCATCAGGTCGTGGGGACTTTTCGCTCATCCAGAGTGCTGCTGCTGCCGGCACGCCCCGGAACGGGTGTGATTGCCGGTGAGTGTGTGCGTTCAGTTGTCGAGGCGGCCGGCGTGCATGACATTCTGACGAAGAGTTTTGGATCGACGAATCCGTTGAATCTGGTGAAGGCTACTTTTAATGCTCTGGCCCAGCTAAGAACACGTGAGCAAATTGAACGATTGCGCGGAGTGTCCTTGTCATGATTCTGAATGATGTTCACGTCGGCATTCAAAGGCGAAAGAATCGCAAACGGATTGGAAGAGGTCCGGGATCCGGCCACGGAAAGACTTCCGGCCGCGGTCATAAGGGCTATTACAGCCGGTCCGGTTCATCACGACGAGCGGGATTTGAAGGTGGCCAGATGCCGCTGTTCCGCCGCGTGGCAAAGCGCGGCTTCAATAACCGCGCATTCGCTGACACGGTTGTAATTGTTAACGTAGGTCAGCTGTCGCAGGCATTTGAAGACGAAGCGGAAGTTACTGCTGCAAGTCTTGTGGCGAAGGGAATCGTCCCCAGCCGCTTTGATGTTCTCAAGGTCCTTGGAGATGGCGATCTTAACAGGAAGCTGACGGTCAGGGCGCACCGTTTCTCGAAGAGTGCTGAAGCGAAGATTGTCGCCGCAGGCGGCAAGTTTGAGCGTGTCACCGCCTGAAAGTTAGGGCAGTTGCAAATTCGCTGCTGTGAAGTAGTTGCTCCTCGGAGAGAAGCGTGATGTTTTCAAAGCTCGCAACAGTATTCAAGGTGCCTGAACTGCGCCGGAAGATTCTGCTGACGATCGCGTTGCTCGCGGTTTACCGCATGGGTTTTTCGATAACGCTGCCGTTTATGGACCACGCGCTGCTAAAGGACGCATTCTCAAAATCGGGGGACGGCGGTGGTGGACTCGGCAACCTGCTGCAGGTTGTTTCACTCTTCTCTGCGTCCAGCATTACAAATGGTTCGATCTTCGGCCTCGGCATTATGCCGTATATCACCGCATCGATTGTGTTTCAGCTCCTGGGAACGGTGTACCCGCCTCTGGAACAACTGCAGAAGGAGGGAGAAGCCGGTCGGCGCAGACTGAACGAATATACGCGGTATGCGACGGTATTGATTTGCCTTCTGCAGAGCTTCTTTCTGATCCGCGGACTTGGGGCGGGAGCGATTTCCGGAGACGGTCAAAGTCTGATTATTGACTATTACAATGTCTGGTACTGGCATCTGCTTGGCACATTTGTCATGACGGCCGGAACCGTGTTCCTGATGTGGATTGGCGAGCAGATTGACGCGTACGGAATTGGCAACGGCATCAGCCTGTTGATCATGGCAGGCATTCTTGCTCAGATGCCGTCCGCCGCGGGAGGCTGGCTGGCACCGGTTCTGCAGAACGGTATTCAGGTCGGTTCGGAACACGGTGTCGAAAAGTTGCTGGTCCTCGCTGTGTTGTTTGTGGCAGTGATTGTCTGGGTCATTTTTATCACGCAGGGGCAACGCAAGATTCCGATCCAGAGCGCCAAGCATGTGCGCGGTCGCCGCGTTACGGGGGGGCAGAGACAATGGCTTCCGCTGCGAGTTAACCAGGCAGGTGTCATGCCGATTATTTTCGCATCAAGCCTGCTGCTGCTGCCATTCTTTGTATTTAGTCAGATCTCTAACGTGTGGCCGGACAACTCAGTTGTTCGCGCACTTGCGACAGCATTCTCGCCTGGCCAGGGATTTGTGTACAATCTCTCCTATATCGTGCTGATTTACTTCTTTTGCTATTTCTGGACTGCCATTACATTCAACCCACGGGATATGGCAGACAACCTGAAAGACATGGGAAGTTTTATTCCCGGCTATCGGCCCGGGGGGCGAACCGCGTCGCACCTTGAACAGGTGATGATTCGAATCACATATGTCGGAGCGGCTTTTCTGGCGATTATTGCAGTTATCCCGACTGTGATTTCAACAACGCTGACAGGCAACTATGCGATCGCCAGCTTCTTTGGCGGTACAGGCCTGTTGATTATTGTATCCGTCGCGCTGGATCTGGTGCAGAAAATTGATTCTCATCTGGTGATGCGGAACTATCCAGGACTGCTGGATTCTGAAAACTGAGTTGTCTGTAATTTTTCGACTGCGATGGCGTCGCCTTTTGCGACATGTGATGGAGAGCGTGATGAAGGTCAGGTCAAGCGTAAAACGGATCTGCGAGCACTGCAAGACGGTTCGTCGCAGGGGGCGTACCTATGTGATCTGTTCAGCGAATCCACGCCACAAGCAGCGACAGGGTTAAATTTCTGCGCAAAGTGAATTCCGGAGTGATTTGAATGCCTCGTGTTCTTGGTGTTGACATCCCGAATAACAAGCCGACGTACATTGCGCTTACTTATTTGTACGGGATTGGACGAATACTTGCCGTCAGGATCTGTTATGAACTTGGTGTAGATCCACATGTCCGTGCCGGCGAACTTTCTGAAGATGAAGTCAGCCGGATTACGAATCACCTTGACAAGAATTACACAGTTGAGGGGCCCCTGCGTCGAAAGGTTCAGCAGGACATCGGGCGGCTGCGTGAAATTCAGTGCTATCGCGGGCTGCGACATCGTCGCGGACTGCCGGTGCGAGGCCAGCGAACCAAGACGAACGCACGAACTCGAAAAGGCCGGAAGAAGACCGTAGCGGGTAAGAAGGGTGTCAAGGATATGAAGCACTAGCCTGTGTCGCTGACAGCCGATGAGCGGGTGACGCGCGTTTCCCGGATGCCTGGTATCATATTCATTCGATTAATGTAACGAGAGACGATCGTGGCAAAAGTTAAGCACAAAAAGAAGGTGCGTCGTAATGTGACGAAGGGAGTTGCCTATATCAAGGCGACCTTCAACAACACGATCGTCACTATGACCGATATCAATGGCGATGTTCTCTGCTGGGCAACGGCCGGGACAGTTGGTTTTAAGGGCAGTCGCAAGAGCACCCCATTCGCGGCGCAGCGGGCGGCGGAGACTGTTGCTGAGCGCGCGTCGAAATTCGGAGTCAAAGAGGTCGAGATCCGCGTCAAGGGTCCGGGGTCAGGGCGAGAAAGCGCAATTACGGGTCTGCAGTCGGCGGGAATCACGGTGCGCTCCATAGAAGATATTACGCCGCTGCCACACAACGGTTGTCGGCCCCCAAAGAAGCGGCGGGTTTGATCAATTTGTGGCTTTTGCGACGCAGGTAATAACACTGATGCGAGCATATGTTTGTTCGGGGAGTAAGAAAAATGCGAATTCGTTGGCGTGGTCTGGAACTTCCAAGCAGAGTGCTCCCCATTCGGGAGTCATTGACGGCAACATACGGCAAGTTTGTGGCGGAGCCGTTTGAACGGGGGTTCGGGGCAACAGTAGGCAATAGTCTCCGCAGAATTTTGTTGTCCAGCCTTGAGGGCGCCGCGATCACCAAAGTGCGGGTTCAGGGTGTCCAGCATGAGTTTACGACGATTCCTGGCGTGGTTGAGGATGTCACGGACATCTGCCTCAACCTGAAGTCGCTGGTGCTAAAGAATTACAGTGCTTCTGCAAAGACACTGCGAATCGACAGGAACACGCGGGGCGTCGTGACCGGCGGTGACGTAATTTGCGACGATCAGGTAGAAGTCATCAACAAGGATCTCGTCATTGCGACGGTGACCGATGACGTCCCATTGCACCTGGAAATGACCGTCGAGAACGGGCGTGGCTATGTTCCTGCGACGGAGCACTATCAGAACGATCCGGAAATCGGTGTTATCCCTCTGGATGCGACCTTCTCGCCAATTTCGCGAGTGCGGCATCACATCGAGGACACACGAGTTGGGCAAAGAACAAACTACGACAAACTGACACTTGAGCTGTGGACAAACGGCACGATTTCTCCATCAATGGCGCTTGTGGAAGCCGCGAAAATTCTCCGCAAGCATCTTAATTGCTTTATTACCTACCGTGAGCCTGGTCCGGAGGCGTCACCTGAGGGCGGATTGCGGGGAATGGCCGAAGCAACAGGGTATTCACCGGTTGACATGGAGCTTGAGGAGAAGCTGAGCAAGAGTCTCGCGGAACTCAACCTGTCGGTACGGGCAACGAACTGCCTGGAGTCTGTCGGAATCAACACGGTTCGCGATCTCGTTATTCGCAACGAAGACGAACTGCTGCAGGTGCGAAATTTCGGCGAGACGACGCTCGATGAAGTTCGCGAGCGACTTGAAGAGATCGATCTGCGACTGGGAATGCGATTGCCAAATCAGCAGACCGCATCCTGACCGTCCGGCACCACGAGATTTCGACGTGCGACGATTTCCGAGTTCGAAAGTCGTGCCTATCGGCATTGGCATGGAAGTCCTGGTACCCGAAGTCAGACTATTGTCACCGACGCCTGCAGCGGGCGTGGGTCATTTCATCACTGTTCAGTTAGAGAGTGCTTGCCATGCGACATCGGGTGCGCGGCAGAAAACTGGGCCGCAATGCGTCTCATCGCAAAGCAATGTTTCGAAATATGGCGTCGAGCCTGATTCGAACTGTTCGCGTGGATGAAGACGACCCTCATCGCCCACAGGTTGCAGGTCGGATCATTACGACAGTTCCAAAGGCCAAGGAGCTTCGTCCGTTCATTGAGCGTCTGGTGACTCTTGCGAAGAGGGCGGCTGCGCACGAGGACCGTGCGGCTGAGTTCTCGACATCGGCTGAGCGAGGCTCTGACGAGTACCAGTCGTGGAGAAATTCGGAGCGGTGGCAGCAATGGGCTCAGGCGATTGCCCCCGCAGTCGCAATGCGGCGCCGCGCTTATGCCGCTTTGCGGGACAGGCAGGCTGTGGACATTCTGTTTAAGGAACTCTCGGAGCGATTCAGCGACCGTCCCGGCGGTTACACCCGCGTTGTACAGTTGGCCAAACCACGGCTGGGGGATGCCGGCAAGCGGGCACTGATTGAGTTTGTTGGCGAGCGGGACCGAATTAAGTCACGTCGCCGTGCCGCTCCCGTTGTTGTTAACGACGACCCCGTGGCTACCGACACTGAGCAACTGCTGACTGCGACTTCTCAGTCAGCGGACGAAGCGTAGACACTTGGTTTTCAGCAGCCAGTCAGGCGGATTGCCACACGCATTTTGGTCAAGACACGGGCACGTGCCGCAGAGCTTCAAGAGATCCTGGAGGATTGCTTGAAACTTTGCAGCGGATTTGCCGTGTCAGTGTTCCGCACCTTCCATGCCACCGAGTACTCGGGACGACGTACACGCGCCGCAAGCTGCTCAGCGCGAAGCTGCCCTTCCCCGAGCGTGCCATGTTCGTTCGCCGCCTTTTCACGTGCGGCCTGGAGCAAGCCAGCTCGTCACGACCGCCCGCCGGATGATGCGGAACTGCCGGATATCCATGCTGCGGGGGTTCGCGCTTGAGAAAAGGATATCGTGCGTCGCTACGACACACCGTCTTTGCGCCAGATGCGGTTGGACGCCAGGTCGTAGCCGTATTCGATCCGGGGCCTTCGTGGCGGTACTGCTTTTCCACAGGGCCGTTTTCACCCCGCCGAAGCCGTCGAAGCCGGATTCGACACTCGCGAATAATTGCCGTGGCTGCCTGGCGGGATTGCTCATGCCTGAAGCATACCGCCAACACCGACGCCCCAGGGCAATCGCATGTTCAGAGTGCTTGAAATGCGAGTAAAATGCCCTTGAGCTTGTCCAAATCCCATCCGGCGGTGAGGCGTTTGCCCCGGACATTGTCCTTGACTGTCGTGTCCGACTTCAAAATCGATAGTGCCAGGCGGCGAAACACAGAAATAATTTCCGGCCCGTTTCCTTTGCGAATCCGGCTGGCGTCTTCTGCAAAAGTTACATCCAGTGTGTGATGCAGTGTGTTCTCAATCCGCCAGTGGTTCCGCAGATGCTTCATATGCACCCGGA
>CAZHET010000017.1:0-27661 GCA_964531585.1 uncultured Planctomycetaceae bacterium | reverse complement strand
TCGCCGCGATGGTGCTGCTGCGGGAATGGTGGACAAAGCCGTCGGTTGCCTGGTCTTTGCTGAATGTTGCCGTGATTTTCATGGGCCTCAGTATGAGCGACTATGATTTCCGCCAGATCGTCGGCAAGCCGGACAATGTGCCAATTGTCGCGATGCTGTTTATCGTCGCTTATCTGACCTGGATCTATTTTCGACGGGCCGTCGACAACGATAACCGTATCGCCTCCGGCAGGCCGCTGTTCGAAAATGAGAACAACGAAAAGGTTCTTGTCTGGCCCGACCTGGTTTATACCGAGCTGATCTGCATGGTGGTGCTGACGGCAGTCCTGATTTTCTGGGGAATCGCTCTGCAGGCTCCGCTGGAAGAACCGGCTTCGTCGGTGAAGACCCCCAACCCGTCCAAGGCACCGTGGTATTTTCTCGGTCTTCAGGAAATGCTGGTCTACTTCGACCCGTGGCTGGCCGGAGTCGTGCTGCCGACAATCATCCTTGGCGGGCTCATGGCCATTCCGTATATTGACTTCAACAAGGCTGGTAACGGCTACTACTGCTTCAAAGAGCGGGCGTTCGCAGTCTGCACATTCATGTTTGGGTTCTTCCCGTTGTGGATTGCTCTGATCGTGCTCGGCACGTTCCTTCGCGGGCCGAACTGGAACTTTTATGGCATTTATGAGCTGTGGGACGTTCATAAAGTGGAAGCCGCGAACAACGTGAACCTGTCGGAATTTTTCTGGCGCTGGCCGGTTGTCAATCAGATTTACGGCGGCATTCCCAAGGGCAGCTCCCTGCTGACAATTCTGATTCGTGAATCTCCGGGTATCGTTCTGGTGGCTGCTTACTTCGCTGTTTTGCCGCCAATTCTCGGAATGACGGTGTTGAGGCGGTTCTTTGTGCGGATGGGTGTGATTCGGTTCCTTGTGTTTTCGAATCTCGCGCTGTGGATGGCGGTGCTGCCCATCAAGATGGTTCTTCGCTGGATGTTCTCACTGAAGTACATCATCGGTATCCCCGAATACTTTTTGAACGTTTAACAACCTGTTTCTGAAGCCGCCTCGCAGACTGCCGGGCGCTGCTGCGAACGGTCTTGAGTGACACGGCTGGAGCCTGAACTGAAATGCCGGCAAACGACAGTTTTTTTAGAAGCCAAAACGGGCTGCACTTCGCCTTTGCGATCAGCTGCGTTGTTCTGCTCGTTTCCGTCATCTGGATGATGGCAGCAGATCAGCACGACGAATGGCGCGGCTATCAACGCACAAATTTCAAGCTCGATGCGGCTGTCAAAGTGCAGGCTCTGGCAGCCATCCGCAGCGACGAATATCTGGCGAAGAAAACGACACTCGAGAGCCGTCTTGATGCACTTAATGAAGAGTTGAATGCGTTCGCGGCGTTGAAAGTTGAACTGGACCGGAACCTGGACATCGCCAAACGCGTCGTCGAACGGCTTGAAGTTGCGTTGAAGTCCCAGAACGCAATTCGAGACGAAGCCCGTGCCCATTACGACCTGGCGATTCGCGACGCTCTGCCGGAAGCCGAAACCTCCGCGCTGAAGCAGGGATTTGATGTCGAACAGCAGAAGGCCGATCAGATCCAACTGGAGCTCGAAGAAGCTCAGGCAGCTCTGAAGTCCGTTGGTCAGCCGGCGGACGATGACAGCGGTGATCGTCGTCAGGAGTTGATGGACTACGCCAGGCTGTCGGCAGAACTGACCGACGTACAGGCACAACTCGGTCGTCTTGATGCTGACGAAAAACTGGTGCAGGCCGCTCTGGAGAATGTCGACCCGGACTCCACATTTTCGGCTCTCAAGCGGAAGATCATGGAATGGCCGATTATCGACGGCTTCAATTCGCACCTGAAAGTACAGCAGGACTGGCTGCCGGCGCTGCACCAGACGCTGGGAATGACGTCGATTGCCCGCTTCGACCGCTGCCGCACTTGTCACCTTAATGTGGAAAAAACGGCCCCCGGCAATATCGCTGCATTCCCGCATGGTCACCCGGAAACTGATGATGTCAGCGAGTGGGTTGCCGCAGGCGCATTTCCGCATCCGTTTGCCACGCACCCGAATCACGATCTCTATGTGACGGCCGCAAGTCCTCATCCGGTCGCGACGTTTGGCTGTACCATCTGTCACGATGGCCAGGGTTCCGGAACGAGTTTCGGTAATGCGGAGCACACGCCCAACGATCCGCATGAAGCCGAGACCTGGGAAGACGAGTATCACTGGCACGCGAATCATTTTTGGGAATACCCGATGCAGCCGGAGCGGTTCGTTGAATCGACCTGCATCAAGTGCCATCACGACGTGACGGAACTGGGAGTTCATCCCGAATTCGGTGCGTCGGCCCCAAAGGTGCACGACGGCTATCAGTTGATTCGCAAGTATGGCTGCTTTGGGTGCCATGAGATTCACGGCTATGACGGCGGCAAAGCGATTGGTCCTGACATGCGGCTGGAACCGCAGACGACGGCAGACTTGAAACGTATCGCCGAAGATCCGACTCAGGTGGCCGGAAAGTTCCGGAAGGTCGGCCCCAGTCTCCGGCATGTCGCGTCGAAGACGTCGGCGGATTTCATCGCCTTCTGGACAGAAGTTCCTGGTCGCTATCGTCCGTCGACAAGAATGCCGCAGTTCTTCAACCTGTCGAATCAGGAAGACGAAACGGCTCAGAAGTATGAAGCCCTCGAGCTGGCAGGGATCGCTCAGTTTCTCGCGGGCAGCTCCGAAGAACTGGAACTGCTGCGCCCGGTGGTGGGCTATGAACCGGATGTTGAACGCGGACGGCAGTTCTTCAGCGAAAAAGGTTGTCTTGCGTGCCATCAGCATGACGCGGTCGAAGGTGCGACGGCCGACTTCGGACCGAACATCAGTGATATCCATAAGAAGGTGAATCGAAATTCTGACAATCCTGCGTTCAGCGACTGGCTGTATACATGGATCAGGGAACCGGAACGGCATCATCCGCGCACGAAGATGCCGCATCTGTACCTGGAAACAGAAATCGTCGAGGGTGTCGGCGTCGACCCAGCCGCTGATATTGTCGCGTTCCTGCTGAATCGAGGTGACGCGGAGACATTTCCAGTGGAGAGTTTCACTGACGAAACACTCGATGAGATGGTGACGCTGTTTCTGAAGAAGTCCCGCTTCAGTGACGTCGCTGCGAAGAAGGTGGTGGAGACGGGCCTGTTTCCTCAGCCAGCCAAAGATGTCGTCGGTGACGAGAAGGCCCTGGCGACAGAAGACGGAACTCAGGTCACTGATGCGGCACTGTGGCGTCAGAAGAAGCTGGACTACATTGGCCGCCGCTCGATCTCGCGTTACGGCTGCTATGGCTGTCACGACATTCCTGGCTACGAAGATGCCCGTCCGATCGGCACGGCTCTTCACGACTGGGGACGCAAAGATACCAGCAAGCTGGGGTTGGAACATATTGAAGAGTTCCTGCATCACCACGGTGAACCCGACGGCGGTTCCACAAGGGAACGCATCGAAGCCGCGTTGGCGATGGCTGAAGACGGTACACGCAAGCCGGGTGATCCGTTGTACGACAGCGAAATGACGGCAGCCTATTTCTACGAAAGTCTGCTGCATCACGGTCGTCCGGGATTCCTTTGGCAGAAACTTCGCGATCCGCGTTCCTATGACTACATGAAGACGGAAACCAAGGGCTTCGACGAACGCCTGCGGATGCCGAAGTTCCCGCTGCAGCAGGACGAAATCGAGGCCATCGCAACGTTTGTTCTGGGGCTTGTCGCCGAACCGCCGGCAAAAGAATATATCTACCAGCCGGACGCCAGGGACAAGGCACGCATCGACGGTGAATTTCTGCTGGCCAAATACAACTGCACTGGTTGTCATATGGTTGAGCTGCCGGCGGTCACATATGGAGTCGACGTCGATGAAGACGTGTTCGCCACGGAGCTGACGGCTCAGGATCATGCCGACGCCGTTGATTTGTTGCTGGAGTTCCGCAAGCCAAAGCAGGCTCTGACTGGTGAATCGCAGACGTTCACGATCGACGGCGAACAAGTCGAACTGCCGCTGGCCTCGTTTCACGGCCTGATGATGGTGCCCGCCGATCCGGATGAAGAAGATCCCGAATTTCGTGAGTCCGGTTTTGACACCTGGGAGACTCTGGATTTTGGAACAGGTGAAGATGCGAAACGAGTCCTGCCAGGTTCCCGCATCACGGTCCCGGACTCGAAGCTGGCTTCTTACAGTGCGGGCCGTGGCGGCGATTTCGCTCAGTGGCTGGTTGACCAGCTAATGGAAACGCGTACCGGTGGTAATCGGAATCTGGCCTGGCAGGCGAGTCCACCGCCGTTGTATCAGGAAGGTCTGAAAGTCCAGACTCCGTGGTTGTACAAATGGCTGCAGAATCCGGAGCGACTCCGTTACACAACGGTTCTGCGGATGCCTCGATTCAATCTCAGTCAGGAAGACGCGCAGGCGTTGGCGAACTACTTTGCCGCCGTCGACGGGGCCGCGTTCCCGTATCAGGAAGACAGGGTTACCGATCCCAATTATCTCGCCGCTCGGGAGTCGCAGCTGACGGGTGCGGATCTGCTGCCGCCCGATGCACACTATCTCGAGGAAGGCTGGAAGACGCTCAACGGGCCGCTGTGTGTCAAGTGTCACAATGTCGGCGGCCGAAAGTTCAAAGTGTCCAATCCGAAGGAAGATATTCAGGGACCAAGCCTTAACCGCGTTCATGAACGACTGCGGGCTGACTGGGTAAAGGTGTGGCTATACAAACCGACGTGGATCACGCCGTACACGTCGATGCCCGTGAACTTCCCGCACAATAACCGCACTCAGTTTCCGGACCTGTTCAATGGTGATCCGGATGCTCAGGTCGTGGGGACTCGGGATGCACTCTTGAATTACGGCCGGCTAATGGAGAACGTCGGCCCGATTGTCTACGCACCGCCGGCGGCGGAGAGCGGTGAAGCGGCAGCGGACGCGGACGCCGCTGCGGATGTGAATGGCGGCGACGCAGAGAACTCGCAGGCGTCGTCGTCCGGAGCCGGTGAATAGCAGGACGGCACGACGGCCTCGGAGGTTGTCGTACAGCAATCGATGGTTTCGGCGACCTCGCGAGGCAGCGGACTATCGCAATTCAGGTACAAACGATGAATATGCAGATCCAACTCAAGTTGCTGATTCCGGCAATGCTGGTCGCGATTACCGGGTGCGACTTTCAGCCCGGAGGCGGAGCGGCCCTGGTTCCTGCGGTGACAGTGCTTCCGGCAGATCTTGGTGGCACTGCTGCCGGCGTTAATATCGCTGACACATCTGCCGGCGCTGACTCAGGTTCGGTGTCCTCCACTGCGGGCGGTCCGGGCACTTTTGCCGGACGTGTGGTCATGGTCGGGAACGCTCCACAGTTGGGTCCGCTGATTGCTCAGGGTGCCGACGTCAAGGACAAGGAAGTCTGCTCCGCCGAACCGGTGCCGGATCAGCGACTCGTGCTCAGTTCCGACGGCCAGGGCGTTGCCAACGTGTTCGTCTATCTGGCGCGGGCTCCTAAGGGCACTCCTGCGCCGGACGCTGCGGCGGACGCTGTGATCTTTGACCAAAAGGGCTGCAAGTTCATCCCGCATTGCCTGTTGCTGTGGACGGGCCAGACAATCAAGGTACTTAGCGACGATTCGGTTGCTCACAACACACACACCTATCCTGCCAGAAATCAGAGCGTCAGCAGCCTTGTGCCTGCGAATGATCGCGAGGGCAGCCTGGAACTTGTCTACCCCCGCGCTGAAGGCGAGCCGTTTCGCGTCACCTGCGACTTTCATACGTGGATGATCGCCTATCATCTGCCGCTTGATCACCCGTATGCAGCCCTCACCGACGAGAACGGCAATTTTGAGATTCCCAATTTGCCCGCCGGTGACCACGAGTTCGTCGTCTGGCACGAAGCCGCGAAAGGCAATTTCATCGAGCGCAAGCTGAAGGTTACCGTGAAAGCCGGTGAAACAACGCAGCAGGACATTGAATACTCTTCCGACAAGCTCGCGCTATGATGAACTGCTCCGGTTGTCGACCTGAATCTGTTACTCCAAGCCGTTTGAGGCCTTTCATGTTGGTGCCAATCAACAAACTGCTCACTGCGACGCTGCTGGCACTGCCGGTCGTGTTCGCTGTGGGGTGTTCTGAATCTGATCTGGCGTCTCAGTTCGTGTACAGCGACAAGACGGAGGCGCTGGTTCCGGAAGCTCAGCAGGGTATCGGTGAACTGCCCGGAGTGAAGGATCTGGTTGAACAGCGGTTTGGTGACCCGCAACACCTGAATGCCTGGAACAAGCTTCCGCTGGAAATCGGCGGCAAGTTCGGCAGGGTTGCGGTTGCTCCGGATGCGGCGGCTGCCGTGAAGTCACTGACAATCGAGTTCGACGAGCCGCTGCCTGCGTTTTCTGAAGAACCGCACACGCTGCAGTTTGTCACCGGCAACGCTGCTCCGGCAACCGCAACGGTTGACATGTGGGATCCCGAAACCAGTACGGCCCGGCTGCTGACCGCTCTGGATGCGGATGTTCCAGCGGAAGGCGATCAGGTTGTGATTGACGGCGGTGAACTGCTGCAGCATGGTCGCGGATTGTACATGCGACACTGTTCTCACTGCCACGGAACCAGCGGCGACGGCAACGGCCCGACGGCTCAGTACCTGTGGCCGCGTCCGCGAGACTATCGCCACGGCATCTTCAAATTTACGTCCACCGATGCACTTTCCAAGGTGACTCGCGATGACCTGAGCCGGATTCTGTCGAACGGAGTTCCGGGCACGTATATGCCGTCGTTTGTGCCGATGCTGAATGATGACGAACTGGAGGCTGTGATTGAGTATATCCGGTTCCTGTCGATGCGCGGCGAATTTGAACGAAGGCTCGCCAGCGAATTTGGCAGTGATTACAGCAGCGAAGCAGTCGAATCGAGAATTGAGAACGGCGAGAAGCGGTCAGACATCATCAACGATCTGAAGACATTCCTTTCCGACGATCTGCCGGATTCGCTGGAGTTCATTTCGGATGACATGGCTTCACAATGGGAGAACGGCGACACCGAGGAGGCTCTGCTGACTCCGAAAGTGGCACGAGCGGAAGACAATGTGGAATCCCGCCGGATTGGACGAAATCTTTACCTGAGCGCTGAAATCAATTGTTTGAACTGTCATGGTGTTTATGGGCGAGGTGACGGGCCGCAGACGACGGATTTCGAGAAGGATCCGCTTACCAACGAAGCGTTTCCGGAAGCGGGTTTGCATGATGTCTGGGGTAATATCAATCAGCCGCGAGATTTGACGCGAGGCATCTATCGGGGCGGACGCCGTCCGATTGACGTGTTTCGCCGCATTCAGGCGGGGATCAAAGGCACGTCCATGCCCTCGTTCAGCAAGAACCTGACACATGAGCAAACCTGGCACATCGTGAACTACGTGCTCAGCATTCCATTTGAGCCGGAGCCCGGATACCTGGAAATTCCTGCGACCGATACTTCGGCCGCGCCGTCCGGGTCGGCGGGCGACAGCATGGTAGCTGTGGATGAATCGGAGACGTCATTGTGAAAAAATTCTGGGCACTGTTCTTCTTTTTCTGGCCAATCGTGGGGATCGTGGCGTGCCTGATCGCACCAGAGCGAAACTGGTGGTTTCCAGGTGAAGCCATGTCGCCGCTCGGCAGGAACATCGACGGGTTGTTCTATCTGATTCTGGGCATCGTCACGGTTGTCTTTATTGGTACCCAGGCCGCTTTGGGCTATGTGTTGTGGAAAGGGGCCACGAAGGACTCCGAGCAGCGAGCACACTTCACTCATGGCAGCCACAGTCTGGAATTGATCTGGACCGTGGTCCCGGCCGTGGTGTTGGTTTTCATTGCGCTGTATCAGATGGACGTGTGGGCTGTTTATCGGGTGAAATCCTCTTTTCCCCAGGAAGCGCAGGAAGCAGGTCCGATCGTCGAAGTCACAGCCCGGCAGTTTGAATGGCGCATTCGCTATCCCGCGCCAGGCAAGAAACTTAGGAATGAAGCCCAGCCGGATGACCTTTATGCGGTGAACGAGATCCACGTGCCAACGGGGCGGCCCGTTGAATTTAATCTGCGAACGGACGACGTCCAACATGCGTTTTTTGCGCCGCAGTTGCGGGTGAAGCAGGATGCGGTCGCCGGCCTGATTATTCCTGTGTGGTTTGAGATTCCGGAAGCCGGAACCTATGACCTTGTCTGTGCTGAGCTGTGCGGCTGGGGCCATTACAAAATGCGGGCTCTCATTGTCGCGGAACCGCTGGATGCCGTCCAGGCCTACCTGGAACAGCTTCAGAAAGATCAGAACTTCGACGGTGTTGCGTCAGAATCTGAAGGCGACGAATAAAACGATTCCTGCGCTGCGTCATCCGCTGCATCGCAGTTGATTTCATGAATTTCTTTTGGGAAGGAAGTTTCGATGGCCACGGTCAGTCCGGCAATCGAATCTTATGCAGACGATCATGCTCACGGGCATGGTCATCACGACATCGGCTTCGTAAAAAAATATGTTTTCTCCACAGACCATAAAGTGATCGGGATTCAGTTCCTGATCACAACTATGCTGATGCTGATGGTTGGCGGAGCTCTGGCGCTTGCGGTTCGCTGGCAACTGGCCTATCCGTGGCAGAACATGCCGATCATCGGCAAGCTGTTCGGCGTATTTGCGGGCGAGGGCGGTCAGATATCGCCCGAGTTTTACACGATGCTGTTTACGATGCATGCGTCGGTGATGATCTTTCTGGTCATCATCCCGGTGCTTGCCGGAGCATTCGGGAACTTCCTGATTCCGCTGCAGATTGGCGCGGATGACATGGCGTTTCCCGTGCTGAATATGCTGAGCTACTGGTTCATGTGGCCGGCAATCGTGTGCTTTGGGCTTAGCTTCGTTGTCGGTGGTGCGACCGCCGGGCCGGCGGCCGGGTGGACGTCCTATCCGCTGCTGAGTGCCCTGGTGCAGGCCGCGCCTGGCTCAGGGGCTGCACAGACGTTGTGGCTGGTAGGGCTGACTCTGATTGGCGTCTCGTCGATGATGGGGTCGGTCAATTACATGACGACCATCATCAACATGCGTGCTCCGGGGATGACCTTGTTCCGGATGCCTCTGACGATCTGGAGCATGTTCATCACGGCCATCCTGCAGGCGTTTGCCCTGCCCGTGCTGACCGCAGCCGGATTCATGCTGGTGACAGACCGGATCATGGGCACATGCTTCTTCATCCCGGCAGGAGTCGTAGTCAACAACGCGGATCCTACGGTCGGCGGAGGTCAGCCGCTGTTATGGCAGCATCTGTTCTGGTTCTATTCTCATCCGGCGGTTTACATCATGCTTCTGCCTGCGATGGGGATGGTGTCTGACATGCTGGCCTGCATGTCTCGCAAGCCGATCTTTGGCTATAAGCCGATGGTCTATTCAATGGCAGCAATCGCGGGGCTTGGGTTCATCGTCTGGGGACACCACATGTTTACCAGCGGCATGAATCCTGCTCTGGGCATGACATTTATGACATCAACAATGATGATCGCTCTGCCGTCTGCGATTAAGACATTCAACTGGATCGGTACCTTATGGGGCGGTGACATCAAATTTAATGGTGTGCTGCTGAACTGCGCCGGCTTCGTGGCGATGTTCATTGTCGGCGGGCTAAGCGGCATCTTCATGGCCGCTGTTCCGGTTGACATCTATTTCCACGATACGTATTTCATCGTGGCTCACTTTCACTATGTGCTGTTTGGGTCGACTCTGTTTGGAGTCTTCGCGGCGATTCAGTTCTGGTTCCCAAAGATGTTTGGCCGCCTGATGGATGACCGCATCTGCAGGTTGCACTTCCTGCTTACGTTTATCGGATTCAACGGCACGTTTTTCCCGATGCATCTGCTGGGTATTGCCGGAATGCCGCGACGGTACGCGGACCCGTATCTGCACCCGTATCTGAGCCATCTGCTGGACATGAATGTGTTCATGACGTGGTGTGCAATCCTGATGGGATGTGCTCAGTTCCTGCTGCTGGGCAACTTCGTGTACAGCATCTTCATGGGAAAAAAGGTGGGACGCAATCCGTGGGGTGCCAACGGTCTGGAGTGGTCGGCACCTTCACCGCCGGGCCATGGCAACTTCGATGTGCCGCCGGTCTGCTATCGCGGACCTTATGAGTATTCGTCTCCGGAAGCGGAAGCTCATGGGCGAGACTTCGTTCTGCAGACAGAACCGCCTGTCGACGTTCATCCGGGCGCGCCGGCGGCACACGTATGAATTTCATGGCGGCAGTTGCGCCCCGGACTGCCAGTTCTTTTACGGCTTGCGGTGATGCCCTGTAGCGGGTGTCGTCAGGTTCAGTCATTGTCTTCCTGGTTCGTCGTTTCGTGGCATCACAGTCTGACAATCATGTCGATCCCGTAGTGCATCGTTTCGCGGTGTCGACATGCTGCGTTGCGCTTTTGCCGATTACGGTGGGTGCCCTGGTAACAACGCTGAAGGCGGGCATGGCCTTCGCTGACTGGCCGACGTCGGACGGCCACAACATGCTGCTTTATCCCTGGCTGCACGATTTGAGGCACACGGACAAGTTCGTGGAGCACGGCCACCGTCTTGCCGGGATGCTGATCGGCGTTGTCAGTATTGTGTTGGTTGTCGTTGTCTGTGTGCGTGAACGGCAGCTCTGGGTGCGGGCAATGGCGGTCGGAATACTGCTGGCGGTTATTGCTCAGGGCTTGCTGGGTGGCCTGCGAGTTGTCGCTAATGCGCAGTTGTTGGCAATGGTTCACAGCATCACCGGCGGCCTGTTTTTCACGCTGACGTTTTTGTTCGCCGTGCTAACGAAACCTGAACGGGCGAAGTTGTCCGCGAAGGCCAGCGATGATCCGGGAATCTCTGCAGCCGGTGTCGGTCTTGGGTTGATGTTGCCGGTCGTCGTACTGGGGCAGTATGTTCTTGGCGGAATGTTCAGGCATCTGGGTCGAATGCTTTATGAGCATGCAGCAGGTGCCGCGGTTGTGAGTCTGGTTGCAGGGACAGTTGTCTTTCTGCTTTGGCGGAGTCGGTCCGCGGTGCTGCGCCGGGCAGCGAATCTTGTCGCGGTGTCGCTGTTGCTTCAGGTTGGGCTGGGACTCGGAGCCTGGGTGACCAGGCTCGGATTCGCAACGCTGGGGTGGGTTGCGACGGCAAACTCAACAGCGCAGAATGTTGTGTGTTCGCTCCACACTGTTGGCGGTATGTTCCTGCTTGCAGCTTCGGCGAATGTGGCAGTACAGCTATCACGGCTGCTGGCTTCCGGCCACATCTCACTGGCGGGATCAGCTTTTGGAAGCCACGCCGCTTCGTCGCGAACGGGGGGAATCGCATGAGCCTTGCACCGGCAACTTCCTCTGCGACTGCCGCAACGCGAAACAGTGATTCAGCGGCGGCTGTGTCGTTCCACGTGAAAGTTGCAACGCGCACGGCTGACTACGTGGAAATGTCTCGTCCGCGCATTGCCGTGATGACAATGGTCGCTGTGGCTGTGGGATTTGTTCTTGCATCGCCGATCGTTGTACAGTGGTCGACGTTGATCTGGTCGCTGGCGGGAATTGTCCTGCTGGTTGCCTCGTCAAGTATTTTCAATCAGGCACTGGAACGGCAGAGCGACTCGCGCATGAATCGCACGGCAGATCGGCCGGTGGCGTCGGGACGCGTCAGTACCCGCGAAGCGGTTTTGTTAGGCAGCGCGTGCGGTACTGTGGGTTTTGTCGTGCTGTGGCAGTATTCCACGCCGTCGGCCGCGTGGGCGACTCTGGCGACTCTGGTCGTGTACGTTTTTGGATATACTCTGCTAAAGCCACACACGTCGTTGTGTACCACGGTTGGAGCGATTCCGGGCGCGATGCCGCCCGTGCTGGGCTGGCTGGCTTCCGGCGGCGACCCTGGTGTTCAGGCGCTGGCTCTCTTCGCTTTGTTCTTTGTGTGGCAGTTTCCGCATTTCCTGGCGATTGGCTGGATTCACCGCCACGACTATCTGCGAGCCAAACTGCGGATGCTGCCGTCTTTTCGTGATGACGGTCTGCTGACGGCGGTGCTTGCGGTTGTTTATGCCGTTGCATTCGTTCCCGTCAGCATGTTGCCTGGCTGCGTCGGTCTGGCCAGCTCCGTTTACGTTGGGACAGCTTTCGTGCTGTCGCTCTGTTACCTCGTCTGTGCCGTGCGGTTTTTGCTGCAGCGCAGCGTTGAGCGTGCTCGGCGGCTGCTAATGGTTTCGCTGCTGGTCCTGCCGCTGCTGCTGGCGGCCCTTGTGGGCGAGTTCGTGTTTCTCACCGCTTTCCGTTACTGAGCCTTATGTCGCATTCTCACCAGCCTTCGGCCGTCAAAATGGGTATTCCCATTCCGAACTCAAAGCTCGGGATGTGGTTATTTCTTGGCACCGAAATCATGTTCTTCACGGCGTTCATCGGGTCTTACATCGTGCTGCGGCTTGGCTCACCAGGCTGGCCGACTGACCCCGCGGACACGCACATTCATGTCTGGGCCGGGGGACTGAACACATTCGTGCTGATTGTCTCCAGCTATTGCGTTGTCCTGGCACATGAAGCGATGGCGAAGCGTGATTTTGCCGGTGCGCGGAAATTCCTGTCGATCACGATGCTGCTGGCTTGCGTGTTTCTGGGGATCAAGGCGTTTGAATACTACGGCAAGATTTCTCACGACATTCTTCCGGGTCGCATCAGTGAAACTCCTGCTCAGGCGATGGCCAAAGCCGATCGTGAACTGGAGCAGGTTGTGCGGGAGCGGCTGGCCGTCTATACAAGTGCCGGAGTTGTAGACGTTGCCCAGGCTGGCGATATCAAAACTGTGTCGACCCAACTGGACATTTTCGCATCATCCGAGACCGTTCCGGAAGGTGTCGACAAGGCGAGGGCCGAAGCACTGCGGGAAACCGCTGCGTCGGATCTGGAACTCTATAGTCGCTGGAAGAATCTGCACGAGCACATTGTGGCAGAGGTCTCCCTGGAGCAGGTGGCTGTTGCTGACAGTGCCGGGTACTTGAAGGATCGCTCCAAACTGGCCGCCGGTGAAGTTCTTCCTGTGCTGTCGTTTTCCGAGTTCAAGAGCTACCTCAACGACCTGAAGGCAAATCCCGAATACGGGTCATACGTTGCATCCGGAGTCCAGGAACCTCATCCGGTTCTGTACGGCAACCTGTTTGCCTCGACGTATTTTCTGATGACCGGGTTTCACGCAATTCACGTCCTGGTAGGTATGACATTGTTTGCATTTCCGCTGCTGCTGGGCACGCGGCTGGACGAAAACTGGACGGACTGGGTAGAGAACAGCGGACTGTACTGGCACTTTGTGGACCTTGTCTGGATCTTTTTGTTTCCGCTGTTGTATATCGCGTAGGCCGCCGGAGTGTTTGGCCAAAAGTCAAACGAAGTTATCGGCAGCCTGACACTGACACGTTCCCTGTCGCTTGCGGGCGAGAAGACGAATATGGCTCACGAAACTCATCACGTCAACTATCTCGCCGTGTTTGTGGCACTGTGTGTGTTCACGGCGCTGTCAGTCGGGTTTGACCTGGTCCGCTTTGAGAATCACGCGATTACGATTGTCCTTGTGCTGGCGGTTGCTGTCGCCAAAGCGCTGTGCGTGATGATGTTCTTTATGCATCTGAAGTTTGAAGGCAACTGGAAATTCGTGCTGCTGGCACCGACCACCATCCTTGCGATTGGGCTGCCCCTGGCGCTGATGCCGGATATCGGCGTCGCCTATTACACCAGTATTGCTCCACAGAAGGAGTCGTGGTCAGCAGAGATGAATGTGTATCACGCGGAGCATGCCGATTCCGACAACACGGACTCCGTCGCGGAAAACGCATCCGGCGAGCATCACGAGTGATTGTTACAGGCAGGGAGTCACCCGACGGTGAGCTGTTGGTTGTCACCAGGTGGCAGGAAGCTTGCTGATGTCTGAGCCGGCGCTGACAGTGTCTGATGCGCGCCATGCTTACGGTCGGACGCGTGCATTGGATGGTGTGAGCTTTTCGGTTGCGGCCGGAGAGTGCCTTGGGTTGCTGGGGCCTAACGGTTCCGGCAAGACGACGCTGTTTCGAATCCTGGCGACTTTGCTGCCGCTGCAGTATGGTCAGATTACGGTCTGCGGACATGACCTCGTCCGCGATGCGTCAGCCGTGCGGCGTTTGCTGGGAGTGACGTTTCAGTCGCCTGCAGTCGACGTCCGGCTGACAGTTACCGAAAACCTGCGATGCCACGGGCGAATTTACGGCATGTCGCGGTCCGACCTGCGTCAGCGGATTGGTGACGTACTGCGGCAGTTTGAGTTAACGGACAGGAAATCTTCGCTGGTGGGAGAGTTGTCGGGCGGGATGCGACGACGCGTCGAACTTGCGAAGGGCATACTTCACCGCCCGCAGGTGTTGTTGCTGGATGAACCAGGCACGGGGCTGGATCCGTCGGCACGGTGCCAGTTCTGGGACGCCATCGATCGCCAGAGGCGGCAGTACGGCACGACCGTCCTGGTGACCACACACCTGATGAATGAAGCGGAATCGTGTGATTCGCTGGTGCTGATGGATCAGGGGCAGGTTGTGAAAAGCGGCACACCTGCGGAACTTACGGCGCAGGTTGTCGGCGACCGGCTGACGATACGCTGTCGTGATGCGGCAGAGCTGCGTCCCCGGCTGGAAGAATTCACTGGCCAGTCGTCCCGGCGGACGGACGACTGCCTGAGCTTTCACGTGACAAATCCGGCCGAATTGCTGGCTCGCGTGATGGCGACCTTCGGAGATGAAGTGACTTCGGCCGAAGTATCCCGGGCCACGCTTGAAGATGTGTTTTTACAGCTCACAGGGCGACGATTGCACGACGGCCTGGCCGAAACCAACTGACCGGAGATCGGACGAGAAATGTCGGCTGGCACCAGGATACCGCCCCGATCGAGTGTTTTCTGGGGAGCCGTGTGGGCATTGTCGTGGCGCGAGATTGTGCGATTTCTGCGTCAGCGGACGCGGATTGTCGGTGCGATCGGGCAGCCGGTGATCTTCTGGGTACTTTTCGGAACCGGGCTGCGCTCGTCGTTTCAGGCTCCCGACTGGGCGGCGGCATTGGGGCGGCCGATGAGTTATCAGGAATACTTTCTCCCGGGCGTGACGGTGCTGATCGTCATGTTCACGGCGATTTTTTCAACGATCTCCATCATTGAGGACCGTCGCGAGGGGTTTCTTCAGGGAGTCCTGGTCGCTCCCGTAGCGCGGTGGGTGATTGTTTTAGGAAAGATCTTCGGCGGGACGCTGCTGGCGGTGGTGCAGGCACTGTTGTTTCTCGTCATCGGTCCGTTGCTAAGCTACGTGGGCCTGGCTCCGGACCTGCCATTTCAGTTGTCGCTGGCCCAGTGGCTGTCGGCAGCCTCGTTTCTGGTCCTGATTTCGATCGAGCTGACCGCCATCGGCTTCTTGATCGCGTGGCCAATGAATTCCACTCAGGGCTTTCACGCGATCATGAGTGTCTTTCTGATGCCGATGTGGCTGCTTTCGGGGGCATTTTTCCCCGGCGGCGAAACGGGCTGGCTGGCATGGGTTATCCGCTTGAATCCCCTGACTTACGGTGTTGCAGGACTTAGGCGGCTTCTGTACCGGACGGAACTGCCTGTCGGCGAAGCGATGCCATCGCTGTTGATGGGTTTCACAGTGACTTTGGTTGTCACCGGCGCGGTTTTCGGAGCGTGTGTGTGGCTGGTGGGACGACCCTCGGCGGCAAACGTCACGTGACCAGCCGGAGCAGCCTGGCGGACGTTTCCGGGTGCGTTGGGCGAGACGTCGCATGACATGCTCTCACTTTCAATTCCTCTGCCAAACTGTATTGTCTCTTAACATTGCGTTAACAAAGCCGCTGGAGACTGCGGGAGCGTTGGCTGCCCGGGGACGCAGACGGCGATTTCCTGGTGTTGTCTGCGTCTGATGGTCCACCGATTTTCTGACGGGGCTGCGATTTTATTGCGTGCGAGTCATCTGCATGTCGCTGCCGGGCCAGGAGCCCGAAGCTGCATGATTCTGGAGAGGGTGAAAACAACATGCGTATTCAGTTTGTTGCCGGCGCGGGGGTTGCCTGTCTGCTGGTCGTTACCGGTTGCAGTGTGGAGTCCGTCAAAGAGGGTGACACTCTTGTCGATTCCAACGTGAAGCGCATCAGCGTGGACGGCTCGAGTACTGTGGGGCCGATCACGTCTCTGGTTGGCGAACTGTTTGAGCAAGGTCACCCAGGCGTGCAGGTTCCGGTGACGATCACAGGTACGGGGTCGGGCTTCAAAGAGTTCGCTCAGGGGCGCACGGACATCAACGATGCGTCTCGTCCCATTAAGAAATCTGAGCAGAAGCTGTGTGAAGAGAACAACGTCGAGTACGTCGAGCTCAAGGTTGCGATGGACGGAATTTCCGTCGTCGTGAATACAGAAAACGACTGGGTTGACGCGATCACCGTCGCTCAGCTGAAGCAGATCTGGGAACCTGGCAGCACGGTCAAAACATGGAAGGACGTCAATCCGGCGTGGCCCGATGAGGAAATCCACCTGTTCGGTCCAGGGCGTGAAAGCGGGACGTTCGATTACTTCACTGAGGTCGTCAACGGGGAAGAAAAGGCCACTCGTGAAGATTACAGCCCGAGCGCGGATGACAATGTGCTTGTCACCGGCGTCGCGGGCAGCAAGTACTCAATGGGCTACTTTGGGTATGGCTACTATCAAAAGAACGAAAGTAAGCTGACGCTGCTGGCTGTGTCCAACACGGACAGCCTCAGTGATGCACTCAAGCCGACGCCGGAATCCATTCAGTCAGGGGCCTACAAACCGCTGGCGCGGCCTGTGTACATCTATGTCAACAAAGAATCACTGAGAGGCCGGGGCGAACTGCAGGATTTTGTCAGGTTCTATCTGAATGAAGGCCAGGCGGCCGTGCCCGAGGTGGGATGTGTTCTGCTTGGCGAGAATGATCTTCAGGAAAGCCGGGACCGGCTGGAGCAGGCACTGAATTAGGGCCGGCCAAGCGGCGACGGGTCGGGGGCGGCGGCTGCGTGGGCCAGCCTGGCGGTTGACCATTTGGCATTCACTGCACAAGCAGTGGTCGCGCCGCCGACCTCTGTGAGGGGCCGCATGGCAGGAGGATGAGCATCAGCAATGGCAGGCTCCAGCAGTCAGGTTGACTTCGGAAATTCCCCTCGCCGGATTCACGAGAAGCTAATTCACTTCGTGCTGCTGTGTTGTGCGCTGGCTTCGATTCTGACAACAGTCGGGATCATTCTGGTGTTGCTCAACGACAGCGTGTTTTCTCTCGGATGGGGTCGCGCCTTCTTTCAGCAGGTGTCGCTGCGGCAGTTCCTGTTTGACACCGACTGGAACCCGAACACAGGACATTTCGGGATTCTGCCGCTGCTTTCCGGTACGCTGATGGTGGCCGGAATCGCGTGCTGTATTGGTGTGCCGCTGGGACTGGGCGCCGCGATTTACCTCAGCGAGTATGCAGCTCCGCGCGAGCGCACTCTGATTAAGCCGGTGCTGGAACTGCTGGCCGGTATTCCGACCGTTGTGTTCGGGTACTTTGGGCTGGCGTTCGTGACGCCCTATTTGCTGCAGCCGCTGGTGCAGTCGGTTTTTGGCATTGAGGTGTCGATTTACAACGTCGCCAGTGCGGGCATTGTCGTGGGGTTCATGATAACACCGACGATTGCATCGCTTGGCGAAGACGTCCTGCGGTCGGTTCCCAACAGCCTGCGCGAGGCCGCGTATGCTCTGGGTGCCACCAGGCTGGACGTGTCTGCGCGTGTCGTCGTTCCGGCAGCATTGTCGGGGATTCTGGCGGCGATCCTGCTGGCGTTTGCCAGGGCGGTGGGTGAAACCATGGCGGTCACGATTTGCTCCGGCAATCGGGTTCGCCTGTCAGCCAATCCGTTCGAGAGCATGCAGACGATGACGGCGTTCATGGTCAATCAGACATTTGGCGAAGACTCGGCCGGGTCGATCGAATTCAAGAGCATTTACGCAGTTGGTCTGGCACTGTTTGTGATTACGCTCACGATCAACCTGATTTCGCAGTACATCCTGAACCGGTTTCGGGAGGTGTACGAATGAGCGAAGTTCCCTCTTTTTCCCTCGCCGGAAACAATGCCTCGACGCGGCGACGGCAGCGAACATCGAAGATGTTCAGCTTTCTCTGCGCACTTGCGACGTACTGCGGACTTGGCATTCTGGCCGTTCTGATCGGGTCCGTGGTGTGGCAGGCGGTCGGCCGACTGAGCTGGGATTTTGTCACCAGCGTGAACTCAGCGTTCCCCGCGAAAGCCGGCATTCTGGCCGGGCTGTGGGGTTCATTCTGGCTGATCTCGCTGACGACTTTGTTCGCCGTACCGGTGGGAGTCGGGTCGGCGATTTATCTGGAAGAATACGCGAAACCGGGCTGGCTGACTCGCACAATCCAGGTCAATCTTTCGAACCTGGCGGGGGTTCCGTCGATTGTATACGGAATGCTGGGCCTGACGGTGTTCGTGCGGATGTTTGACATTTTCACCACGCAGGACCGTGACACGACAGTGATCAGTCTGCTGGGACTGATTCGCATTCCGATCCCGTTCGGAGAGACAATTCTGGCGGGTGCGTTAACGATGACGCTGGTAATTCTGCCGGTGGTTATCATCGCTTCGCAGGAAGCGCTGCGAGCCGTGCCGGGAACCGTTCGCGCTGCGTCGTATGCGCTGGGGGCGACGCGCTGGCAGACGATCTGGCATCAGGTGGTCCCGGCGGCACTTCCCGGGATCGTCACAGGCGTCATTCTGTCGATATCGCGGGCGATTGGTGAAACGGCGCCGCTGATCATGGTCGGGGCACTCACCGTTGCGCGTTTTTGTCCGGCCGGTGTTGAGTCTCCGCTGGACCTGCTGCAGGATCCGCGTCTGATATTTGCCGCTCCGGTGGATCAGTTCACCGCGATGCCCATCGAGATCTACCACTGGGCGAAGCTTCCGGGCGATGACTTTAAGCCGGTTGCGGCAGCCGGTATCGTGGTGTTGCTGACGGTTCTGCTGTCATTCAACGGGCTTGCCATTTATATTCGCCAGCGTGCCCGCAGCAAGATCATGTGGTAATCCGTCAGGCATCCCGCATCCGGGCCGGTTTTACATTCTCATGAAAACAGCACAACTGCCAGACGATCAAATGAGCGCTTCCATGCCGCCGTCGGTGGCGGGTATCAATCGTGACCAGGATATGTCGAAGCATCGACATTCCATCGAGGCTCAGGAGCTGGGTTTCTACTACGGCGCGCGGCAGGTTCTGTTTGATGTCTGCCTGAAGATTCCGGAGCGATCGGTGATGGCGCTGATCGGGCCGTCCGGCTGCGGGAAAAGCACATTCCTTCGCACGCTCAACCGGATGAATGATCTGATTGACGGTACTCGCTGCACGGGTCGCCTGCACGTGGAAGGGCAGGATGTCAATTCTCAGGACGTGGATGTGGTGCTGCTGCGTCAGCACGTCGGAATGGTGTTTCAGAAATCCACTCCGTTTCCCAAGTCGATCTTTGACAACGTGGCGTATGGACCTCGCATCGCCGGTGAGAAGAACCGGGCTGTTCTTGCTGAGCGAGTTGAAACCTGCCTGCAGAGGGCGGCTTTGTGGGACGAAGTCAAGGACCGGCTGAATTCCTCGGCCATGGCGCTGTCGGGCGGACAGCAGCAGCGACTATGTATCGCACGCGCTCTGGCCACGAATCCCCGGATTGTTCTGATGGACGAACCGGCATCCGCGCTGGACCCGGCCAGTACATCGCGGATCGAAGACCTGATCGGCGAACTGTGTTCTCAATATACAATCGTGATCGTGACTCACAATATGCAGCAGGCTTCGCGGGTCAGCCATCAGACCGCGTTTTTCTATGAGGGGCGGCTGATTGAAGTCGGTCCGACGACGCGAATGTTCACCTCTCCGCGGGAACGGAAGACCGAAGACTATATTACAGGGCGGTTCGGGTAGGACCGCACGCGTTGAGTTCGTTGGATCGCTCAGCCCAGACGTTCGCCAGACCGGCGACAGCACCCACCAGGGCCCGGGAAGGCCACTATGACGCAGCACTTTTTTCGCGAAATGGACAATCTGCACCGGGACCTGGTTTCCATGTGCTCGATGGTCGAAGAGCAGTTGAATGACGCGGTCAACGGCCTGATCAGTCAGACTCACGGTCTGGGAGATGAACTGGCCGTCCGTGACAAGCAGGTTGACGAGCGGGACGTTCACATCGAAGAAGAGTGTCTGAAGATACTGGCGCTGTATCATCCGGTTGCCAACGACCTGCGGCGCGTGGCCGCGGTCATGAAGATCACTGGTGAGCTTGAACGCGTGGCAGACCTGTCTGTCAGCATTGCTCAGCGGGCTGACGAGATTTGCCGGTTTCCCGGTTTTCCAATGCCCGATCGGCTTGCCGAGATGGCGCGGGAAGCCAGATCCATGCTGCACACCAGTATCGACGCCTACGTTGAACTTGACTCCGGGCTGGCTCGCTCTGTCTGCGGTCGGGATGACGGCGTTGATGACATGAATGTGGAACTGCTGTTTGAGACGCGCGCAGTGATGCAGTCGGATCCGGGAACGATCGAACCTGCCATGCATCTGTTCTCCGTGATTCGGCACATCGAGCGCGTTGCAGATCACGCGACAAATATCGCGGAGGACGTTGTTTATCTTGTCGAAGGAGCGATTATCCGTCATCCCGGGCTGCAGCGAAGCACCTAATGTCACCGCGGCCGCCCGGAAAACAGCAGCAGCGCGGGAATGCGTGAAGAACAGGTTAAAGGCGGTCACCGGGACTCGCTTGTTCCGGTATTCAGCATACGCTGCACGCCACTTCGGTATTTGATCCTGACCACAGATCGATTTGATGGAAATCCGTTCTGGCACAGGTGGAACGATGCAGCCAAACACCATTCTTCTGGTGGAAGACGAGAAATCCATCGCCGACGTGGTGGTGTACAACCTGGAGAAGGAGAACTTTCGCGTGCTGTGGGAACGCGACGGTCGCGACGGACTGCTGAAGGCGCAGGCCGTCGTTCCGGATCTGGTTGTCCTGGACCTGATGCTTCCCGGCATGGACGGTCTGCAGGTGTGTCGGCACCTCAAGAGCGACGCGCGGACACGCGATGTGCGAGTTCTGATGCTGACCGCTCGCAGCGAAGAGACGGACGAAATCGTCGGTTTCAACCTGGGAGCGGACGACTATGTCACGAAGCCGTTCCGAGTTCGTCCGCTGATCCATCGTGTGAAAGCGCTGCTGCGGCGAGGCGAATCCACATCGTCGGCCAAGGACTGCATCGCACTGCATGGCATAGAGATCGACCGGCTGCATCACACGGCGACTTCCGAAGGCCGCGATCTGGATCTGACGCCGACGGAATTCCGCCTGCTGTGGACCATGGCCAGCCAGCCGGGCAGGCCGTTTTCCCGCAATGAGCTGATGGACACCGCGCGGGGCGAAGATGCCAACGCTCTGGAGCGGACGATCGACGTCCATGTGCGTTCGCTGCGCAAGAAGCTGGACAACACCGCCAGCGTGGTCGAAACAGTGCGAGGCGTCGGATATCGCTTCCAGCGGAAATAGTCAGCGACGCTTTCCGATGCCTGTTGCTTGATTGGCGCGGCACCTGGTGGCACTATGGTGAGCGTTCAACGCCCTTCCATGCCTGCTCCGGATGGTTTCCCCATGCTGCGTCTGTCCACTGTTGCCGGTCCGCTGACCGTTGCCGTTTCGGTAATCGCCGCACTTCTTCCGGCCTGCCCGCTGGCGTGCTCCGACGATCGCCCGAACATCCTGTGGATCAGTTGTGAAGATATCAGCGCGCACCTGGGCTGTTACGGCGATCCCAATGCGACGACTCCGAACCTCGACCGGCTGGCAACCGAAGGCGTTCGCTTCACTCGGGCGTTCACGCCGCACGGCGTCTGTGCGCCGTGCCGCACCGGCATCATTACCGGCATGTATCCCATCGGGCTCGGGGCTAATCACATGCGGTCGAAAGTGACGTTGCCGGAAACCATCAAGTGCTTCCCGCAGTACCTGAAGGAAGCCGGCTACTACTGCACGAATAACTCCAAGACGGACTACAACTTTCACTGGAAGCAGGAAGACGTCTGGGATGAGTCGTCGAACAAGGCTCACTGGAAGAACCGCCCAGGCGCCGATCAGCCGTTCTTTGCCGTATTCAACCTGACGATGACGCACGAAAGTCGCATCTGGCCGGAGAACTGGCAGCAGGTCGTCAGGGATGTGCCGAAGGAACGCCTGCACGATCCGTCCAGGATTGCGGTACCGAGGCTGTACCCGGACACTCCTGACGTGCGAGCCGCACATGCCCGGCTGCTGGATCTGGTGATGGTGATGGATGAAGCCGCGGGCGGTTACCTGCAGGAACTTGCCGAAGCCGGTCTGACCGAAAACACGATTGTGATCTTCTGGTCCGATCACGGCGACGGTTTTCCGCGAGCCAAGCGGTGGGTGTATGACACCGGTACGCTGGTGCCGATGATCGCTCGCGTTCCGGAAAAGTTTCGTATTGCCGGACAGGCCGATCCCGGGAGCGTGAACGAACAGCTCATCAATCTGATTGACCTGGGGCCGACGGTGTTGAATCTCGCCGGCATCGCGGTTCCCGATCACATGTTCGGCAAACCGTTTCTGGGGCCGAATCTGCCCGAACCGCGTCAGTACATTTACGGCGCGCGCGACCGGGTTGACGAACGCTTCGACATGGTGCGTGCTGTGCGTGACCAGCGTTACCGCTACGTTCGCAACTTCATGCCGTGGCGACCGGCACTGCAACACATCGGGTACTCCGAAAACAGCGTCGTTCGAAAAGAGATGCGACGCCTGCTGGCCGACGGCACGCTGCATCCCGAGTCGGCTCAGTTTCTCGCCCCCCAGCGTCCGGCGGACGAACTGTACGATCTGCAGAACGATCCCTTCGAGCTGAACAACCTGGCCGCTGATCCGCAGCACGGGGAAGCACTGGCCCGGCTTCAGCAGGAATGCAGTCGCTGGCAGCTTGAAGTCCGGGACGCTCACCTGATTCCTGAAGCGATACTTGACGAAGAAGAAGGCCGTATCGGCAGTCGCTGGGGGATACTTCACGGTGACGGCGGAGCTGCCCGATGCGAACAGCTCCTGAACATCGCCCTCGTCGCCCGTCAACCGTCGCCCGACAGTGCGGCATTGCTGCGGGAATCGGCTGCTTCCGCAGACGCGGCGATTCGCTGGTGGGCCGTGACGGGCTTAAGCAATCTTTCCGCGGTATCAGACGAAGACATCCGGACTTTGACGGCTCGCCTCACGGATGATTCTGCCGTCGTTCGCATCGCTGCTGCTCGCGGCCTGCATCGGGCGGGCCGCACTGAAGATGCTTTGCCCACACTGGTGACAGCACTGACGGATGACAGCGAATTCGCGCGGCACGCGGCCCTGGTTGAAATCGACGAAATGGGTCCGGCCGCCGCCGCCGCGACTGATGCGGTCAGGGCCATGAACGAGTCCGGTGAATACGTTAAGCGTATGGTGAGTCACATTCTGGGGACAGCGCCGGAATAGGTTTCGAGGTGATGCAGCGTCGTACTGCCCCGCCATCCCGCGCAACAGGATTTCGTGAACCCTTCATCCCGGCTGCACATCTGTGCGCGATCGGCGTACAATGTTCACTGGTGTCTGGACGTTTTAGACAACAGGGGAATCCGTCATGCAAGCTCACCGAAGTCGTCGCGCGTTTCTGATGTCTTCAACTGGAGTGCTGACCGGAGCTTCCCTGCTGCCGAGCCTGGCCCCGATGACGCATGCCAGCATGATGCTCGACACCAACATCGTGAAGCTGCGGCCGGAAATCGAACCGCTCGTGCGGCTGATCGAAGACACTCCGCGACAGCGCCTGCTGGAAGAGATTGGCCGCAAAGTCGGCGACGGACTCAGCTATCGCGAACTTCTGGCGGCGCTGTTTCTCGCGGGTGTTCGAAATGTCGAGCCGCGCCCTTCCGTGGGCTTCAAGTTTCACGCTGTGCTGGTCGTCAATTCGGCGCATCTGGCCAGCCTTTCGTCGCCCGACGAAGATCGCTGGTTGCCGATCTTCTGGGCTTTGGACGAATTCAAGAGTTCGCAGGCTCGCGATGTCCGCGAAGGCAACTGGACGATGCCGCCCGTCGATGAATCATCTGTGCCCGCCGCGGAAAACGTGCGACAGGTGTTTAACGAGGCGATGCTCACCTGGGACGAAAGCAAGGCGGATGCCGCAGCCGCAGGCATCTGCCGCAGCCTGGGAGCGAACGATGTCTTCGAGCTGTTCGCGCACTATGCCGCCCGCGATTTTCGCAGCATCGGTCACAAGGCGATCTTTCTGGCAAACGCCTGGCGTACCCTGCAGACCATCGGCTGGCATCACGCGGAACCCGTGATGCGATCGCTGGCCTATGCACTGCTGAATCACACCGGCGAGCCCAATCCGGCAAACAGTGATCTGGAGCCGGACCGGCCCTGGCGCTCCAACGAACAGCTAAGTTCGCAGATTCGCGGCGGATGGCAGACCGGACGCGTCGATGAAGCAGCGACGAGGTCATTTCTGCAGACGCTTAGAGCGGCAACGGCGACAGAGGCTGCCGTGGCCGTGGTGGAACTGCTGAACGCCGAAGTGTCGCCGCAATCCGTCTTCGATGCACTGCACATGGGTGCTGGTGAGCTGCTGATGAAGCAGCCGGGCATTGTCGCGCTGCATGCGGTGACGACCACAAATGCGATTCGATATCTGTTCGACACGACCAGCAGCGAGCAGACTCGCAGGATGCTGCTGCTCCAGAATGCGTCGTTCCTGACGCTCTTCCGCGACGCGCTGCCGGGACGCGGGGACGTCTCGGACATCACGGTCGAGGCTTTGACGACCGGCCCGCCCGAGGCCTCAGGAACTGACATCGAGTCCATTTTTACAAACGTCAGCAGCGATCGTCTCAAGGCGGCGAACGGAGTTCTGAGATACCTGGATGGCGGTCAGGACGTTCAGGCACTGATCCAGGCCGCACGGCGACTGGTCTTCCTGAAGGGCAATGATTCTCATGACTACAAGTTCAGTTCCGCCGCGCTGGAAGACTATTACAAGGTGTCGCCGCAGTTCCGCAATCGGTTCCTGGCGTCCAGCGTCTACAAACTGAGAGGCAGTGGTGACCAGGATAATGGTCTGGTTGAACGCATCCGGGCCGCACTGGCCTGACTGGGCGGTTTTACGTCTTAACCCACCAGTCTGCACACCGCGCCGCTGACGATTGGCGCGGTCAGGAACCTGTCGCTTCCGCATTGCAGCATTTCGCCATGGCAACACGGCGTTTGTCGAAAACCCCGGCTGGCCGAGGGCATTCGGCGGCGCGAAGCGGACCGTCGCGATTTCGGGGATTCTGCGCTGCGCGCGGCGGCGAGGTTGCCATTCCCCCGCAAGGCAAACTATCGTCGCGGCTCAGGCGAACGCTTAGTACTCAGCGACGGAGCCAGACGGTTCCGCAGAAACGCTTCTCTCGGTAACAATTGATGGCATCGGAAAAACAGACCAACGCTGAACGCCTTCGGCTCGAACGAGAATCACGGCGCGAGCCGGATGCGAACTGGAAGCGCTGGGGACCGTATCTGTCGGATCGGCAATGGGGCACCGTGCGCGAAGATTATTCCCACGACAGCCGCCCCTGGGACGCGTTTCCTCACGACCACGCGCGCGGCCGAGCCTACCGCTGGGGCGAGGACGGACTTCTGGGAATTACAGACCGACAGTGCCGCCTGTGCTTCGGACTGGCACTCTGGAACGGCAGGGATCCGATTCTGAAGGAGCGGCTGTTCGGAGTAAACGGCCACGAAGGCAATCATGGCGAGGACGTCAAAGAGTGCTACTACTATCTGGATTCCACTCCGACGCACTCCTACATGAAAGCGCTGTACAAGTATCCGCAGCAGGAATTCCCTTATGATGCACTGGTGGCCGAAAGCCAGCGTCGAGGGCACGATAAGCCGGAATATGAACTCAGCGACACGGGCATTTTTGATGAAAACCGCTACTTCGACGTGCAGATTGAATATGCAAAGGAATCGCCAAACAACATTTTAATGCGGCTGACAGTTTCCAATCGCGGCCCCGATGCGGCGACTCTGCACCTGCTGCCGACGCTGTGGTTCCGTAATACCTGGACCTGGGGATGCCAGCACGACGGTTGCTGGCCCAAACCGTCTATGTGCCTCAACGAGGACCAGACGCTGACGGCAGAACACAGTACGCTGGGCAGATTCCATTTTGCTGCAGCTCCTGGCGGCGATGGGATCGCGCCGACAATGCTGTTCACTGAGAACGAGTCTGCGGCAAAGTATCTGCATGACCCGGCTCTGGTCGGCAGGTACACCAAGGATGCTTTTCACGCGTTTGTTGTCGACGGACGAAAAGCTGCTGTGAATCCGAAACATGTCGGCACGAAGGCGGCTGCGCATTACACTCTGCAGCTGTCATCGGGTGCATCAGCCACAGTCTGCCTGCGACTTTGGGCGGACGACGAACCGCCGGCTCAGACATTTGGTAAGCCGTTTGACTTCACGATGAAACAGCGTATTGCCGAAGCCAACGCGTTCTATGCCGGCAAGACACCAGACAATCTCGATGACAATGCCCGCCAAACCATGCGACAGGCCTATGCCGGGCTGATGTGGTCCAAGCAGTTCTATCATTATGCTGTTTATGACTGGCTGAAGGGCGATCCAAACATGCCGCCCGTATCCCCGGAACGGAAGCGGCAGCGTAACGGCGACTGGACTCACCTGTTCAACCGGGACATCATTGCGATGCCCGACAAGTGGGAGTATCCGTGGTACGCAGCCTGGGACTCCGCGTTTCATATGATTCCGTTCAGCAACATGGATCCGCAGTTCGCCAAAGATCAGTTGATCCTGTTTCTGCGCGAATGGTACATGCATCCCAACGGACAGATACCGGCCTATGAATGGCACTTCAGCGACGTGAATCCGCCAGTACATGCGTGGGCGTGCTGGAACGTTTACACAATGACTGGAGAGCCCGGTCACCGCGACCGGCAGTTTCTGGCCCGTACTTTTCAGAAACTGCTGCTGAATTTTACGTGGTGGGTCAATCAAAAAGACGTACTGGGAAAACATGTGTTTTCCGGCGGCTTCCTGGGGCTGGACAATATCGGAGTGTTTGATCGTTCCAAGCCGCTGCCCACGGGCGGCCACCTTCACCAGGCGGACGGTACGGCATGGATGGCATTCTTCTGCTCATCGATGCTGACGATCGCCTTGGAACTGGCGTCCGAGAATCCGGCGTATGCGGACATGGCGTCGAAGTTTTTTGAACACTACATCGAGATCGCCGATGCCATGAACACGATGGGTGGCCAGGGGCTGTGGGATGAGCAGGATGGATTTTACTATGACCATTTGTACGACAACGGCCACACGGTGCCGCTGCGAGTGCGTTCGATGGTTGGCATTATTCCGCTGTTTACGGTCACGGTGCTGGACGACACGGTGATACAGCGGCTGGATGCCTTCAGCAAACGCATGAACTGGTTCCTGCGCAACCGCCGCGATCAGTTGAAGTCGATCACCTATAT
>CAZHET010000016.1:0-27845 GCA_964531585.1 uncultured Planctomycetaceae bacterium | reverse complement strand
ACTACAACATCTGCTGGATTTTGCTGACCTTTCTGGGCGTTTTCGGAATCCACCGATTCTATATGGGCAAATGGTTCACCGGCGTCATCTGGCTGCTGACCGGGGGACTGCTGGGCCTCGGCTGGCTGCTGGATCTGTGGACGCTGAACGAACAGGTCAGCGACCGCAACCGCTGGGTGAGTGCCGGAAACCGGCTGTGACACCTGTCAGTTCCGGCCGGGAGCCGTCCCCCATCGCTTACACCAGCAGATCCTTCATTTCCCGCACCGCTCGTTCGAAGCCCACCATGACGGCATGACTGACGACGCTGTGGCCGATGTTCAGTTCGTGAACGCTCGGGATCGCTGCGACCCGCCGCACATTGCGATACGTCAGTCCGTGCCCCATATTCAATTGCAGCCCGTGCTCGACCGCAAACCGGCCGGCTTCCACCAGTTTGTGGAATTCCTCTTCCGCTGCCTCGGGTGATCCTGCGTCGGCGAATGAGCCCGTGTGCAGTTCGATGGCGTTGGCACCCAGATCTCGGGCCGTTTCGACGTGCATCACATTGGGATCGATGAACAGGCTGACGTGAATTCCCCTGCCTTGCAGTTCCCTGATGCAGCGTTCGACGCGATCGAGCTGAGCAATCACGTCCAGCCCGCCTTCGGTCGTCAGTTCTTCCCGTTTCTCGGGCACCAAAGTGGCTTGCGCCGGGACAACGTCCAGCGCGAACTTCGTCATCTCGGGCGTGACCGCCATTTCGAGATTCATGGGCACGCGAAGCGTTTCCTTCAGAATGCGGACGTCTCGGTCCTGGATGTGTCGGCGGTCTTCCCGAAGGTGAACTGTAATGCTGTCAGCTCCGCCAAGTTCCGCGAGCACCGCAGCGTGAACCGGGTCCGGTTCATTGGTCATGCGAGCCTGCCGAACGGTGGCGACGTGATCGATATTAACTCCGAGAAGTGGCATGGGGGGCTTTCGACGCTTCGGCGGCAGGAGGAAGAAATCACAAATCCCCAAACGACAAATCACAACCGGCAGCCGGCGGTCACGAGCGAAGCGGGAATCGCCTGATGATGTCTGGTCGATATCCGGCCGGCCTTCCGCCCTCAGGCCCGAACTCTTCACCCGGGCTAACGGCTCTCTGCTCCACCGATTGGAATGTTGCTTGCTGGCCCGCTAAGTTACCCAATCTGGTGCCGATTCGGCAGTTGGTTTTCCAACGGCTGACCAACCAGTTTCGTAAGTATGGGTCGAGAAAAAAACAGGATGGCGGCAGGTGAACTCCCTCCCTTCGTCCGTAACGTTTGTTCTGGTTGAGAATTACGCTTATGACTTCTCCCTCGGAATCGAAATCCAGCGCGATGATTGAGGCGGAGGGCCTCAGCAAATTCTACGGCGACTTCGCTGCCTGTCAGGACGTCACGTTTACGGTGCCGCGAGGGCAGGTCTGTGCATTTCTGGGGCCGAACGGAGCCGGAAAAAGCACGACGATGAAAATGCTGTCCGGGTATCTGTCTCCCAGTCAGGGCCACGCAAAGATCGCCGGATACGATGTGGCCACCCATCGTATCCGAGCCAGCGAACATCTCGGCTACCTTCCTGAAAACGGGCCGCTCTATTCCGAGATGACGCCGGAAGGCATGCTGAAATATATCGGGGAAGTTCGCGGACTGTCGTCAAGTCAGTTGTCGAGCCGCATGGCGTGGGTCGCAGACAAGTGCTCACTGGGGGAAGTCTGGCGGAAGCCGATTTCGAAGCTGTCACGCGGGTTCCGTCAGCGAGTCGGCATGGCGCACGCCATGCTGCACGATCCCGACGTGCTGATTCTGGACGAACCCACCAGCGGGCTGGACCCGAATCAGGTTCACGGAGTTCGCGAACTGATTAAAGAACTCGCAAAGACAAAGACAATCCTGCTTTCGACGCACATCCTGCAGGAAGTTCGCGCCGTGTGTGACCGGGTTATTCTGATCAATACGGGCCGCATGGTCTTCGACGGCCCGACGGCCGAACTTGGCGCAAACGAAGTCGAAATGGAAGAGAAATTCAAATCGCTGACGGCAGCATGAAGAACGGCTTATGGCCGTCGGCGGTCAGCCTGCAGGGATGTTCTGCTGAACGCTGCTTCGTGCTCGAACCCGCGTCCTCGTTTTCTTCCGGCCGGACTCCGGAGCTTCGAGAACGAGAATCGAGGATGTGTGAATTAACGGCCTTCGACTGCTGACCACTAACCGCAAGTTGCTATTACACAAGGACCAACCATGATTCGCGGCAACGTGATTCTGGCCATTACCAAGCGGAACTTTCGCAGTTACTTTTCCGGGATACTCGGATACCTGTTCGTAATCGTGTTCTGCGTTGTCTGCGCACGTGTGGCGTTCAACGAGTTATTCTTTGCTGCGAATCAGGCGAACCTGGAACAGCTGAATCTGTGGTTTCCGTATCTGCTGCTGACGCTGATTCCGGCAATCACCATGACGAGCTGGGCGGAAGAAAAAAAACTGGGAACTGACGAGCTGCTGTTCACGCTGCCGGCGACTGATACCGAAGTGCTGCTGGGCAAGTATCTGGCGGTGCTGAGCGTATATTCCGTTGCCGTGATGTTTTCGCTTGTCAACGTCATGATTCTGGAATGGCTGGGAGATCCGGACGGCCGGACTCTGGCCGCGACCTATTTCGGCTACTGGCTGGCCGGAGCGGCTTTGCTGAGCATCGGGATGCTGGCGTCCGCTCTGACGTCCAACGCAACGGTGGCGTTTGTGCTGGGGACGGTGTTCTGCAGCGTTCCGGTTTTCATCGGCCGTACGACTGATGCGGTCGAATGGCTGCTGCAGCCGCTGGGTGTGAAGTGGAATCTGTATCAGATGCAGACCGCGCTGGAAGCAGTCAGCGTGCCCGGGCAGTTGCGAGACTTCACACTGGGAGTCATCTCGCTGTCAGGAGTGTGCTACTTTGTGTTCCTGGCAAGTCTGATGCTTTACCTGAATCTGATCGTGATCTCGAAACGTCGCTGGCACGCGTCGCGACAGGTCGCCATGGGAGGGCATTTCGTCGTTCGAGCCGTGTCCGTCTGTGTCATTCTGCTCAGTCTGCTGATGCTCACCGGTCTGTATCCTGTGCGCGCGGACATGACTCTGGAGAAGCTGTTTTCCCTGTCCAGCGCCACTCAGACAACACTGAACGATCTCGGTGACAGGCAGCAGATCACGATTCAGGCGTTTGTCAGCCCGGACGTACCCCGAGAATACAGTGAGACACGCCGCCGGCTGCTTGGTCTGCTGAACGAATACGACTTGCGCGGCGGCGGGTCCGTGGAAGTGCGCGTCGTCGATGTCGAACCATTCAGCGAAGAAGCCGAGGAGGCGCGCGGGCTGGGAATTAACCCCGTCCGCATTCAGTACCAGCAGGACGGCAAGACAGAAACAAGCGATGTCTTCCTGGGAGCCGTCGTTCAAAGTACCACCGACAACGTTCTGATCCCGTTCTTCGGTAAGGGCCTGCCGATCGAATACGAACTCACGAGATCGATTCAGACGGTCGCTCAGGAAAATCGACTGACAGTCGGTGTCCTGCAAACGGACGCCGGCGTGATGACGCCTTCCGATGCCGGTGGTCGCAACTGGGAGATCATCACGGAACTGAAGAAGCAGTACGACGTGCGGTTTGTCAATCCGGCCCGCCGCATTCTGGTGACGAAGGATGGAGACGATGTTGCAGACCCGTTTGCCGATGAGTTCGATGAAGATGACGAAGGCAAACCACCGGCGGAAGGATTTGACGTCCTGCTGGCGGTGATGCCGTCGACGCTGACTCAGCCGGAAATGGACAATTTCATGGAGTACGTCCGTTCCGGAAAACCAGTCCTGATCTTTGACGATCCGTTTCCCGCGTTCAATCCGCAACTGGCTCCGAAACTGCCAAAACCCAGTCCCGGCGGGATGTTCATGCAGCAGTCACGACCGGAACCGAAAGCCGACAACGGAGAACTGACGTCTCTGAAGAATTTGCTGGACCTGAACTGGGACAACGGTCGGATCGCATTCGACGAGTCGAACCCGTTCAATGAACTGGGCCCGGTGCGCGAAGAAATCGTCTTTGTGTCACGCTCGGCAAATCCGGACGGAGCCTTCAGTGAAGATTCTCCGATTACATCGCAGTTGCAGAATGTGGTGACGTTGTTTGGCGGAACTCTGCAGGCTCGCGAGCGAAAGGCAGATCAGCAGTTTGTTCCGCTGCTGCTGACCGGAGGCAGGACGTCCGGGCTGCTGGCATGGGAAGAATTTGCCGACGTCCAGTTCAATCCGTTCGCCGGGGGACAGCAGGTGCAGGTGAAACCCAACCCCGATCTGTTCCCCGACGACTTCGCTCACGTCCTTGCCGCACATATCACAAACACCAGCGCCGATAGTCCGCTGAACGTGGTGTTCTGTGCGGATGCCGACATGATCGGTGACCAGTTCTTCCTGCTGCGAAATCGCCAGTTCATCGAGACGGAATTCGACAATGTCACGTTTGTTCTGAACGCTGTCGACGTGCTGGCAGGCCAGGGAGGTCTGATCGATCTGCGATCGCGACGTGCCGGCCTGAGAACTCTCACACAAATGGAAGCACGCACCAAAGCCCTGCGGACACGGCTCAGCAAGGAAGAAGAAGACGCCAACAAAGCCATGAAGGACCGGCTTGACGCGGCTCGGAAGGAACTCGAAGACGAGATTGCCGAACTTCAAAAACGCACCGACCTCGATGCTCGCGCCAAGGATCAGTTGATCACGCAGAAAGAACAGGATCTGAACCGGCAGCTCGATTTGGACCGTGAGGAGCTGGAAGCCGAGATGAATAATCGAATTCGCAAGGTTGCTCTGGAAACCCGCCAGAGCATTCGCCGCGAAGAAAGCAAGATCGGCATGGGAGCCTACTTCCTGCCGGCGGTGCTGCCGATTTGTTTCGGCCTGCTGTTTCTGGGAATGAGAAACCTCGCCGAACAGCAGTCGATTACACCGGACCGCCGTCGGCGGTAATCATGCTGGTCAACAGCACCCCGCCAGCCGTTCACTGAACATTCCAAGTCTGAAATCTGTCCCAACTCAGGTCGAGAAATGAACCCCACGCCTCGAACTTTCGTCTTCGTCGCGACCGCTGTGGCATCTTCGCTCGTGGCCGCGTGGGCATGGTACGGCAGCATTCCGGGAGACATCGAAGGCTTCGCCGAAGTCGGTGAACCGTTCTTCCCGAAGTTTGACAACCCGCTGCAGGCAACATCGCTGACTGTTGTTGACTTCGAAAAGGACTCGAAGGAAGTTCAGGAATTCTCCGTCAGACAAAACGATGACAAACTGTGGGTTATTCCGTCGCATTATGACTATCCGGCCGAAGCCAACGAACGGCTGGCTCGCACGGCAACCTCACTCATCGGAGTGAAAAAAGTGGCCGTGCAAAGTCGCAGCAAGGACGACTGGAAGCGGTTCGGTGTCGTCGAACCGGATGTCACTGGCGCGGCGATGGCCGAAGAACGAGGTACGCGAATCTCGCTGCGAGACAGCAGCGGTAACGCACTGGTTGATCTGATTGTCGGCAACAAAGTGCCGGAACGCGATGGGTTCTACTACGTCCGTGAACCGGAAAAGACAACCACCTATGTGGCGGAACTGGAAGTTGACCTGTCCGCGAAATTCAGCGACTGGATTGAACCCGATCTGCTGAAGGTCAACCAGAACGACTTCGTGGAAATCATTGTCGACAAGTACTCAATCGACGAACAGCGCGGCGTTATTGTACCGGGAGAAACGCTGCAGTTTGCGAAGGAAGACCTGAAGTCGACCGGCAAGTGGCAACTGAAAGATCTTCAGGAAGATGAGCAGCTCGACGAATCACCGGTCCGGGCAATCGCAACGAACCTGGACCAGTTGAAGATCGTCGGCGTCCGAAAGAAGCCGGAAGGACTCAGTGACGACTTCCGAGTCAATCCGCTGGTTCGGCAGATGCTGGAAGCCGAAATGCAGCGGCAGGGATTCTTCATCGCCGCCGACCGGGAAGGCAATGAAAAACTGTATTCGAACGAAGGAGAACTAATCGCCGGCGTGGGATCCGGACTCCAGTACACGCTGTACTTCGGTGAAATCGCTCGCGGTACCGGCAAGGATATTGAAACCGGTCTGACGGCAAACGACGCCAACGCAGACGCCGACGACGAAGCCGGCGACGAAACCGGCGACGCAGCAGACGACACGCCGACCGATTCCGATGACGAGGAATCCGGCCCTCGGCGCTATCTGCTGATTAAAGCTGAGTTCAACGAAGAACTCCTTGGTCAGAAGCCTCAGCCACCCGTTAAGCCCGATCGGCCCGCTATTCTCGACGAGCCGGCGGAACCGGAACAGAAGCCAGCAAAAGTCGGTCAGGAACAAGCCGACGGCGACAAGCCGGACGGCAGCATTGAGGAAACCGCCGAACCAGCAGACGACGATGACCGTGCGAACCAGGACGCCGCAGACGATGATGCGGACGACGATGCTGGCGATGAAGCAGACTGCAACCCGTTTGCTCAGCCGCAGGAGGACACGGCCGTCGACGAAGCTGACGAATCTGCTGACATCGCGGCTGAACCGGTTCAGGAATCGGAGCCGACGGACGAGCCTGCTGGCGATGAACCGGCTCCTGCTGACGAGCCTGCGACTCAAGAACCGACAACCGACGAACCCGCAACCGACGAACCCGCAACTGATGAACCCGCAACTGTTGAACCCGCAACTGAAGAACCCGCAACTGAAGAACCGGCTACTGAAGAACCCGCAACCGACGAACCCGCAACTGACGAGCCCGCAACTGACGAGCCTGACGTTCAGCCAGCCCCGCCCGTGGATCCGAAACAGGCTGCTCAGCAAGCGTACGATCAGGCAATGGCCGAGTATGAAGTCGCAAACAACGCCTACGAGTCTGACCTGAAGGCATACAACAAGAAGGTCGAAGACGGCAGGAAAAAATCCGAAGAACTGGCTCGCCGATTCGCAGGCTGGTATTACGTCATCACCGCCGACAGCTTCGAGAAGTTCCGCGTCTCACGCACCGACGTTGTCAGCAAAACAGTGGCGGACGAAGACAAGGACGGCGAGGGGTCAGAGTAGTATCCATCAGCCCGATGCTGGCGACACGGCTCCCTTTCGCGATCGGATCAAACAGCAGCCGAACAGCGCGAGCCCAATGTCACTCACTTTAGCTCTGATCTGTGAGCGGCAAGGCGCTAGCCGCCGGTTTTTCCGAGCGTTTTTTAATGCAGACATCGGCGGCTAGCGCCGTGCCGCTCACAAAGTGAGTGCCATTGAGCGAGAGCCCTCGGGTTTCGCGGGATCGAGCAGCTTGCGTCGTACCGCGAAATCAGGAATGAACTGCGGTGCAGCCTTACGAACTCGTGCGTAGTTGAGTTAGCTGACTGGCCGGAACGCGTTAGCACCTGCTTCCAGAGGAGAAAACCGCCTGCTAAACCACTTCGACGGGTTGCCAAATCGGTAGTTCAATCGCGGACGAGTGCTAAGTTTGTGTTCAGCCTCAACACAGCGGCCGGCAGATCGCCGAGCACGCCCGGCCTCTCATCCGAACACCAAAAACGCCGGAACTCCGCGGCCTGTTCCGTTCGAACGGCAGGCGATACACTCCCCCGCTTTGTTTCGCGGCCGAGTCCGGTCGTTCCTCTTTCACGCCCGTGCGTTTCCATGATTGTCAGCAAGAACTGGCTGGCGGAATACGTTCCGCTGGACATGCCCGTTGAAGAACTCACCGACCGCCTGACCATGTCCGGGCTGAATCTGGAGGAGTTCACGGCCATCGGTAACGACGTCGCGATCGATCTGGAAGTCACCAGCAACCGGCCGGACTGTCTGGGCCACATCGGCGTCGCTCGCGAAGTTTCCGTGCTGTTCGGCAGCGAACTCCGGACGCCCGCCGCAGCCGTTTCGCCGAGCGGCAAACCAGCGGCTGAAGAAACGTCGGTGCAGCTTGAGTGCCCGGACCTGTGCCACGAGTATCATGCTCGCATCATTCGCGGCGTCAGCATCGGCCCCAGTCCGGCATGGCTGAAGGACCGGCTGGCGGCTGTGGGAATCAACAGCGTCAACAACGTCGTCGATGTCACGAACTACGTCATGCTGGAATGCGGCCAGCCGCTGCACGCTTTCGATCTGGATCAGCTCAACGAAGGCCGCATCGTTGTCCGTCGCGCGAGAGCCGGTGAAAAAATCACGGCCATCGATCAGCGCGAATACGAACTGACCGCCGACATGTGTGTGATCGCAGACGGCTCACGAGCCGTCGCCGTGGCCGGAGTGATGGGGGGCTTCGACACGGAAATTTCCGACGCCACCGTCAACGTGCTGATCGAAACGGCGTCGTTCGATCCCATCAGCGTGCGAGCCACCGCGCGAGCACTCAAGCTGCACAGCCCGTCATCGTTTCGATTCGAACGGCGAGTCAACCGGCGGAACATGGACTGGGCCTCGCGCCGCTGCTGCGAACTGATACTGCAGGTCGCCGGGGGAGAACTGCTGGATGGCTCGGTCGTCGCCGGAACGCCACTTCCCGAGGAGGACGAACCGGTGACGCTGCGGTTCGCTCAGGTCGAACGCATCCTTGGTGTCAGCATTCCGACGCAGCGCTGTGTCGAGATTCTGCAAAGTCTCGGGCTGCAATGCGTCGACCAGAATGAGCAGACGGCAACCTTCGCACCGCCGGGCTGGCGACTTGATCTGTCGCGGGAATGCGACCTGATCGAAGAAGTCGCCCGCATTCACGGTTACGAGAACATCCCCGACGACGCCACGCTGCCGGTTGTCGCAACCACCAAAAGCCGGCGAGAAGTTGTGGGAGATCTGATCCGCCAGCACCTGACCGCGTGCGGTTTCTTCGAAGCACTCACACTTTCGTTCTGTAGTGACGACCAGCAAAGACTGTTTCACCCTCGTCCGGATGCGCCCATCGTTGCGGTGACTCATTCGACTCGCAGCCACGAAAACCAGTTGCGGCAGAGTCTGATTCCCAGCCTGCTGTACTGCCGCCGCCAGAACGAACGGCACGGCACGGTAAACGCCGAGTTGTTCGAAGTTGCCAGGGTGTATCTGTCGGCCGGAGCCGGAAAGCCCGAGCGCGAGGCCGAACCGATGACCATCGGCCTTGTTGCAGGCCGCGACTTTCTGCAGTTGAAGGGAGTTGTCGAATCGCTCATCAGCCGCGTCGCACCGTCCGCTGTTCTGGACGTTTCTCCGTGCGATCTGGGCGAATTCGCTGACGGCCGCGGAGCCGCGCTGGCGCTGAACGGACGTCCGCTCGGCTGGCTTGGAGAACTGCACCGCCGAGTGACCGACAGCATCGATCTTCAGGATGCGGTCACCATTGCAGAACTGGATGCCGGGCTGCTGGAAGAACTGTTCGAGCCGAAGCGAGCGTTCTCTCCGCTTCCCCGCTTCCCGTCGGTTTCCCGCGACCTGAATTTCGTATTGCCGGAGTCTGTCACGTGGGCTCAGTTGGTGCAGGCAGTCACTGCCGCCGGGGTCAGACTGCTGGACGATGTTTCATTCAGTGGCCAGTATCGCGGAAGCCAGATCGATGCGGGCTGCAAGTCGTATGTCGTTACCTGCCGATTCAGAAGTCCGGAACGGACTTTGACGGCCGAAGAAGTCGACGCGGCCGTTCAGCAGATCGTTTCTGCCTGCACCGGATCGCTCAGTGCCCGACTGCGATGAACGGCTATAATTCGGCCATGAAGCGTATCCTGCTGAAATCAAAGATCCATCGGGCGACCGTAACGGAAGCCGATCTGCATTACGAAGGCAGCATCACCATCGACGCTGAGCTGCTGGATGCCGCGGACATCGTCGAATTCGAACGAGTCGATGTTTACGACATCACCAACGGCAGTCGTCTGTCCACTTACGCGATCCGCGGCGAACCAGGTTCAGGCGTGATTTGCCTGAACGGAGCGGCAGCTCGACTGGTCAGCGTCGGCGACATTATCATCATCGCCAGCTACGCGGAATTCAGCGAGGACGAGCGCACCGGCCATCAGCCGCACATCGTCCATGTCGACGCTCAAAACCGATTGCCGCGGGCGGTGTAAGCAGCCTGATGCGGGTTCGGGCAAGTCTTCGGCAGGTAGCCCCTTGACATTGCAGTGCTGCGTCCTGACACTTGAAAACCCCGGTTCGGCCGTTTCATGGCGTCTGGGTTATTGAGTTTTCCCGCCCCAAGTCCCACCTCTCATCGCTTCTGCTTCGAGCCGCGTTACGGTTGAAGGAAGCGGGCCACCGGTTGTCTTACGGAGTTTTTATCATGGTTCGCGGTTCGTCTCGTCGGAGTTTCCTGCACGTTGGTTTCTGCGGAGGCATTGGGCTGACGCTGGCTCAGTATCTGAGGCTGCAGTCCGCCCAGGCCGAAATCAAGCAGTACGAAAGCAAAGAAGGCACCGCCAAATCGGTGATCTTTATCTTCCTGCCTGGGGGAATGGCACATCAGGAGAGCTTCGACCCCAAGCCCTATGCTCCCGTCGAATACCGCGGACCGATGGCCCCGATTGAAACCAAAGTCGGCGGCGTGTTCATCAACGAACTGTGGAAGAACACGGCTCAGATCACCGATAAGATCGCGATCTGCCGGTCGATGACACATGGCGAGGCCGCTCACGAACGCGGGACGCACAATATGTTCACGGGCTACCGTCCCAGCCCGGCACTGTCCTATCCCAGCATGGGCAGCGTGGTGACTCATGAATTCGGCCCGCGCAATAACATTCCGCAGTATGTCTGCGTTCCCGGTCAGCCGAACGAATTCGCGGGAACCGGCTATCTCAGCTCGTCGTTCGCTCCGTTCAGTCTGGGAGCTGATCCGGCCAGCGATGGTTTCAATGTTCGCGACCTGCAGCTTCCCGGAGGTGTCGATGAAAAGCGGTTCACGCGCCGACGCAGTGTTCTGGAAGCCGTGAATGATCACTTCGCGTCGAACCAGAAAGCGGATTCTCTGGCCGCCGTCGACACATTCTACGAACGAGCGTACGGGATGGTTGGTTCGCCGGAAGCTCGCGAAGCCTTCGATCTGACGAAGGAAAGCGACGCACTGCGTGACCAGTACGGCCGCAACCAGGCCGGAGCGCGCATGTTGATGGCTCGCCGACTGATTGAAGCGGGAGCCCGGTTTGTGACGCTGACGTACGGCGGCTGGGACATGCACGACAACATCGACGGAAGTATGCGCAATCAGGTTCCGGCGCTGGATCAGGCTTTCGCCCGATTGATTTCAGATTTGGACGAACGTGGCCGCCTGCAGGACACGTTGGTGTGCATCGCCAGTGAATTCGGCCGGACTCCGAAAGTCAATGGAACCGCCGGCCGGGATCACTGGCCAAAGGTGTTCAGCGTCGTCCTCGCCGGTGGCGGAATCAAGGGAGGCCAGGTCTATGGTTCCTCTGATCCGACGGCCGCCGAACCACAGGACGACGCGCTGACGGTGGAGGACTGGGCGACGACAATTTACCACTGTCTGGGGATCGTTGGTGACAAGGAACTCATGGCTCCGGGTGATCGCCCGATTGAAATCGTCGACGGCGGCAAGGTCCGCAAAGAGCTGCTGGTGTAGCTGAGCTTCGTCGAAATACGACATGCCGTCCGGCGGTGTGCGAACTCTTTTGCCCGTGGTCGAAGACCAGGCCGTCTGTGATTGGCCACCTAAACAACGGCCTGGTCTTCGACCACGGATTTAACGAGATCACGAGTGCTTCACAGCGTCTCCCCTTCGGGCGACGCCGTGAAGAGTTTTGAATCGTTTAACCCGTGGCCGCGAGGCCAGGCAGAGGTAACCGGAGACGGCCTGGCCTTTCGGCCACGGGTTAAACGACGTGCGTTTTCCTGCATCAGAATCCTTCACGGCGTTGCCGTTCGGGGGCTTTGACAGAGTTGTTGGCGAACAATCAAGGTCTGTCGGCCCCGGCAAAGGATAGACCCGCCCTCCGGACTGAATCGCATCGCGGTGAATACGCGCCGCACCTTCCCCTCACAGATCCCGCCATTATGCGACACATCATCCTGACACTGTTGCTGGCGACCGCATCCACGGCCGTCGCCTCAGACCCCACGCTGACCGTCATCACGCCGCGGGGCGTTCAGCGCGGTGCCGATCATGTGGTCACCTTCCACGGCAATCGACTCAGCGACGCCGAAGAAATCCTGTTCTACGAACCCGGGGTCGAAGTCCTTAAGATCGAGCCGGACGAGAAGAACGCCAATATCTGCCGGGCCACGATCCGTGTCGCCGCGGACTGCGAACTCGGCGAACACACGGCTCAGGTGCGCACCCGCAGTGGAGTTTCCGATTACCGGACGTTCTTCGTCGGAGCGCTCCCGGCGATCAGCGAAAAGGAACCGAACACGGAGTTCACTGAAGCTCAGCCGATCGAACAGAACGTTACCGTCGAAGGGGTTATCCAAAACGAAGACGTCGACTACTTCTCTGTCGAAGCAACGAAAGGCCAGCGGTTGTCGCTGGAGGTCGAAGGCATGAGATTCGGGCAGACACTGTTCGATCCGTACATTGCCATACTTGATGAAAAGCGTTTCGAACTGGCGGCCGTTGACGATTCACCGCTGGTGCGACAGGACGCCGTGACGTCGATCGTCGTGCCGCAAGATGGCCGCTACATCATCGAAGTCCGCGAAAGCGGCTACGGTGGCAATGGCAACTGCCGCTATCGGCTGCACGTCGGTCAGTTTCCCCGCCCGACCGCAGTTTTCCCGGCAGGTGGTCAGGCCGGCGAAGAACTGGAGGTCACGTTTATCGGTGATGCGGGGGGTTCGTTCACGAAGACCGTCAGGCTTCCCGACGATGGCCGCGCGGAATTTCAGGTCTTCGCGGAAGACGATCGTGGCATCAGCCCGTCGGGTCACGTGCTGCGAGTTTCGCCGGATCCGAACAGCTTCGAAGCCGAACCGAACAACGCGTGGGCTGAAGCCACCACCGTCAAGTTCCCCAGTGCGTTTAACGGAGTCCTGGGCGAGCCCGGCGACATGGACTACTTCCGGTTCAGCGCGAAGAAGGGTCAGGTCTACGAAGTCGAGTGCTACGGTCGCCGCGTTCGGTCGCCCATTGACCCGGTCATGTCCATTCTGAAAGCCGATGGTGCGGTGCTCGCCGGTGCCGATGATGCTCGCGGCCCCGACAGCTATATTCGCTTTCAGGTTCCGGAAGACGGCGAATACGGCATTCTCATCAGAGACCATCTTGACCGCGGTGGCGAGGACTTTGTTTACCGCGTTGAGTTCCAGCCGATCGTCCCGCAACTGACGCTCGAAATCCCGCGCGTCGCAAGGTACTCACAAAGCCGACAGCAGATTTTCATTCCGAGGGGCAACCGGTTCGCAACGATTATCTCCGCCAGCCGATTGAACTTCGGTGGTGAACTGGTGCTGGATGACATGCAGCTGCCCGCCGGAGTCACGATGGTGGCGCAGCCGATGCCTGCCAGCCTGAACACAATGCCGGTCGTCTTTGAAGCCGCCCCCGACGCACCGCTGGCAGGCGCTCTTGTTGACTTCAGAGCACGGCTGAACGAAGAAGGAAAAGACATCAGCGGACGGTTCACGAACCGGGCCGACTTCGTGATCGCAGCACCCGGTCAGTCGCTGTTTGCATGGAAGGACGTTGACCGCCTTCCGATCGCTGTCATCGAAGAATTGCCCTACAGCATCGAAATCGTGCAGCCGAATGTGCCAATCGTCCGCAATGGTTCGATGGAAATGAAGATTGTCGTCCACAGGAAGGAAGGCTGGCACGAAGACGTCTCGGTGCAGTTCCCCTTCCGTCCGCCAGGTATTGGAGCCACCAGCGCGATCACAATCCGCAAAGGTCAGACCGAAGGCAGCTATCCGATCAGCGCCAACGGCAACGCGGCGCTTGGCAACTGGCCCGTGTATGCCATCGCGTCCGCCAACGTCAACGGTGCGGCCTGGGCGGCATCACAAATGGCAAGGCTGGAAATCGCCGAACCGTACATCGGACTGGCTCTGCAGCGCTCCGCCGTCGAAAAGGGCAAGGAAACAGAGATCTTCGCGGAAGTGCAACTGCTGAAGGAACTGCCGTCAAACGCTCAGGTCACGCTGCTGGGGCTGCCGCACAAGGTCACCACCGAACCGCTGGAGATCACGCCCGAGACGAAGGAACTCGTCTTCCGGATCAAAACCGAAGCCGACAGTCCCGCGGGAACTCACAAGAACATTTTCTGCCAGGTTGTGCTGACGGCGAACAGTGAGCCGATCGTTCACGCGCGTGTCGGCGGAACCGAACTGCGCGTCGACGAACCGCTTCCGGAACCAGTTGCTCCTGCTCCGATGCCGACCGCTGCCGCAGACGCCGCGGCTCCGGCTGCTCCCGCACCGCCACCGGAAAAACGCCTCACTCGCCTGGAACAACTAAGGCTGGAAGCCAAACAACGAGCCGAAGCACGTCGCGCGGCGGAAGGGTCATGAGTTAAAAGGCCATCTGAAAAAGGGGTCTGACCCCTTTTTCAGATCCGACCGATTCAGTCAACACGGAACTCTCGAAATCCCAATCATGAAGATCATTCCTGTTCTGTCACTGCTCGCCCTGCTTGCCGCAAACGCGGCGAGCGCCGACAAACCGCAGCCAGCCTCGATCACCGTCAGCCCGCCGGACATCAACCTGTCGTCACTCAGCGACCGACAGTCGCTGCTGGTTCAGGCAGTAATGCCCAATGGCCTGACCTATGACGTTACCGAGCAGGCCGACATCGCGATTGAAAACTCAGATCTGCTGAAGCAGGAAGGCCAGACGTTTCACCCGGTCGCGGACGGCACCACCAAACTGACCGTCAGCTACGCCGGACATTCCGTCGAAGTTCCGGTCAACATCACCAGTGCGACCGTCGATCCGCCGATCAGCTTTCGCCAGGACGTCATGCCCGTGTTCATGAAGAGCAGTTGCAACAACGGCAGTTGTCACGGAGCCGCTCGCGGCAAGGACGGGTTCCGGCTGTCACTGTTCGGCTTTGACCCGGAAGGCGATCACTTCCGACTGACTCGCGAATTCCCCGGTCGGCGCATCAACCTGGCTCTTCCGGAAGAAAGTCTGCTGATCGAAAAATCGGTGGGCAAGGTGCCTCACACGGGAGGCAAGCGATTTGATGTCGGCGACGAGCGCTACAACACGCTTGTCCGCTGGCTGAAGGAAGGAGCCCCCAATGACCCGGGCGAAGTTCCGGCTGTTGTCTCCGTCGAGCTGTATCCCAGGGCAGCCGTGATGGACGGAGAAGGCGAAACGCAGCGACTGACCGTTCGAGCAAAATACGCCGACGGAACCGACCGCGATGTCACGTCACTGGCGTTCTTCAGCACCAACAACGAAACGTCAGCAGCGATTTCTCAGGAAGGCATCGTCACGGCTCACGAACGCGGCGAAGCATTCATCATGGCCCGCTTCGAGACGCACACCGTTGGATCACAGTTCATCGTGCTGCCGAAAGGTCTGCAGTACGAAGACCCGCAGACACCAGAATTCAACTACATCGACACGCTGGTTCATAACAAGCTGCGAAAGCTGAGAATCACGCCGTCTGAAGTCTGCACGGACGCGGAATTCCTTCGCCGAGTCTTCATTGACATTACCGGCACGCTGCCGACGTCCGACGAATACGAAACGTTTCTGGCTGACACCGACCCGCAAAAACGCGACAAGGTTGTCGATCAGCTTCTCGGCCGAAAGGAATTCGTCGATATGTGGGTGATGAAATGGGCGGAGCTGCTGCAGATCCGCACCATTGCCAACCGCGTCACTCAAAAGCCGATGCTGCGATACTTCAACTGGCTGCGTGACAAAATCGCGTCGAACACTCCCAGTGACGTGATGGTGCGCGAACTGCTGGCGTCGCGCGGCGGGACCTTTTCCGACCCGGCTACCAACTACTATCAGACCGAAACCGAAACACTAAAGGTTGCGGAGAACGTGGCTCAGGTGTTCATGGGCATGCGCATCCAGTGTACTCAGTGCCACAACCATCCGTTCGACCGCTGGACAATGGACGACTACTACGGCTTTGCAGCGTTCTTTTCGCAGATCGGACGCAAGCAGGGCGAAGACCCGCGCGAACAGATCATCTTCAACTCCGGCGGCGGCGAAGTGAAGCATCTGGTCGACGGCCGCGTCATGCAGCCGAAGTTTCTCGGCGGCGAAGTTCCGGACCTGCAGGGACGTGATCGTCGCGAGGTACTGGCCGAGTGGCTGGCGTCGCCGGACAATCCATACTTCGCAAAGAATCTGGCGAACATCGTGTGGGCTCATTTCTTTGGCAAGGGCATCATCGATCAGGTTGACGATGTGCGAGTCAGCAATCCGGCGGTCAACGCCGAACTGCTGGACGAACTTGGCAAACGCTTCACCGACTACAACTACGACTTCCGCCGTCTTGTCCGGGACATCTGCACGTCGCGCACCTATCAGGTTTCGACGGCCACCAACCCGTCGAACGAATCTGATCACAGCAACTTCGCTCACGCCGAACTGCGACGCATGCGAGCAGAAGTGCTGCTGGACTGCATCACTCAGGTCACATCGACCAGCAACAAGTTCCCCGGCCTGCCCGTCGGCGCACGAGCCGTTCAGATTGCCGACGGAAATACGTCAACGTATTTCCTGACAACCTTCGGCCGGGCAAAACGCGAAAGCGTGTGTTCGTGCGAAGTGCAGATGGAACCGAATCTGTCTCAGGCTCTGCATCTGATTAACGGCGACACAACAAACAGCAAGATTGAGCAGGGAGGCTTGATTCCGACCTTGTTAAAGGAAGGCAAAACGCCGTCGGAAATCATCACGGAGTTGTACATTCGCTGCTTCGCTCGCAAGCCAACCGACCAGGAACTGGAACAGCTTGTGGCGGTGGCAACAGAAGAAGACAACGCTCAGCAGGCACTGGAAGACATTTTCTGGAGCCTGCTGAATTCACGGGAGTTTTTGTTCAATCACTGAACACCCCTCGTTCCCAGGCTCCGGCCTGGAAACGCCTATCCCCGAAGCTCTGCTTCGCCGCGAGCCAACACGGTTCCAATAGCTCACAGCCTTCCGCAGACACCCGGCAGTGAGCCGATGAGCAAATGAAAACTGAATGTCCATCGACGAAGCGGAACTTCGAGGATATGCGGTCCCAAGCCGGAGCTTGGGACCGAGAAGAAAACCGCCGAGAGCCAAATATGCCGTCCATCCGAACACTCTCCCTTCTTCTCATCGCCGCTGTCGCCGGCACCGCCACCGCCGACGAGAAGATCACGTACGAAGACCACGTGAAGCCGATCCTGCGGCAGAAGTGCTTCAGTTGCCACAGCACGAACAAAAAGACGTCGGACCTGGACCTGTCGACATACACGACGCTGATGCAGGGCGGAGCATCCGGGGCGGCCATTGAACCTGGTAACGCTGAAAACAGCTACCTGTTCAATGTTGTAAATCACGATATCGAACCCTACATGCCTCCCGAATCCGATCGGCTCCCGGATGAAATGCTGGCTACGATTCGCAAGTGGATCGATGCCGGAGCCCCCGAGACCGCATCCAGCAAAGTGATGCTGCCGAAGAAACCAGCCGTCAGTCTGACCGTAGACGGAGCCGCGGACGCTCGACCCGAAGGCCCGCCGCCACTGCCGGATGTGCTGAACCTGTCGCCGGTCGTTCACACCGAAGCCACCACCGCTGTGCCCGCTCTGGCAACCAGCCCGTGGGCAAAACTCGTTGCAGTCGCAGGACAGAAGCAGGTGCTTCTGTATAGCAGCGAAACGCTGCAGCCGCTGGGAGTCCTGCCCTTCCCGGAAGGTCAGGCCCGCGTGCTGAAGTTCAGCCGCAACGGAGCATTGCTGCTGGCAGGCGGCGGTCACGGAGCGTCCCGGGGCCTGGCCGTTGTCTGGAGCATCAGGACCGGCGAACGAGTCATCGAAGTCGGCGACGAACTGGACGAAGTTCTGGCCGCCGATATCAGCTCCGACCAGATGTTCGTCGCGCTCGGAGGCCCCGGCAAGGTTGTGCGAGTCTACAGCACGCAAACCGGAGAAATCGCTTACGAAGTCACCAAACACACCGACTGGATTCATTCGCTGGAATTCAGTCCGGACGGAGTTCTGCTGGCGACGGCCGACCGCTCCGGCGGGCTGTTCGTCTGGGAAGCGTTCACGGGGCGCGAATACCTGAACCTGGTCGGCCACAAGGGAGCCGTCGACGTGGTCAGTTGGCGAATTGACAGCAATGTGCTCGCTTCCGCCAGCGCGGATCGCAGCGTGAAGCTGTGGGAAATGGAAGGCGGTGGAAACATCAAGTCCTGGGACGCACACGTTGGCGGCGTTTCCGGGATGGAGTTTGTGCGAGACGGCCGGATCGTAACGTGTGGTCGGGACCGGGTCGCCAAATTGTGGGATCAGAACGGCACACAGTTGCTGGCCTTCGAAGCGCTGGGTGATCTCGCGCTGCAGGTCACGCATTGTGACGAAACCAATCGCGTCATCGCTGGCGACTGGACGGGCGAAGTTCGAGTCTGGAACGCGGCCGATGGAACGCGTATCGGCAGTCTGTCGACGAACCCTCCTCCGCTGGAAGAGCGACTGAATGTTGCCGAAACCGCACTGCCTGGACTTCAGCAGCAACTGGCCGCGGGACAGCAGGCGGTCGCAGCAGCCACCGCCGAACGTGAGGCTCACGTGCAGCAGCTTGACGCGGCCAGACAGGCACACGCCACCGCTCAGGCAACGCTCGCCGAACAGCAGACGAAGTTGCAGACAGTTCAGCAGCAGTTGCTGGCGAATCAGCAGCAGATCACAACCGCAAAGGCACGCGTCGCCGCGCTGCAGCAGGCTCTTCCCGGCCTGAAATCCGCGGCCGAACAGGCAACGAAAGCCGCGGAACTGGTGCCGGCGGACGCCGAACTGAAAGCACTGGCCGAACAGTTAAACACCCAGGCGACCGCTCGCGCAGACGAGACCACTCAGACGGAAGCGACACTGGTGACAGCGGATGCAGCGGTCGTCGAACAACAAAAGTCCGTCGAAACGCTTGCACAACAGGTTCAGCAGTCTGAACAGCAGGTCGCTGCGAGCACCGCGCTCGTTGAACAGCGTACGGCCGCGCTGGCACCGCTGGATGAGAAGCTGGCGGCAGCAACGGCGCAGCACGCTGCGGCGGAAGCGGCCGCAAACAACGGTATCGCAGACATCGATCGCTGGAAGCACTACATCGCGTTGCGAGACGAACTGGAGCTGCTGAACCAGCGGCAGACATCGCTGCAGGAAGTTCGCATCGCGGTACTGGAATCCGAAGCGGAACTGAACGAAGCCCGGCAGAACATCGAGGCCGCTGAACAGTCGATTGTGTCCGATGAACAGCACATCAAGGACGCGAAACAGCAGTTGGAAAGTCTGTCTGCAGAACTTGCGGCTAACGAACAGCAGCGTACTGAGCACGCAGAACAGGCGGCAAAACACGAACAGGCGCTTCCAGCATTGCAGGTGGCGGTTGAGCAGATCGATGCGGTGGCAACAACGCTGCCCGATGACGCGGACATCAAACAGTCGGCAGAAGCGCTGGCCAGAGCCGTCGCTGGCCAACAGCAGCAACTGAATCAGCGAAAGCAGACTCTTGCCGAAACCGACGCGAAGATTCAGCACACAAAGGCGGCTCAGCAGGCAGCGACCGAGTCGATCGCCGTGGCTGAGCAGAAGATCCGGACAACGCAGCAGTCACTGCCGCAGTTGATGGCCGCCACACTTCCATTGGAACAGCGTCTGACAGAAGCTCAGGCGCAGTTGACAGCCGTTGAAGCAGAATTCAGCAAAGCCGAAGCGATCGTCGAAGCTCGTCGCGAGAAGCTTCGTCCGCAACTGCAGATGATCCAGGCCGCGCGATAAGGCGTGCGGCGGGTGAGAAATTATCTGTACGATGCCGTTACAAGGCCGTCGTCAGGATTGAATCGACGGCCCTGGAAGGCCATCGTAAGGAAGACCACAGGTAAGAACTCGCATGCCGCTCGCCTAACGGTCCCTGCACGGTTCGACTCTGGCATGCCACGCTGTCACGCGGCGACCAGGTCCGTCACGCCGACCTGCAGCGATTCCACGACCGCATCCAGCGACTGATTCAGCGTCGGCATGCGCAGTCCGAAGTGTTCCCGTGCGCGGCTGCAGCGCAGTGAACGTTCTGTGCGGTGCCGTTCGTCCCTGGCGGGAGTGAAGAGGCCGCGGTGGCTTCCCATTTCGACCGCCAGGTGGCCGGCGAAGCTCCATGGCGAAGTGCGTTCGGCACCGGACAGATGCAGAGTTCCGCTCACCCGGTGTTTCAAACATTCGCACAGCATCGCTGCAAACAGGGACGCGGCAACGGGAGTCGACCATGTGGAGCAGTCCAGCGCGCGTCCGTGCTGGTTCAGCACAGCATCCACGATCGTGTCAAGAAACGCATCTCCGTGACCGGTGGAACCAATGGCATTGGTGCGCACAACGAGATTTGACTTCGTTCGCAGCACGGTATGTTCCAGATTTCGCAGGCGCTGGGCAAAGTCACTGTCGTCGAAGGCATCGGATGCTTCTTCGTGAAACACCCACGGCCCGCGGAAGACGGCATCGCTCGAAACGAAGATCAGCGGCACTCCGACTTCCGCAGCGGCACCGGCATACAACGGGAGGAACTTCTCATCAGTGGCCAGGCTCCCGAAACCAGAGTCCCACGACGACCGCGATGCGTCACCGCAGAAAATGATGCAGTCGGCACCGTCCAGAGTGGCAAGCGGATCGTGCAGGCCGATGCTGCCCTTCGCGCCGGCACCCGGCAGCGATGATGGTCGCAGCGTGAATGACCGGATATGGCGCGTTCCCGCCAGTTCCTTTGCGACGACGTGCCCGACGACGGTATCCGCTCCGACAACTGCGATATTCTTCACGACTCGCCTCCTGCTTACTGTCGCTGAGTGTTCTGGTGTGTTTCGCGGACCGCGTACTTTCTTCCCTGACGCGGGTCGGGAATTCTACAGGCACTGGTGAAGACAGGCCAAGAGCATTCCCGTCATCTCCGGCAGCCAGTGCGGCTCGCGCGCCGACCGGCTAGACTTCGCCGCGGTATGCACACGCTTTCTCCGTTTCCGAAATCCGCGTTCTCTGTGTCCGTGATCGAAACTTTAAGAGGCCCTGACAAAACCGGGACAGGCACTCTCGCAAGTCCATAATTCCATGCGATTTGTGCTTCGTCCGGGAGCCAGTCCCGGTTTTGTCAGGCGTTCCAAGTCGTGGCGAATGTTCTGATGGGCTGGGAACTTGGCGGCGGCCTGGGACACGTCGCCCGACTGCTGTCGATCGCGAGAGGCCTGCGCGAACTGGGCCACCGGCCTGTATTCGCTGTCAGAAATCCACAGGCCGCAGCGGCGCTGTTTGATGGCGATGAATTCCCTGTACTGCAGATTCCACCGCTGAGGCTGCCGAGCGCCACTGAACCGGGTCACGAATTCCGGGCAGGCAGCTACGCCGATATTCTGCGCATTCATGGCTTTGCCGATCCAAAGGCACTGCGAGCGGATCTGGACGCGTGGGATCAGATCTTCGTGACTATGCAGCCGAAGCTGATCGTGTTTGAACATGCTCCGAGGTTAAGTCTTGCGGCCCTGGGCAAAATCGACAGCATTCATGTCGGAACGGGGTTTACGTGTCCGCCGGTTCACAGCGACGTCTTCCCCGCCATCGGTGGCGACTCCACGTCGGCGGCGCATCAGGCCGACCTGACACAGATCATCCGCGACGTTCAGCAGCGGCGAGCTGCGTTGGTTCCGCAACGCCTGACCGACGTGCTCGCGTGCCGGAATGCGTTCGTTGCCGTGTGGCCACAGCTCGACCCGTACCGAGCAATTCGCGAAGTTCCGGCGATCGGCCCGCTTGAGCCGATGCCGGGGCCCACGGGGACGAAGACGCGTGACCGCGAGTTCTTTGCCTACCTGTCTGGTGAAGCACCCGGGATTGAACTCGTGATCGCGGCGCTGGCTCGGTCCGGCCTGTCGGGACGAGTCTACCTGCGCGACGCATCCGCCGAGCAGCAGCATTGTCTTCGTGCGGCCGGCATTGCACCGGAAACTCACCCGATACCCCTGGACGCGGTCTTTGAGCGGGTGCGGCTGGTCGTGCATCACGGTGGAGCAGGCGTGGCGGGACGCTGCCTTGCCGCTGGTTGCTGCCAGATCATCCTGCCGCGGCATCAGGAACAAAAACTGACAGGCGACTGCGTTGAATCGCTGCAGACGGGGCGAGCGTTCTTCGGCAATGTCCGGCTATCGGCGATCGTGGAAGCGGCACGGACGCTTATGGATTCCAGCCATCGCCAGCGAGCATTCCAGCTTGCCGAGACGTTGCTGCAGCAGCGTTCGCGACCCGCAATCGACGCCGTCCTCGAAGCCTGCATCGCGTCACTGTAACGGCTGTGAGCTGAACAGACCTGCACACCAACGTGTCGGCGCGCCTGAGTGAATTCCAGGTTAATCGCCCAAACATTTCCGGCGACGGAAGTTCTTTGGACGGCGGCAGTTGCCGACTGGCAGCGACGCGTCGGCCGCAGTCGAATGGTCCGATTCAGGCATGCGGGGCTTGCAAGCGCCCAATGCAACGTTACCCTGCGTAGCGCAACATTGCCGCGCAACATTGATGACGGACTGCGGGCCACGGTCCCGGCATTTCGCCGGTCGATTTATTACCTCACACAACGTGTTCGCCTGCAAAGCAACTGCGTCTCAACTCTCTGTGTCCGGCCAGAATCAAACGGGCACGGCAAACAGCACCAGGAAGGTGCCGGGCCGTCTGTCGTGGTCGTCGTCCGTTTTCAGGTCGCGACCGTTTCCCTGATCGTTTTTCGGAGTCTGGTAGATGATCCCCACACGATTTCGTGACTTTCTGCTTCGCACGAGTGTCCAGAAGCGGCCCGTTCGCAGGCGCGCACGACGCCGATCGGTGGCTGTTGAGTGTCTGGAGAAGAAGGCCCTGCTGACAACCTTCACAGTGAATTCATTGGCCGACGCGGGGCCTGGCACCCTGCGCCAGGCAATCGAGGATGCCAACAACACCCCGAACGATCCGTTCTTCGAACCGGACATCATTGAGTTCGACCTCGCACCAGGCAGCACCATCAATCTGACCGGTGGCGACATCGACATTACCGAAAGCCTGACGATCAACGGGCCAGGAGCGAGCGAACTGATAATCGACGCGGGCGGATTGTCTCGCATCTTCGAAATCATCGAACAGCCGGAGATGTTTCTGGACGTGAACATCAGCGGCGTAACACTGACCGGCGGCAGCGCGACTGACGGCGGGGCTATCTATAACTCATTCGGCAGTGTTTACATTTCCGAAAGCACGCTGACAGGCAACACGGCAAATCGCGGCGGAGCGATCTATACCGAAGGTGAATCGTTTGGCTACGGCGGTCCGCTGGCCTCGCTGTACCTCGACGATGTGGATATCACGGGCAACTCCGCCGACGACGGTGGCGGTATCTACAATTCGTTTGACCATGTCGAGCTGTATAACGGGTCGACGGTGACCGGTAACACAGCCACCAACAATGGCGGCGGCATCTACACTCAAGCAGACGGCGGCGACTTCTTTCCATCGACCCTGTTGTTGTACGGCGGAGCCGAGGTCAGCGGGAACTCAGCCGGTAACAACGGCGGTGGAATCTATAACGAGAACGACCATGTCGAACTGTGGGGCGGCAGCGTGGTCAGCGGCAACGTTGCCGGCAACGCGGGTGGCGGCATCTATACGTTCAGTGACGGATTCAATGGCCAGGGCGAAACGCTGTATGTGAGTGACAGCCGAATCACCGGCAACTCGGCGGTCCATGGCGGCGGCATCTACAACAGCGGTGACTTCGTATCGATCTTCCGCAGCAGCGTTGACGGCAATCAGGCGATCGGAACCAACGGCACGGGTTCCGGCGATGGGCTCGGCGGAGGCATCTACAGCGAAAACAACGAATTCGGATTCGGTGACGTGTCCATTCACGAATCGACGGTCGCCGGGAACGTTGCTCAGGCAGGAACCGCTGACACAGGAGCACCCGGTGTCGGATACGGTGGCGGTGTCTACGTCGCCTCCGGCGGAGCGTTCTTCTATCAATCGACGCTCAGCGGGAATCAGGCCCTCCGCCGTGCCGACGGCCAGGGCGAAGGCGAAGGCGGCGGGCTGTGGAGTTCTGCCGATTTCATGAACGCAGACAATTCAACGTTCTCCGGTAACTCGGCCGACGACACCGGCGGCGGAATTTATGTGGGTGCCGCTGGCGGTGCTTCGCATTCGCTGTACTACGTCACGGTCACGGACAACTCTGCGGCCGACGGCGGCGGGATTTTTCACGATGACACAGCCAGTTTTACTCTCGACGGAACCATCGTCGCGGGCAATGCGACCAACGATGCCACCGGAACCTTTGACAGCGGGAGTCGCTTCAACCTGATCGGAGTGGACACCGGACTTGTCGGAATCGTCGACGGACAGGTCGGGAATCAGGTCGGCACAGCAGCCAGCCCGATCGATCCGCTGCTGGGGCCGCTGCAGAACAACTTCGGTCTGACAGAAACTCATGCCCTTCTGCCCGGCAGCCCGGCCATCGACGGCAGCAGCCCGAACGTGGGCCGTTTCCGCGACCAGCGTAACCTGCGAGTCTTTGGAACGCCGGATATCGGCGCGTTCGAAGTCGTGCTGGACTTCGGTGATGCTCCGGCATCGTTCCCGGTGACGCTGGTGAACGATGGTGCCCGCCATGAAATTGGTGCTCTGTTTCTCGGAAGTTTCATCGACAGTGAAGCGGACGGACAGGTGTCCAATGCCGGCTTCGCTAATGGCGACGACGACAACGGCTTCCCTGACGACGAAGACGGCGTGACGTTTGTCGCTGCCGTCGGCGGTTTCAGCGGCAGGATTGAAGTGGTGTCGTCCGGCAGCGGATTTCTCAGCGGCTGGATCGACGCGGACGGAAACGGCACATGGGATGCAACGGAACAGGTCATTAACGATGTCGCCGTCGTGGCCGGTGTGAACGTGATTGATTTCAATCTGCCAGGGCCGCCAATCCTGTCGGCCACCAATGCCATTGCCAGATTTCGCCTGAATTCCACCGGCGGGCTGGCTCCAACCGGAGCCGCAACGGACGGCGAAGTCGAAGACTACGCTCTGCAGATCGATCCGGTTGTTCTTCCTGATGGGACGACCGGCGGCTTCACGTTTACGACAGTCACGCCTCCGCGTATTCGTCGCTGGTACGACCCGGACATCGCGGTCGGCTACGACTACGAAGTCAATCCGGGTGGTGACAACTTCACGGCTGTCGAGTTTGTTTCCGGATTCGGCGACGACCAGTACACGATCGAGTTCATCGACGGTGCGGGTGTGATGCAGGTCATCACGCTCGGCGACTTCGAACTGTTTGATTTTGAAGATCCGGCGCAGGGCAACACGCCCGGCGGTGTGAGTTTCTTCCGCGTGACGGGCATCGAACCCGAAGCGGGACTCAATCCGGATGACCCCGCCGCATTCCCGACCGGTCTGGCCTTTGGCGACGCGGACAACAACGGTGAGGCCATCGTCAATTTCACGATGACTCCTCTGGCAACGCCCGTGGCGGAAGACGACGCCTACGAAGTCGACGAAGACAACGTGCTGAATACCAACATTCTGGAATCCAGCGTGCTCGACAACGACACGGACCGCAACGACGACGAACTGACAGCGGTGCTGGTGTCATCCACATCCAACGGCACGCTGGTACTCAACGCCAACGGCACGTTCGTCTACACGCCGAATGAAAACTTCAACGGCACCGATTCGTTCACGTACGTCGCGAATGACGGGCTGGGTGATTCTGATCCCGCAACCGTGACGATCACCGTCAACCCCGTCAATGATGCTCCAGTGGCCGGTGATGACGAAGCGGAAACTGATGAAGACACGTCCGTCGTCATCGACCTGCTGGCCAATGACAACGACGTCGACGGCGATGACCTGACAATCGGCATCACGGGTGGCCCCGTCAACGGAACGCTGACTGAAAACGAGGACGGCACGTTCACCTACACTCCGGCAGAAAACTACTTCGGGACGGACACCATCACATACACGGTGACCGACGGAGAACTGTTATCAAACGAAGCGACCGTGACGATCACCGTCAACCCGGTCAATGATGCTCCGGTTGCATTCGACGACGCCGCCGAGACCGATGAAGACACGCCGGTCAACATCGACGTCAACGACAACGATCTGGATGTGGAGAATGACACCCTGTCGCCGGTGATCGTGACTCAGCCGGCCAACGGTACCGTGGTGCTCGAAGAAGACGGCACACTGACTTATACGCCGAATCCGGATTTCAACGGAACCGACACGTTTACCTACGCAGCCAGTGACGGTGAACTGGAATCCGAACCAGCCACCGTCACCGTCACTGTCAACCCGGTCAACGACCCACCCGTCGCCGAATCGGACACCGCGGAGACCGATCAGAACACGCCTGTGGACATCGCTGTCCTGGGCAACGATTCTGATATCGACGGCGACGACCTGACTCCGATTATCGTGACCGGACCGGCCAGCGGCTCGGCAACGGTCAACGAAGACGGAACGATCACGTACACGCCGAACGAAGACTTCACCGGTACGGATACGTTCACCTACGTGGCGAACGACGGGACGGAAAATTCGAATGAAGCGACCGTCACGATCACTGTCAACGCCGCACCCGACGGTCCGACCCTCGAGGAAATTCCCGATCCGCTGGATCCTTCACGGAATGCACTGCTGGTCACCGGCACGCCCGAGAACGACGTGATCTTCTTCCAGCGTCGGCGAGGCGGCGCGATACGAGTCCTTGTCAACGGCGGGAATCTCGGTACGTTCAGCAACATCGACGTTGTGATCGCGGAGGGCCTTGCAGGCAACGACCTCATCGTCGTCGATGGTTCACTGATCGTGGACGCCCGCCTTTACGGGGGCGAGGGCGATGACCGGCTGTACGCAGGACTGGCCGGTATCAATCTGCTTGACGGAGGTCCGGGCAATGATCGCCTGTACGCCAGCCCGTTCGGCAGCACGGTCATGGTCGGCGGCGAAGGCAATGATGAACTGAACGGCGGATTACTTTCGCGCGACATCCTGATCGGAGGCACGGGCGTCGATCGTCTGTATGGCGGACTGTTCAGCCAGAGCATCCTGATCGGCGGAACGACATCGCACGACGGCAGTGCTGCTGCTCTGTCGGCCATTCAGGCCGAATGGGCATTCGGCGGCAGCTTCCGCAGTCGCATCCGCAATCTGAAAAACGGCGGCGGCCTGAACGGCGACAATGTTCTTGTCATCGGTGACACGGTGCATGAGGACGATGCCCGCGATCAACTGTTCGGTGGTCTGTTAAGCGACTGGTTCTTCGATCTGGATCGCGACCGTCTGCGAAACGTCTGGTTTAACGACCACGTTTCACGCTGATCCGGCCTCGGGAATGCCTGCATGATCGAAAATGCAGCATGACAACGTTTGACGGATTCAGCCCGGTCTCCCGCAGGAGGCCGGGCTTTTTTTGCGCGCGGGGCAACCAGGTCGCGGCGGACTTCTACTCTTTGCCGGAACGACCGTGCGAATCGCGCGTCGGCACCCATGTGCTGGCGCTGGTAATGCGGATCTCACGAGCTTCGCTGGCAGTGATCGGCCGATTGGTGCCGGACGGCGGAGGCGGCTGTCCTTCACCAACCTTGCGTGGCCGGTATCCCGCCGCAAGCCCGTCGTCGGGAGGACTGCGAAACAGGGTGTTCCAGAAACTCAGAC
>CAZHET010000015.1:0-29313 GCA_964531585.1 uncultured Planctomycetaceae bacterium | reverse complement strand
GAAATGCGGATCAACACCGTTCTGCCGCAGTACGAAGTGGAAGACTTTGAAGCGTTCCGCGAGATGAAAAAGACTCGCCGCCGCGTCCGCCGGTTCGGCGTGACGTAGTAACCCACCCGCGGCGCCGACGCGGGGATTCACACGCCGCGGCGGCTGCCGAAGCGTTCTACGTGCAGCCGCGGCGAGAACCGGAATCCGCAGTGCTCCGCTTCTGACCGCACCCAGTCACTTTTGTCCGCAAGTTCCTGCTGAGTCCGCGCCTGCGGCATCAGCCAGACGGATGCGGCACTGACCTCCGGAAATTCGCTCAGATACCGCCGCACGTCAACGACGTCCTGCGGCGTATTGATGACGAATTTCAGAATCCCGTTGTAGCGCCTCAGCAGCGAACTGATGACGGCAGGCTGGTGACGCGTTTCGTCGTGTCGGACGGACCAGTGAGCGTCCTGCGGCGTGGAATTCGCCAGCTTCGGGCTGACAGCCATCAGGTCGCATTCCACGGAACGATCCACCGTGCCCGCGGTTTCGATCGTAATCACGCGGTCGGCCGCGCGGCACAGTTCGGTCAGTTCCGTCAGTTGCGGGGCCAGCATGGGTTCGCCGCCGGTGATGACGACGTGTTCCGCGTCGCTGGCCGAGATCCGGTCGGCGATTTGCTGCAGAGTATGCTGATCGCCTTCCGGATCCCACGACGTGTACGGCGTGTCGCAGAACCAGCAGCGCAGGTTGCAGCCCGACGTCCTGATAAACAGCGACGGAGTTCCTGCCCAGGGGCCTTCGCCCTGAAAGGAGTCAAAGATTTCGGAAATGAACACGGTGCGGGAATTCCGGTCTCGGTCGGTAGCCGGTCAACACTTGTCGGCCCGATCGGCGGATCAGGTTGCACGGCAGCATGTCGCCAGGTTGATCGTTCACGGTATAATCTGTGGAACGCGATCGGCAGACCAGAACGGACCTGCCGATGCTGGCAGCGTCGGTCACATGGCGGACGCTGCCAGCGTCCGCATCAGTTTGTTCTGGTCCGCCGCTCGCCGAACGCATTGCCGCCAATCGTGGTGAATACGATCCCGCCGTCACTGCGTCAAACGCTGAACTGGCTTCTGCCTGTCGAAATCTTCAACCAGCCTGGATTTCTCATGACCGACCGCAGCCCCAACCCGCATCGCGGCGGAGTGATCCACACGTATCAGAAGTACGATCCGGCAAAGTTTCCTCCCCCCAGCCAGCCGCCTCCGGATCTGGTTTCGCCGGTGTTTGAGCACATGCTGAACTGGGGATCGATGCGGGAATTCACCGAAGAGGAACTCGCCAACGCCATCCGCCTGGACCCTGGCCAGTTCGCGGGACTGGGACCGTCGCTCGATCAGTTGATCGCTATGCTGGAAGAACGCAGGCGGCGGATTCTGGAAAAGTACGAAACGGCGTCCGTCGAAAAGAAGGCGGCGAAACAGTTCGCGGCCGCTGCCCAGGAGACTCGCCCCGGTGGCAAACTGAGCAAGTCGTTTCAGCGAGCCGTCAGGGACGAACAGATCTACCAGCTTGAGCATCTTTGGTATCAGGCAGAGCGATCCGACCCACGCTTCGCATCGCAATTGCTGAACCTGATGGAAGTGCTCGGCCAGAAGTATCAGATCGATCATCTGGCTGCGAACTGGGAATTTACCGGTCGCGAATCGATGACGATTCCGCAGGCCATTGAGATTCTGGAAGAACTGAAAACCATCGATGAACTGCTGAAGCAACTGGAAGAAGCCAAAGAGAACGCTCAACTGGCTGTGATTGATCTGGACGAGCTGTCGGAATTCACGGATCCCGATGCCGTCGAAAACCTGCGGCAGTTTCAGGAGCAGATTCAGCAGTACCTGAAAGACCTGATGGAAGGGCAGGGGCTGACGGACAAGTCCGGCAAGGTGAATCTGTCTCCCAAGGCGTACAGGCTGTTTCAGGGAAAACTTCTGGACCGGATCTTCAGCGGCCTTGAAGCGTCACGGTCCGGTCGTCATCAGGGACTGATCGAAGGCGACGGAGCTGTCGAGACTCAAAAGACCAGGCCCTACGAGTTCGGCGATTCGGTCGCTCAGATGGACATTCCGCAGACCATGATCAACGCGATGCTGCGTCAGCCGAACGAACGGCCCATCCGGCTGCGACAGGATGACATCGAGATCCACACAACTCGCAACAACCCGAAATGCGCGACGGTTGTGCTGATGGACATGAGCGGTTCGATGCGCTACGACGGGCAGTACGTCAACGTCAAACGCATGGCGCTGGCACTGAACGGGCTGATCAGCACCGAGTACCCCGGCGACTTTCTGCGGTTTCTGGAAATGGCGACGTTCGCCAGACCTGTTCCGCCGGGAGACGTGATTTCGCTGATGCCCAAAATTCCGACGGTCACGAATCCGATCGTTCGCCTGAAAGCCGACATGGCCAGCGAAGACGCCAGCGAATATCACATTCCTCCGCACTTCACGAACATCCAGCACGGCCTGCAGATGTCTCGCCAGTTTCTGTCAGCGCAGGATACACCGAATCGCCAGGTCATCCTGATCACCGACGGACTGCCGACGGCTCACTTCGAGGGCAGTGAACTGCTGATGCTGTACCCTCCGGACCCGCGAACCGAGAACGCCACCATGCGCGAAGGGATGCTGTGTACTCGCGAAGGCATCACGATCAACATCTTTCTGCTGCCAAGCTGGTCGCAGTCCCACGAAGACGTCCAGTTCGCTCATCGTCTTGCAGAAGGCACAGGCGGGCGTGTGTTCTTCACGGCGGGAAAAGATCTCGACCGGTATGTCGTATGGGACTACGTCAATCATCGCCGCGAAATCGTCGGCTGATCGCTCCCGGGGCAGACTTATGTCCGGAGGCCGAATCAGACACGGCCGCACAGCAGGTGGTTCGCTCCCGAAATCAAAGTCTTCAATGCCGTGCGTTCAAGGGCTGAGCCCTGGAATGAGGCAGGATTCTTCCGCTGGCATTGTCGTGCTGGACTATTCAGAATTGATGCAATCACCTGCGCCGGACCGAGCGGAGCGAGTTCCGGCGACTCGACGATTTACCGCCTCGCCGGGACTCTCGCTGTTCGGTCCGGCCTGCACAGATTGTCTTCAGTCGAAGTCATGACTGCCGAAGGAGTGGAATCATGTTGTCGAAATCCGGCCTGCCGTTCGTCGCAGGTTCGCTGTTGCTGGATGCCTGCTCCAACCCGGACGCCAGGCGCATGCTGATTCTCGCCGCCGCGTGGCTCGCCCTGTTGTCTTCGGGACCAGGCGTGCTCGCACAGTTGCCGGAGACTCCTGCCGCCGACGAGGCCACGTCGGAACGGGAACCGGACCCGATGCCGCTGGATGTCAAGGTGCTGATGGAAGCCAGTCCGAAGTACTCTTTGATGGCTCAGTCGTGGACTCGCGTGTTTCAGGACGTTGGATATGGAGTCGTCTTTGATTCCGGTCGAACGACTGATCGGACGGGGATTGAAGATGTCACCTTCCGCAATCGTCGCAGCGTCCGGGTTGTTGGTGAACTGGATTCCAGCGGGGCGATTCACTTCGGTGATCGCACGTTCCGGCAGACGGAGCCGAAAGAGCTCAAGCTGTTTCTGCAGCAGCTTGCTCGCTATGGCGCGAAAGGCCCGCCACAGGACAGCCCGACGTGGGGGCTGACAGACGACCAGTTCAAGGTCGTTGTGCAAACGCTGAGTGCGCCGGTGACGGCCCCGATCCCGCTTAGTTCACCGGTTGAAGCTGTCGAGGCCCTGCAGCTTCCGCAGATGTTTCAACTGAAGTACACACCCGCCGCGCGGCGTCGAGCGCTCATGTCAACCGACTCAGCGACCGCGATAGAACTGCACGGGATCAGCGGCGGCACGGCAACGGCCATCGTGCTCGCGCAGTTTGGCCTGGGGTTCCGGCCAATGGCGTCGCCATCCGGCGGCTATGTTCTGGAAATCGACGTCGGCGACGAGTCGTCGAATCTTTGGCCGGTGGGATGGAAAAGCACCGAAGCGCTGACACGAACCGTTCCCAAAATCTATAAGTCACAAGACGTCAATCTGGAAGACGCCGAGGTGCCTCCGCTGATCGAGTTGGTGGCCAGCCGCCTGGAGATTCCGTCGTTCGCTGCGACTCATGCGCTGGAAGCGAAGGGCATTCGACTGAGTGAATTGACGTATTCGCGGAAGCCTGACAAGCTGTCACCTTCGAGTCTGCTGCGCAAGCTGGGTGACAAATTCGGAATGGGGCTGGAAATTCGCGTTGATGAAACCGCAAAGCCATTTTTGTGGACGACGACCGCGGAACAGAACAACGCCTTCCGAACAAGATTCGCTCACGTAAAACCCAAATAAGAATTCTGTCGCGCCGACCGCTGCTTTTTCTGGAAATCAGGAGCTTCCCATGAACCCTTGTCGCAACATGTCGGGCCGTTGGTTGATCGTGTGTCTCGCTGCTGTCGTTCTGCCCTGCGGTGCCGCAACGGCACGGACTCCGGATGCGGATGAAATACTGTTTCCGTTGCTGATGCAGGAGAACATCCTGTCGCAGGAAGTCGGGGCCGATCATCCAGGGGTGCTGGTTCTGAGAAAGCAGATCGAGACAGTTCGCAAACTGCAGGCAAACAACGACGCCACCGCCACCGTAACCGACAAGGAAACAAACGGCATCCGCCAGCCTGACCCTGTGCTCGCGAGGGATATGGCGAAGGAACTGTTGCCGCTCTTGATGCAGGAAAGCATCCTATCGCAGGAAGTCGGGGCCGATCATCCGAAGTTGCACCAGCTGAGAAAGCAGATCGAAGTCACTCGCAATCACTGGGACAACGTGCTCGGCATTGTCGGTGACAAGCACGAATCCGATGCGTCCGCAGAGGCACAGGCTGAGTTCGAACATTCCATCGCTGAAGCCGCCGGGCCGCACGCATGGGTGCAGCAGATGGACACCGAGATCGCGCGGCTGCGAAGTCAGTTGGAACGCGACAATGTGGATGAGTCCGTGAAGGCAAGCCTGCGAGTGATTGTCGGCCAACTGGAACGCGTGACGGAACTGGTTCGAAGTCGTTCGGCCGGACATCATGGTGGCCGTTCGAAACCGGCGCTGGTGCCGCGACCGGAACTGCCGGTGCCTCCCGTCCCAGACGTGCCGCATATCGAGCCGCGGCCCGAATCTGTCAGCATGACTTTTCGCGACGACCACTCGCATCGCGAACAGGCACGCGAGCGGGACCATGCACGCGACCGCGAACGCGCACCCGACGAACAACGTGCTCGGCTGCGAGAAATCCGCGTGACGGCTCAGCGGCTGGAAGAACTCGGACTGCCGGACGTGGCCGACATGCTGCGTCATCGCACGGCAGAAATGGAAGCCGAGCGAGCGGAGTCGCGGCGTGCCGAAGAACGGCGTGCCGAAGAGCGACGTGCCGAAGAGCGACGTGCCGAAGAGCGACGTGCCGAAGAGCGACGTGTCGAAGAGCGACGTGTCGAGGAACGGCACCGCGAGGAGGCGGATCGGCCGCACCCCGGACACGAACATGCAGAACACATGCTGCGGGAGATTCTGCACGGCATCGAACGCCTCAGCGGCGAAGTTCATGAACTGCACAAGCGGCTTGATGCGATGCAGGACCGTCTGCACCAGGCACGCCCCGTGCCTCCCGGCCCGCAATTCCCCGGCCCGCCGTTCCTTGGCCCGCAGGGATTCGATCCGGATCGGATTCGCGAACTGATCGAACAGCAACGCGAACGGGCGGAAGGACAGCGAGAACGCGTGGAACAGTTCCGTCGAGAACTGAAAGAGCAGCGTGACCGTGAGCGCCGACAGCGAAGTGGCGATCGTGACCGCATTCGTGACCGTGATGACAGCGACGACGAACGTGATCGTGAGCGCCATGACGATGACGATGACGACCGCGACGAGGATGACGACGACTAGTGGTCTGTCAATCGTGTTTTGAGGTGTGCCACTGGCTGTGCCAGTGTCACGAATGACGATATACACTGGCACAGCCAGTGGCACACCACCCGTCAGTTGATGACGGACAGAGCACAAGTGCGCCGTCAAAGTTAAGAATCGGTTTATCATTCCCGCGCAGGTGGGAATCCAGATCGCGGCACTGGATTCCCGCGACCTGGCCTGACAGTTCGCCGTGCCATCTCGCGGGCTGGCGTTCCGCCTTTTACTCAAATTCTTCCGGAGCCTGAGATGCCCCGACTCATCTGGCGACTGTTCGTCACCGCTCTGTTCGTAGCGGTTTTTTCTGGCCCTGCAGATCCCGGCGTCGCTGCTGATGCTGCTGGCACGACGGGCGAACCGCCGGGCATCGTGCTGCGGGAATTCATCTACGAAGACGCTCCGTATCCCGAATGTCACGCCTCAACAATCGAAGAGACTCCCGCCGGCCTGGTGGCGGCATGGTTTGGCGGCACGGAAGAAAAGCATCCGGATGTCGGCATCTGGGTGGCTCGCCACATCGACGGCCAATGGACGGTTCCCGTTGAAGTCGCCGACGGAGTGCAGTACACGCTGACAACGGGCGAAGTGCATCGACATCCAACGTGGAACCCCGTGCTGTTTCAGTATCCTGACGGCGGCCCGCTGATGCTGTTCTACAAGTGCGGACCAAGCCCAGGCACGTGGTGGGGCATGTTGACAACGTCTACTGACCACGGCGAATCGTGGAGCCCGCCTTCGCGACTTCCCGAACACATCGACGGCCCCGTTCGCAACAAGCCGATCCTGCTGAAGGACGGAACTCTGCTATGCGGCAGCAGCACAGAATTCGACGGCTGGCGGCTGCACTTCGAACTCACGGACGACCGCGGTGCCACGTGGCAGCGAACGGCTGCGATTCATGACGGCAAAATCATCGGAGCCATCCAGCCGACTCTGCTGAAACACGCGGACGGGCGAATTCAGTCGCTGAACCGCAATCAGAACGGTGACGGAAAAATCGTCTCGACGATGTCCGCAGACGGCGGTCGCTCGTGGTCGGAGCTGACGGAAATCGACCTGCCCAACCCGAACTCCGGCATCGACGCGGTGACGCTGAGCGATGGCCGGTTTCTGCTGGTCTACAACCACACGATCCGGTCCGGACCGTCGCCGCGCGGCCGGGAAATGCTGAACGTTGCAGTCAGCGATGACGGGCTGCACTGGAAGGCCGCAGCGGTTCTGGAAAATCAGCCGAAGTCGGAGTTCTCATACCCCGCCGTGATTCAGACATCAGACGGGCTGGTTCACACAACCTACACCTACCAGCGTCGACGGGTTCGACGTGTCGTAATTGATCCGGCGAAACTACAGCTTGTGGATTTCGACAACGGTGCCTGGCCCGCCGATTAGCTCTGCCTGCCATTTCGAACGACCTGCGCATGACCCTGCTCTATTCCGACGACCGCTTCCTGCTGCATGACACCGGCAATCATCCGGAATCTGCAGAGCGGCTGCAGCGTGTTCATCAGAAGCTGCAGACATCCGGCGTCCTGCAGCGAGTGACCTCGGTGCCGGTCGTTCGGGCTGGCGACGAGGATGTTCTTCGCATTCACACGGCTGAACACATCAGCCATGTGCGTGAAGTCGCCGATGCCGGAGGCGGGCGCATTGAGGCTGACACGGTCGTCAGCCCGGATTCGGCTGACGTGGCATGGCTGGCCGCCGGCTGCGGTATTGATGCCGTTCAGCGGATCATCGCCGGCGCGGATCGTCAGGCGCTGTGTCTGGTCCGCCCGCCCGGTCATCATGCCCGCCCCGCTTCGCCGATGGGGTTTTGTCTGCTGAGCAACGTTGCGATTGCCGCCCGGGTGGCCGTCCAGCGTTTTGATCTGAATCGCGTGCTGATCGTCGACTGGGATGTTCATCACGGCAACGGCACTCAGGATGCCTTCTACGAAGACGAACACGTCACGTTCTTTTCCGCCCATCGCTTTCCGTTCTATCCCGGCACCGGACGGAAGTCAGAAACGGGTCGCGGTCTCGGACTGGGGACCATCTTCAACCTGCCATTGGAATTCGGCATCGGCCGCCCGGACTATCTGGCCGCCTTTGAAAACACGCTCACCACGGCCGCGGATAAGTGCCGGCCCGAACTGGTCATTATCAGCGCCGGGTTCGATGCTCACGATGAAGACCCGATCGGTTCGCTCGGCCTGCAGACCGAAGACTTCGCAACGCTGACGAAGCTGGTGCAGCAGGTCGCTGCGACTCACGCCGACGGGCGGCTGCTGAGCATGCTGGAAGGCGGCTACAACGTAGACCGGCTGGCCGACTGTGTGCTGTTGCATCTGGAAACGCTGCTGGCCGGTGAATCGGCACCCGGCGAAGAAGCGGCAGGACGCACGGCTGGCGATTCTGAACTCACAACCGGCGATTCCGAACGATGATTCGAGCACTGACTTCCGTCCTGGCACTGACCCTGCTGGCTCCGGCGGCAGCGGCGGACACACCTGTATTCGCGAACGCCGTTGTTGCGGCCGATCATCCGGCGGCCAGCGCCGCGGGGCTGGAAATGCTGAAACGCGGCGGCAACGTCGTCGACGCCGCTGTGGCGACGTCGTTCGCTCTGTCGGTTGTCAGACCGGCCAGTTGCGGGATCGGCGGAGGCGGCTTCATGGTCATCTGGAACGCCGAAAAACAGGAAGCCGTCGCGCTGGATTACCGCGAGCGAGCCCCCGCCTCGGCAACGGCCGACATGTTCGGCGGCGAGCGTTCGCCTGACCTGCCGGAAGATGCCAGCGTGCGCGGCGGGATGGCCGTTGGTGTGCCCGGCACGGTCGCCGGCCTGTGCTACGCTGCGGAACACTACGGAACTTTGCCCCTGGAGACTCTGTTGCAGCCGGCGATTCGGCTGGCCGTGAATGGTGTTCCCGTCGACGCGTTCGACGTTGAAGCACAGCACGAAACGCTGGAGAAACTTCAACGTCATGCCGGCTACAGCAATCGCTTTGCGTCACTCCAACGGCTCTATCTGAACAAAGGGCGTCGCTGGCAGACCGGTGATGTTTTCCATTCGCCGCAGCGAGCCGTGCTGGAACGAATTGCCAGCCAGTCGTCGGCCGGGTTTTACGAAGGCGACGTCGCCGCCGCGATCGTAGGCTCGGTTCGCAATCACGGCGGAATGATGACGCGGGAAGATCTGCGATCGATGCAGCCCGTTGTCCGCTCCGCACTGGTGAAGTCGTTCGGTGATGCGAACGTCGTGACTATGCCGCCACCGTCCAGCGGCGGCGTTGCGCTGCTGCAGATGCTGCAGACTCTGGAGCACTGGCAGACCCACGACGGCGGCCGTTCGCTGAACAAGCTGCAGCACAACTCGGCCGACTACGTGCATGTCGTAAGCGAAGCGATGAAGCACGCGTTCGCGGATCGGGCGGAGTTTCTGGGCGACGCCGATTTCGTCGACGTTCCCGTGCAGCGATTGCTCGATACGGACTACGCCGCGGCGATGGCCGGTAAGATCAACATTGACCACACGCTGCAACAGAATGAATACGGACGCTTCTTCGCGGATTCCGACGCAGGCACCAGTCATTTTTCGGTGATCGACAGCGCCGGCAACGCGGTCGCGTGTACGGAAACCGTCAATCTGACCTACGGCAGTTTCGTCGTCGTGCCGGAATTCGGGATCCTGCTGAACAACGAGATGGACGACTTCGCCGCGCGCCCCGGCGAGCCGAACGCGTTTGGGCTGATGCAGAGCAAAGCGAACGCGGTCGCACCTCACAAGAAGCCGCTGTCCAGCATGACACCAACGATTCTGGTGCGAGACGGCAAGGCCGTGTTCGTCAGCGGAGCGTCCGGGGGCCCGCGCATTATTTCCGCCACGCTGCAGGCTGTGCTGAACCATGTCATCTTCGACATGCCCCCCGACGAAGCCGTTGCGGCAGCTCGGTTTCATCATCAGTGGTTTCCGAATGAACTGCTGCTGGAAGTCAGCATTCCGGAAACCGTCGCTGACTCGCTGCGAACCCGCGGGCATGTTGTGAAAGGCAGTTCCGGACTGGCAGCCAACCAGTCCGCGTCACGAGGCAAAGACGGCCTGATCGGAGGCAGTGATCCGCGCAAGTTCGGCCAGCCCGCGGGCTACTAATTTTGGTCACTGCATAAGCGGCATCATCAGAATTCCGCGCGACTCGGGAGGACGAAGCGACCGCTGCAACGTGCCTCTTCGGCGAAGAGAAATGGCGGTGCCGAGCAACAGAACGTGGCCCTTCAAACCTCGCAGGAAGCCCATTCTCCGCCGTGTGCATCAGGTCACTCACGCCTTTCTTATTTTTCCCGGCTCAGAACTCCTGGCCGAGAACGCAGGACGCTCATCGGAACGTCGTTCCAATCTCGCCCCGGCAATCCTATACTCCCGAACTTTTCCGCGAGACTCCGGGTCGCTACAAGTGGTTCTTGCCCGCCCCAAATTGCCCAACTTTCCGTGACAGGCTCATGTCCGACAAACGCAATCTGTTCAATCAAGTCTGGGATCTGCACTCCGTCCGAACGCTGCCCAACGGGCAGACTCAGTTGTTCATCGGTCTGCACCTGATTCACGAAGTCACCAGCCCTCAGGCATTCGAAATTCTGCGGGATCGCGGTCTGAAAGTCGCCTACCCGAAACAGACCATCGCCACGGTCGACCATATTGTGCCCACCGCAGATCAGTCGCGGCCGTTTCAGGATAGTCTGGCCGAACAGATGATGTCGGCCATCGAACAGAACTGCGACGAGTTCGGAGTCACTCTGCTGGACCTCAAGGACGGCCGCCAGGGCATCGTGCATGTGGTCGGGCCCGAACAGGGGTTGACTCAGCCCGGCATGACCATCGTCTGCGGCGACAGTCACACCAGCACTCACGGAGCCTTCGGCAGCATCGCCATTGGCATCGGCACCAGCAACGTAGCCCAGGTCCTGGCCACTCAGACGATGTTCCTGGATCGCCCGAAAGTTCGCCGCGTCACCGTGAACGGTGAACTGGCGCCAGGCGTGTATGCCAAAGACGTGATCCTGCACATCATTCAGCAGCTTGGCGTGCAGGGCGGAGTCGGTTATGCCTACGAATACGCCGGCAGCACGTTTGATGCGATGTCAATGGAAGAACGCATGACGGTGTGCAACATGAGCATCGAGGGGGGAGCTCGCTGCGGTTACATCAATCCCGACGAAAAGACGGTGGAATATCTGCGAGGCCGCCCGTTTGCTCCTCAGGGAGATGACTTCGAACGAGCTGCCGAATGGTGGTTGAGTCTGGCGTCAGGCGACGATGCCACATTCGACGACGAAGTCACGTTCAACGCCTCTGATATCGAACCCACAGTGACGTGGGGCATCACGCCGGCTCAGTCGGTGGGAGTCAGTCAGCCGTTGCCGCGAGTGGCTGACGTTGCCGCAGGAGAACGCGTGCTGATTCAGGAAGCTCTGGACTTCATGGGGCTGGAAGAAGGCCAGCCGGTTCGCGGAACAAAGATCAATGTGGCGTTCATCGGTTCATGCACCAACGGCCGCATCAGTGACCTGCGCGAAGCGGCTCGAGTGGCGGAAGGTCACCATGTGGCTGCCGGAGTCAAAGCCATCGTGGTTCCGGGTTCTCAACTGGTACGAGAACAGGCGATGCAGGAAGGTCTGCACAGGATCTTCGAAGCCGCCGGTTTTGAATGGCGCGGAGCAGGCTGTTCGATGTGTCTGGCGATGAATCCCGACAAACTGCAGGGCCGCGAAGTGTGTGCGTCCAGCAGCAATCGCAACTTCAAAGGCCGCCAGGGCAGCCCGACAGGACGAACACTTCTCATGAGCCCCGCCATGGTCGCCGCCGCCGCCATCCAGGGCGAAGTCACCGACATTCGCGAGTTCGCGGGAGCAGCGGTTTGATTGAGAGAGTCGTCCTATGTTGACCCGCGTTCAGGCTTTCAATTACCGCTGCCTGCGGCACATTGATCAGACATTGGGACCATTCCAGGTTCTTGTGGGGGCCAATGGCTCGGGAAAATCAACATTCCTTGACGTTCCAACTCTGCTGCGTGACATCGTGCGACAGCCCCGAGGCGGGCTTGAAGCGGCACTGATGGGTCGTTCAGCGAACTTCGACGACCTGCTGTTTGACAAGACACTGGGTTATTTCGAACTGGCCATTGAACTGGCGATCCCGGACGAAGTCGTGGATCGAACGGGCCTGTTTGGAAGCGGTAGTGTTGCCCGGCTGCAAATGAGAATTGGATACCGAGACACGGTCATTCGGATTCTGTCAGAGCAGCTACTGTTGAGGCAATCGTCAACCGAATCGGCCTGGGTCGCGGACGACGTCAGGCGGGCGGACGGTTCTCTGCCGACTCACGACGCGAATTCGATTCTTGAAGCACAGGGGTTTTCCACGATTGATCTCCCCGATCAGGCGTATACGGTTGTTTTTCAGCAGGAGGGATTGGCTGGGTATCGCCACGAACACCGGAGTCAGCCGCACTTGGTGGGTTTTCATAAGTTCAATTTGAAAGGATTGAACTCCGCTCTCGCAAATCTGCCTGAAGACGCCGAACAGTTTCCTGTTGCGACATGGGTCCGCAACAAACTCGTTGTAGACCAGATGGTGTTTGCGATTGACCCAAAAAAGATGGCGATGCCTGCACCCGTAACGCTCCCGTTCGAAACCAGGAGTGATGGATCGCATCTGGCATCGCTGGTTGAATCACTGTTTGAACTTTCACCAGCGACATTTGCAGACTGGATCGATCATCTGAGGGTTGCGATGCCGGATATCGCAGATGTCCGAACAGTTGCGCGCCCGGAAGATCGCCACCATTACATCGTCGTCGACTATGCCGATGGCCGTTCCGTTCCGTCATGGCTGTTGTCGGAAGGAACACTGCGATTGATGGCTCTGACGTTGCCAACGTATGCCATGGATGATGGCATCATCTTGAGTGTCGAAGAACCCGAAAACTGTATTCACCCGCTGGCCATCAGCGTCGTGATGGATTCTCTCCGGAGTTTCTATGAATCGCAGGTTCTGGTAACGACGCATTCTCCCATGGTGCTCAGCCAGACACTGCCCGAAGAAATCCTGTGCTTCTCAAGATCCGAGAACGGCACAGTGATTGTGCGCGGGGATCAGCACGACAGGCTCAAAGCCTGGAATGGCAGTTTTGACCCCGGCGTCCTGCTGGCTTCCGGGATTCTGGGATGACGTCGGCAGCAGAACTCAGAGATCTGTTCGTCGTCACTGCGGACAGTCACATTCAGCAATCAATCGTCGGGCTGCTGACGAGAACTCAGTCGCTGCGCATTCGACCAGTCGATGTTCTGGAAAAAGTCGACACCTTTGTCTACCCGGACCATGATGGCGGCTGTCGTGCTCGCGGCGTTGATTTTCTGCAGCCGGCTCAACGATCGTATCGCCACGGTCTGCTCGTGTTCGATCTGGATGGTTCCGGTGCGGGAACGCAGTCCGGGGCAGAGCTGGAACGGCGTCTGGAAGATGACCTTTGCCGCCGTGGATGGGAAGATCTTGCTGCTGTCATCGTGATCGAACCTGAAATCGAAGCGTGGGTCTGGTCAGGTTCAGAGCATGTGGCTCAGACGTTGGGCTGGAGCGACGCAGCCACTCTGCATGACTGGCTTTTGGGTCAGGGCGTTTTGAAACATGAGCATGAAACGAAGCCCACCGATCCCAAACGAGCGATGCAAATGGCCATGAAGCAGACTCGAAAAAAACCTTCCGCCGCCGTGTTTCGAAAACTGGCCGAACGGAGCACATGGAGAGGTTGTACGGATCGGAGTTTCCTGAAGCTTGTGGCAACCCTGCAACGCTGGTTTCCTGAGCCTGTCAAATGACCGGCTATCGCTGATTGTCTTACCTGATAAAATTTGCTGTCCCCGTGAAAGCATTCCACCATGACTACTCAAATCAAATCCGTCACCGGAACCGGTATTCCCTTGTTGCTGGACGACATTGATACCGACCGCATCATTCCCGCCAGGTTTCTGCGCTGCGTCACATTCGACGGGCTGGGCGAACATGCGTTTGAAGACGATCGCCAGCAGGATGCGAATCATCCGTTTGACAAGGCGGAGTATCAGGGTGCCAGTGTGCTGATCGCGGGACGCAATTTTGGCTGCGGGTCTTCACGCGAGCATGCGCCTCAGTCTCTGATGCGGTGGGGCATCAAGGCGATCATCGCCGAATCGTATGCCGAGATCTTTTTCGGCAACTGCAGTTCGCTGGGCATCGTGGCCGTTCGAGCCAGCCGGGACGATCTGCAGAAACTTGCTGACGCTGTGGAAGGGAATTCGCAGGTCGAAATCACGGTCGATCTGGAATCGCTGAGTGCGACGGCAGGCGATCTCAGCGTCCCCGTGCAGATGCCAGACAGTGCTCGCGATGCTCTGGTCACCGGTGAATGGGATTATCTTGGCCAGTTGCTCAGTGCTCAGGACCAGGTCACGCAGCACGCTGGCAGCATTCCGTATTTGACGGCGTTCCGGACTGCAAAGGCCTGAAGCGGCAGGCTCATTCGATGCCGTGCCATTCGGGCAGTGTGTCGAGGAAGACGGGCTTCGCTCCCTTCAGCCAGATGTACGAATCGGTGATGCGAGTCAGTGTCACGATGCTGCCGGCCATCACGGCCACGATGATTCCGGCCAGTATCACCACGATGCTGGAAAGCACCACAACCCCCGCGATGGCGTCGCCGGGTTCGGCCACCAGCGTGCCGATCATCACGACGATCGCAACAATCGCCATGCCGGAACCCAGCAGCAATTGTTTCATTCGGCGTTTTGCCCAGGCGCGAGACAGCGGGATGTGGACGGTCGCTTTGACGGACACGAGGTGAGCCAGCAGTGCGCCGATCAGCAGTACCATCAGGACCTGCTTGCCGGGCGGCATCCAGCTAAGCTGAATTTTCTTACGCACGGCTGCCGGTTCAGCGGTCTTGATGCAGCGATCCGGAAGTTCGGCATTGCGGTTCATGACCAGAATCTTACCGTCGCGCCACACCACATGGCCGTCGGGATCCACGGGCGACCTGCAGAAGCGGCACCGCACCGCCGTCTGCATGATCAGCTCACCACAGGCCGGACATGCTCTGCGCCCCGGAACAGCGGCAAGAGCCGCATCGTCTTCCACGGCCAGTGAGTCGTCCAGCGATTCCAGTTCAACGGCCAACTGCGGTATGACGACGATGTCTCGGCAGGCCGGACACCGCGTCTTTCGGCCGGCATGTTCATCGGCAACTCGCAATCTTCGTTCACACGACGGGCATGAAAGTTCGATAGGCATCGGCGAATCCGCAATCAGCGACCACAGTCCCGCGCGGCTTTGGGCGGGACATCGGAGCAACAGGTCGTCACTGTTGCGGCATCGTCACGATCTGTCAACAAATGCCGGCGCGGCTGAGTTCGCCGGTCATTCGCGGATCGGCTTGCCGGCCATGATGAGTTCCTGGTGAGCCTGCAGTCGCGGCTGGTGTTCTTTCGGAGCCTTCTCGACTGCCGTTGCGATCCACTGAGCGGCCGCTTTGAAGTCGCCGGCCTCGGCAGACGCGGCGGCCAGTGTGTCGAGTGTATTCCAGTTGTCGTACTGACTCATTTCACAGGCCTTCTTCGCCATCGCGACGGCTTCGGCTGCGTTGCGAACCCGATCGTCCTTCGCAGTCGCCAGCAGCCAGCCCAGGTCGTTGACCGGTTCGTAGTTCAGTGGATTGGTCTGAATCGCGGTCTTCAGATCCTGGATGGCATCGGAATACTTTCCCGCAACGCGGTAGGCGTAGGCTCGGTTACCGTACGCGTCGACGTAGCCGGGATCGATCTTCAATGCCGCGGTGAAATCGGCGACCGCCGCCGCCGTCTGACCCTGCTTCTGTCGCACGACTCCCCGGTTGTTGAGTGCTTCGGGATAATCCGGATTCAGCTTCAGCGCGGCCTCAATGTCCTGGAGTGCCGGTTCGTACTGCTCAGCAGCGATACGCGCGAGAGCCCGGTTGTTCAATGCGACGAAATGCTTCGTGTCGATCGCCAGTGCCCGCGTGAAGTCTGCGATGGCCTCGGGAATATCCTGCTTCAGATAATGAGCCTGCCCGCGGTTATTGAAGGCTCCGGCGTTGCGAGGTTCTCTTGCCAGGCACTGCGAAAAATCGGCAATGGCCTTGTCGTACTGTCCGTGAGCCAGCCACGCGACTCCGCGCAGATGGTAGTTTTCTGCGTTGGGGGCTGCGTTCAGCCGCTTCGACGTTTCCTGAATCGCCGTATCGAGCATCAGGCAGTGCTTGTCCCACATCCAGCCCTTCTTCTCGTTGATCCACAGCCACTCGCCGTTGACCAGCGAGATCGTAAACACCTCCCCAAGGTACGCGCGCCAGACCGTCGCTTCGGGTGTCATTAGTTCCGTTCCGGCGACTGTAATCAGAATCTTCCTGCCGACTCGAGGATCATTCGCGGTTGTCTGAGGTTCGGGTTCGGCAGCGCGCGTCGCCGCAACCGGCGAATCTCCGGCGACGTTGATCGACAGCGTCTGAAATGCGATGGCTGCCGACAGGACGACAATGCGGGAAATCGAAGGCATCTGACGGCTTCCAATACTTGCTGAGATCGGCGGCTTGTTCCGGCGAAATGACTCTACACGACAGTTCTGCGTCGTCGCTGCATTCCACGGGCTTACCCTGGCGAATGCTGCGATCGGCTGCCCGCAAACGCCGGATTCCCCGTGACCAACGGTTAGGAAAGCCTAAACGTCTGGCGAATTCGAACCGCTCCAATGCCGGAGAACTTTGCGCGTCCGTAATCTCTTACCCTGATCGCGTTTGCTCCGCAGGCAGCATGATCGGAACTCACGTCGCTCTCCCTTGCGCTCCGTCCCTTGTGTCCTGTTAAGACGAACGCTTTTTCTGCCGCGAAACGCCGTGCGACGACCGGTTGCCGGGCATCCAAGGTGTCTTTCGCACGAAGTTGCTGTCGATGAATGTTGTGGTCGGTGAACGAAGATCCCGACACGAGGCACCTGGGCGGATACACAGCGGCGAAAATCGAGGAAAGCGGAATCATGGGCAAGACGGCCAGCGCAAAAGGTCAGGACGACACAGTCGCCGAGGCAGCTCCGAATCCCCAGCCGTCGCAACGTTCTCGGTGGCCGCGAAGGCTGCTTTATCTAGCGATGGTGCTGCTGTTTCTCCCGTCGCTGTTGACGGTTTCCGGACGTATTCCTGCTGTGCTGCGGTTCGCGCACCCGAAACTTGCCGAAGTGACGACGTTCCAGTCGGTGGTACTGCACTGGTGGAGCCCCGTTGAAATTCGTCAGCTCGTGATTCACGAAGTTGCTGCCGACGCTGCCGAAATCACAGCGACGGAAGCGGGTCGCCCGGCCGAGCTGCTGAAGGTCGAATCCGTCACCACGAAGCAGCCGCTGTGGCGACTCGCCCTGAACCTGGGACGCAACGCCGAAGTCGTCGTCCTTCGCCCCGAACTCAGTCTTGTCGTCCACGACGGACGTACGAACCTGGAAGACACGCTGGCCTATGTCTTTGGCGAAACACGCGATGCAGAAACAAGCACTCCGCCGTTTTCGGTAACCTTCGACGAAGGGCGGCTGACGGTACGTTCGGCGAACGACCTGGTAAGCACAACGCTCTCGGGCATCAGCGGTCGTTTTGCGACATCGGGAAAGTCGGCCGCGATTCCCGATGTGTCGCTGACCGCCAGCATGGGCGAAAGCGGGGGCAGTCCTGCCAGCAACGCGGCTGATCGCCTGACGCTGGAGAATCGCCGCAACGGAGTCAACCCGCGGATCGCGGCGACGCTGGACGAACTGGCCGCCGACTTTCCGCTGCTGCCATTCGACACTCTCGCTGACGACCCGCCGGGCGACGTGACGACGTCTGGAATTGAGTTCCGCATGCAGCCCGCAACGACCGAGGGTACTCCCGGCCAGATCGCGCTGGAGGCTCATCGCCTGTCACTGGCCGAACTGCAGCCGCTGATTGAACGACTGGTGCCGGGGACTCGGTGTTCCGGCGACGTCTCCTGCCGACTGCAGGTTCAGTTGCTGGGAGCGTCGCCTGCGGACGGAATCGCGGGCCGCGTGCAGATCGCCGGTCGCGACGTGCGATGGCGTGACTCGTCATGGGCAGCGAGTGAGTTCCTGAACCTGCGGCAGTGTTCGCTTGGCGGAGCCTTCGCGATTGCCGAAGACGGAATGCTGCTGAACGACCTGCAGCTAACGAGTTCCGTCGCGGAACTCTCCGGATCCGGCGAAGTCCGCACCGCGAAGAACGATCCGCTGTTAAAAATACTGGAAACGGCTGACCGGTCCGGCACCGCGAATTCCGCCGAAGCCGTCGCCCTGGCCGAAGCGGCCTCGGCCGGGCAGATCCATCTCAGCGGCCGCATCGATGTGGCTCAACTGGCATCCATGCTGCCGGAAACACTGTCGCTTAGACAGGGCATCGTGATCAGTGAAGGAGCCATTCGTTTCGGTGCGAAGCTGAACCGGGAAGCGGTTGCAGCGACCGGACCTGCGACAGACGGCGATTCGGTCAGATGGCAGGCCGCAATCGAAACGACACCGATTGTTGCGAGCGACAACGGCCGCCGACTGGTCTGGGAATCTCCGCTTCGCGCCGACGCCACAGGACATCTTTCGGCTTCGTCCTGGTCGCTGACACGATCGCGCGTCGCGGGCGGCTTTGGCAGCATCACCGTTGACCCGGTTGCAGGTGGCATCGCAGTCGCCGGCACGGTCAATCCGGATCGGCTGTGGCAGGATGCAAGACAGCTTCTGGACATTCCGCGTCCCGGTATCACCGAGGACGTGGCGGTCAAAGCAACCGTGACCACGGCGGCGGACCGCATTCGCTTCACGGATGTTCTGCTTCAGTCCGGCAACCTCGTCGTCAGCAGTCCGAAGCTGGTGATTTCTCCCGCACGACCAGTCGTGGAGATGTTTTCCGGCAGCCTGCACATCGAAGGCAGCGGTGCCTCGCTGAGGACGCTGGCGGCACCGTGGCACGACGCTGACTGGCTGTCGCCCGGTTCTCGCGTGGTGGCGGATCTCGTCGGCGAGCCCGATCAACTGCTGCGGCTGCAGGCGCAGATTCAGCCTCCGGCCGCGGCGTTTCGCGAAGCGTCGGTGTACCGCACGATTTCAACGAACGGAACGACTGCCGCAGCGGCGTCTTCGTCGGGCTTTGTGATCGATCAGGCGCTGGTTGATGTGCAACTGGCGATCGATGAATCGGGTCAGGCGTTCGAAATTCACAACGGACGCATCGAAGTTCCCGGGTTAAAGGCGCTGGTCAACGGCGCGGTGACGACGCCCGGCGGAGTTCTGCAGACCGATCTGACAGCCGATGCCGAATACGACCTGGACATGCTGTCACGCCGACTGCTGCAGGACCCTCAACAGTTGATTCATCTGTCGGGGACGGGCCGCGATCAGTTTCGAATCACGGGTGCTCCGTCGCTGTTCACGACCGGTGATGTCCTGCGACTGCAGAGGCTGAATCCCGCCGCCGTTGGTGTCACTCCGTTAGCAGCGCAGGGGACAATCACCTGGACCAGCGGACAGGTCTACGGGCTGAGGCTGGGGCCGGGAACCGCCGTCACGTCGCTCGAAAACGGCCAGCTGCGCACCGAGCCAATTCACTGTTCCGTCAGCACCGGGGAAGCTCACGTGATGCCGGTGTACGATCTGAACACCTCGCGACTGCTGCTGGCAACCGGCAGCCGCGTGGAGAAGATCGACCTGACGCCGGAAATCGCTCGCGAATGGCTGGGCTACGTGACGCCACTGCTTTCCGATGCTGCCGTCGTGAAAGGCAGCTTCTCCGCGCGCGTGCATCAGTTTGTGTATGACATGAACCAGCCGGCGGCCAGCACGATTCAGGCGATTCTGACTGTGCATCAGGCGGCGGCCAGTCCCGGCAGTTCACTGGCCGCGCTGCTGCAGGCGGTCGAATTGCTGCAGCCCGACAAGTCGCTGGTGCGAGACATCACCATGCCCGCTCAGGACATCGCGTTCGAGCTTCGCAATGGCATGATTATCCACGACAACGCGATGCTGGAACTTGCGGGCTACCAGCTTCGCAGCAGTGGCGGAGTCGGCCTGGATCAGCGCATTCAAATGACGCTGAATGTTCCGCTGGCGCGCTCGGCCGGGCAAACAGACACCGCTGCCCGGACGATTGCCGTACCGGTCACGGGAACTTTGGGCCGGCCGCAGATCGACACGGCCGGACTGCTGCAGAACCTCGGCACCGGCCGGATTCAGCAGGAAATCGATACCCGTGTGAAGGGCCAGCTCGATCAGCAGTTGAACCGGCTGTTCGACAAGCTCAGATAACCCTATGCACTCGCGCGGCGCTGAACGAAATCGCGGCTGCTTTCCATGGCGACGATCCGCTGCGACAGCAACTGCAGAGAATCCGCCACGGCCTGCTGCTGGCGGACCACGTTGTTCAGAACTTCCGTCACCGATTCCATGCGAATGCGGCTGGCTTCGTGCTGCCGGTGCAGGATGTCAGTGACCTGTTGCAAGGCATCGCTGGCCGAAACTTCTCCCGTGACACGAAACGCTGTGGTCGCGGCAAGATTATGGCCGGATTCAAATTCTTCGGTCGCGGCGGACGCAGCCGCCAGCAATTCGGCCACCGAATCGCGAGCAGTCCGGTCGTGTTCCTGAATCGTCTGCAGTTCCTGCTGCAGCAGTTCCACCAGCTCAGCCGCTGTCGGTTCGCTGGATTTGGACGGCGTTTGAGACGCCGGTGCAAAGTGCAGTTCGTCAAGCGTAATGCGAGTCTCCTCCGACAGCAGGCGAAACAACAGACGATAGCTGCCGACTTCCAGCAGGTCGCCGTCGCACAGAGCGGCCGATTCAGCCTGCATGCCGTTGACCAGCACGGCGGGTTCGTCGGCAGAACATTCCAGCATCGCACCGCGTTCTGTCGCTGTGACCACGCACAGGACGTCCGGAATGCCACGTTCGCCAAGTCGCAGATGACAGTTGCTGCCGCTGCCAACAAGAAATCGACCGGATGTCACCACCTGAATCGGATGACGAACGTTTTCGGATGCCACGCAGAAATAGCCCACCGCGTCGCTGGGAATAAGCCGGCCTGAATAATCCACGTTCGCCTCCAGTGAGTGCGTGAGAGCCTATACGGTGGCCGATTCGTCAGTCCGTCGTGTTACAACCGGCGCAGTTCCGCTGTTCAGTAAATCGGCCCCGCGAATCTGCACTCTGAGCCATTTCCGGCAAATACTCATCAAGTTTCCGGTTCACTGACGCACAAACGGCGGTTGCAGCAGACGATGGTCGCTTTCCAGAAACGACTGTTGCAGCACCGGCGAAAACTGCCGAACCCAGGCCATGAGGCTCGCGCCGGAACTTACTCTGAACGCCACCGAAAAACGCCGAGAGGCCTGGCTGAAGGTGGGCACAAGTGGACCAGGCGGAGGAACTTCAAAGTCCGCGTGCGGTATACGACCCAACGGCCCGCAACGACACTCGCAACTGCCCGCCTTCCGACTGAATTCGGTACAGCTCCAGCACGGGCAGCTTCGGGACGACCGAACTCAGATCAAGCCGCCGCGATAATGTCACCGGCGGAACGTTGCTCAGCATCTGATTGGTTTGAGTCTGGATCAACTGACTCCACATTCCCGCCTGAGCAGCGCCGTCAACCGGCTCGACCGTTACGGGTTGAGCCTGAACGGTCCATTCAGTTGGTGCGTTCCCGCCGCCTTCCAGCGGAATGCTCAGGCGAACCAGATCGCTCGCGGCAGCGGCTTTCGGGACGACGCGAAACGTGAGTTCCAGAATCACTCGTCCGTTTCTCATGCCAACCTGCACTGGCCTGGAATCCGCCAACTGCAGCGAAAAAAGGACCGGTGGCAGGTCCCGCAGCTTCAGCCGCGAGAAAGCGTTCAGCCACCAATTGTCTGAACCTGCTTGCCCGTTCCTGCTGTCGGTTTCTGAACCGTCCTTCCCGTCAGAATACTCCGTCGCCATCTGCTGCAGAGCAGCGTCGGAGATCAGCAGCCCTTCCAAAGCCCGGATGTCCAGCAGTCGGTTCAGAAAATCCTCCGACACGACCAGGACCAGATCTTCCTGAACCGCCAGTTGTTCCGTCAGTGGCCCGGTGCTGTCCGCCCGATAGCCGTCCACAGAAACCGATCCCGTGGTGTCAATTCCCGTGGTGTCAATGCTTCCAGTGAACGCCGGCTCGCCGCCAAAAGTCGGTTCGAAAACGTCGCCCTGAAACTCCGGCCCCGGAATACGCAGCACACCATAGCTGGAAACGTCGCTCGCACCTGACCCGTCGCTGGCAATCGACCCGTCGCTGACAATCGGCCCTTCGCTGACAAAGGTCCGGGAATTCTCGCCGGGCGGGAAGCCGGCAATGCCCCCCGCGTCGCCGGAACGGTCCGTCAACCGAATCGAAATGCTGTCCGACGTGGACGAAGATTCCCAGCTCAGCACGCCGCCGGGCAGCAGCGATCGCAACTGACCATCCAGCATCCGCCAGCTCTGGTTGACGTTGGCCAGTTCTGCATCAACGTCGTTGTTCACTTCCGGAAGGACTTCGTCAGCAACCTGTCGCACAATGACAGCTTCGACCGCCGGGTTTCTTCTGAGAGTTTCCTGCCACGCGATCTGATCGCCGAGCGGCCCGACCAGCGGCACTCCCGACACAACACTTGTGACCGACTGAGTGATATTTCTCGCCTGCAGCGAACCGTACCCCGGTTTGGTCAGCAGCTTTCCGTCACCGACGAAGACCGGCTTGATGATCTCGTACGTATGGTTTCCGGCGCTGGCGACTCGCGCGCCCGGAGCCACGCTGATGGTGGAACTGGACACCGTCCCGCAAGCTACCAGATCGATTTGGGCCATGTCCTGCCGATCGCGAGCACGGACGTGGACCACGGTTTCCGTCGTCCTGCTGCCTCGTACGTTGGCGTCGAGAATTCGAGTCGTCACATCGCCTGGCTTGACGACAGTCGTGCGGAACACGCGGTCCAGCAACGTCGTCCTGACCGAAACACGCAGCAGCGGCATTCGCGACCACTCGCGGCTCGATCCGTCCTGGCTGACGGCGATTCCCGTCGCACAGAAGCACAACGCCACGGCACAGGGAATCTTCACGACGCCAAACCGCACAGACGCTCGCTTAAGAAGTGATCTGCCCGTTCTCGACGGCAGGACAGCGACAAGGGCTGACCGGCAAGCGACTGCCGCCAGTTCCAGGCCGGTTCCGGGCAAAGCGGCAGGCTGCAAGCCCACGCGCTTCGTCCGCGGCTCACGTTGCACAGCCTGGTTGTCTGAATTCTGCACCACGATCGGTCTCCATCTGCGTTGCGATTCTACGGAGCGGCCAGTTCACAGCCAACCGGCAATCAAGCTCATGTGCTGACTGGTCGCCATCGCAATCGGCAGAATCCGCCGATCTGCTCAAATCACGCAGCACTCCGCAGCTCCCCGGTCTTCGCGATTAGCCAATTCCGCAAAAACCGGCGCTGAGACGGATTTCGACTTCAGATACGATCCCGCCGCGCAGTGGCACTCTGCTGGAGAATTCTCCGGCAGGACGCTCACCCACTCACTTCGGGTATTTCGCACAGATCGATCCGGCACGGAAGCCGCAATGGACCACGAATTCTGGAGCCCTGACTTCATCGGCATTGGAGCCGAAAAAAGCGCCACGACGTGGGCCTGGTCGATGCTGAACGCTCATCCGCGGATCGCCATGAGCCAGCCGAAGGAACTGAACTACTTCAACGACAACTTCCACCGCGGCCCGGCATGGTATCGCAGTCACTTCCGCGATTCCGTACGCCGGGACTCCGATCCCCTCGCCGCGGATTCGACGGGATCGGACTTGCGTCGCACATGGCCGCTTCACGGCGAGATTTCGCCGCACTACATGGACTGCCCGCAGGCCGCCGCTCGCATCGCGGATCAGTATCCGAACACGCGTTTGCTGGTCATGCTGCGAGATCCGTTCGACCGAGCTCTCTCGCACGTGCTGCACGATGCACAGAACGCCTACGGCGGTGTTGCGGATGTAACAGCAGAACAACTGACTCGCCTGGTTCAGCAGGACGACAAGTACATCCGTCGCAGCTGCTACGCCGCCAGCCTGACTCCCTTTCTGGAACACTTTCCGATCCACCAGATCGGCATCTTCTTTTTCGATGACGTCACGGTCGCGCCGAAACGCCTCGTGCAACACCTCTACGAATTTGTGGGAACGGACCCGGAATGGATTCCCGACGGCCTGACAACGCGAGTGAATCGGACGCAGAACTACCGTTCGGTGACTGCTGCGCGAGCCTGCCAGTACGCCAGCCGGGCGGCCCGTGCATTTGCCCCGACGAATGCGATCCTGCAAACCGTCTACCGCCGGACGCGGCTGCGGGAACAGGTTTTAAATCTCTTGATGGTCGACCGCGGCCAACCCGACTTTGCTCCCGATCTGATCTTTTCTCCCGAACAGCTTGCGCGCATGGAGGCCGATTTGCAGCAGCTCACCCGGTTCGACATCTCTGTCCCCGACGCCTGGCGTTCGGCCGCCAGGCGAACCGCCGCCTGACCGAAACGCCGCCAGGCATCTTTAAAACGCCGAACAAGACCCGGACTGGCTACCGGACGAAGCAACACCGCGTTGAGCGACGGACTCGAAGAAGTGGCTGTGTCGGTTTCGTGACCACAGGTTTGCCGCAGCCGCCGCAGGTTGCCCGGCTATGAATACGAAAGTTCGAAACCTCTGATTCGCTGTGTCGCTGCTCACCACGACTCAATCGTCTTGATGTCATCCGCGTCGCCGACTGCGAACAGCGGTGGCACGCCCCTTCACAACAAACCCCTTTCATGCATACCGCCACACTCACCACGTCGCCGCCGCACGCACTAAACCACTCGCTGGACGCCGCGGACCGTACCGAAGCCATTCGTGCTGTAGTGCTGGGCCTGTGCTACTTCGTTGTCGCCGATCTCGGGCTTATGACGTCCTGTGATGGCGCGATCTTCGCGGTCGCCGCGGCGCTGGTGCTTCCGGTCTGGCGACCGTATATCGTCCTGCTGGTGATCTCTGTTCATGACGCTCCGGGCCAGGCAGACCCGTACATTTACGCTGCCGTGACGGGTATCGGCCTGATCATGCTGGTATCCACAGCGATCGTGCGAGTAACCGCGGGCCCGACGACCAACAGCCAGGAGACCTTTCGACGACTGTCCGCCTTCTCAATTGCCGTCGTGTTCTTCGGAATCGCCAGCTCGTATTGGCACCATCGCCTGGGTCTGCATGAACAATCGGCCGAGCGCCCCTATTACATTGTCGGCGGACTCATCATTCTGATGCTGCTCCTTGGAGCAATGTCGCACAAAGCCATTGAAAACGACCCGTTGTCGTCAGTCAGGCTGAGAACCATCTGCATGCTTGCGATTGGCCATATGATGCTGGTTGCCCTGCTGCAACTGAAGATGGGACCACAGTTTCTCGCATCCGCCAACGGAATCCACAGCATTGAATCAGCACACGAACTCATTGACGGCGGCAGTCGCGGGATGGCTCGTCTGACGGGCCCTTTCCTGTCCCCCAATACCCTCGCGATGCTGCCGGCATTTTATTTGTGCCTGTATCTGCGTGGCACCCGGCAGCGAATGATCTCTGATTCGTTCATCATCGCATTCCTGACTGTCGGCTTTATGGCTTCACTGCTGGGTGGAGCACGTTCCATGTTCGCCTACTATTTCGCTGGTGCCGCTGCACTCATGTGGACGAAGTCTCCCGTGCGAGTCCTGGCTCTGTCGCTGCTGGCTTTGCCAATGCTTGTGGTGGTGAGTATCCCGTGGGACGAAATGCTGATGATGATGCGAATGCAGGACCTGCAGGAGCTGGGAACACGCGGAGAATTCTGGCAGGCATCGCTGCAGAATATGTCTGCCCAGGACTGGCTGTGGGGATTCGGCATCAGTCACTGGCCGGTCTTCTTCACGTACTATACAGGAAGTTCCACATCCGATCCGCACAACTGGGTGCTTTCGATGGGAGGCAACTACGGCATTGTGGGGCTGTTCTTCTACTTCGTCCTCGGTTGTCTGTTGCTGCACAAGAGCCTTACCGGTCCGAAGAAATTTCGCGCAATTGCTGTTTGCCTGGGACTCATGTTCTTCGGGCGAGACCTGGCGAATACGCAATACGTCATGAACAACCATCCCATGTGCTGCCTGTATTGGCTGACCATCGGTTCCGTGTTTCTGCGCGAGTCGGACCCCCATTGCACTCTTTCGTCCAAAGCCTGATTCCTCACGTGTGGCATCTGCGAAGTCAGTTTTCGGTCAACATTCTCACCAACGTTGGCGGCAACGCGATCAACAGCGCGCTGCAGTTGGTGCTGGTGCTGCTACTCGCGCGGCTGCTGCCGACACCTGTGTTCGCCGCGTTTGTCACGGCCAGAACAATCATCGCGCTGGGAGAATCAGCGTCTGACTACGGCGCGCGGTTGTGGGCCGTTCGCGAATTTGCGATCTCCGAAACTCCTCGCCAGATCTTGCTGCGAGCAGTCGGCTGCAAACTGTTCTATACCGTCTGCGCGATGGCTGTGCTGTCGTCTCTGCCACTCAACAGCCTGACCCGCTCCGACTTTATTCTCAGCGCACTTGTTGCCGTTACACAGCCAGGCACGGATCCGCTGCTGTGGTATCTGCGCGGCAAAGACCGGCTGGATATTGAAGCCGTACTGGTCCTGGTCAATCGCGTGCTGATCTTCGTCGCGCTGTCCACCGCTGCATGGCTGGGAGCAAACGTGTCCGCACTGCTGTTCGTGTGGTTCACCCTGAACGTCGCCCGCATCGCGTCCGAAGCGGCCATCCCGTCGATGCGGCCTCTTTTCACGAAGGCACCGATGGACAACCCCTCCGCCGCGGACCTCCTGCGAACGGTCGTCGATGTATTCCCCATCGGCACGTCACTGTTCCTGACGACCGTCTTTTATCGAACTGGTGTCCTGCTGTTGGATATCTTCGGTTCCGCGGAAGATGTGGCCGTCTTTGGAACCGGATTTCAACTCGTGACTGCTGCGGGGTTTGTGGGTACCAGTGTCTGTGTTGCGTCGTTCTCCCCACTGGTTAAGGCCGTCCGAGCGGACAATCCCGCCGCGATCAGGTCGATCATTAGTCGCACGCTGACCTTGACGACGCTGATTTTTGTACCACTCTGCCTGCTCGGAATCCGGATCTCAATCCCCGTCGCGGATCGGTTCCTGCCTGACAACTTCTCCGGAACAGGCGAAACAATGGTCCTGCTGATGCCGGGACTCTATTTGTCGTGCGTCAATATGGGATTGCGGTTTACGCTGACTGCGTTTGCCCTGAACTGGGAAGATATCTTGATCGTCCTGTTCGGGATCGCCGCGCTGACTGGCTTCACACTGTTGCATGGAGCCGATTCATGGCCGTTTGTTGCCGCGATCGGCTGGGTCCTCGGCGAGGCAGTCGTGCTGCTGAGCAGAATGAGTCTGCTGCTGCGGCATGACAGAGATGCCGGAATTCCGTTGAGGGCGATTGCCTCAACCACGGTGCTGTTGATGGTTGCGGTGCGGCAACTGTTCTGGTGAACGCACGATCGAAATCTCACATGTAACCTGCGGTCGAACACCATGCAGCCGTTCTGGAAGTCTGCCTGGCCTTCGACCAGGGGCTAAGCGATTTATGGACGGTCTGGATTCCACGAGGATGCAATACGATGTCTGAAGAAAACAACACGTCAATAACGATCCATTGCCCGACCTGCGGCCCTGGCGATCGCAGACCATTCGTCGAGTGCAACGGTCTGCCGATTGTGAAGTGTGTGCGTTGCGGGTTGTTATTTGTCGGTGAGGCCCCGCCCGTCGAGCAGACTCGGGAATTCTTTCGCGCGGAGCATATCACCGACAAAGAATCGACTCAGAAGCACTATATTGACTGGCGAAAGGACAGCCTGGCCCGCGAAGCCGCCATGATTCGCAAGTTGTATCCCGAAGGCGGCCGTCTGCTGGACGTCGGCGCGGCTTCCGGCTTCTTCCTGCACCAGTTTCGGAATCAGCCGCAGTGGCAGGTGGAGGGAATCGAACCGTCAAGCGTTTCCGCGGAGTATGCTCGCAGGCATTTCGGACTCAGGATTCACAACGGCTTCCTGCAGGACGCCGCATTCCAGGCCGGAACGTTTGACGTGGTGACGTCATTGGATTCTTTCACGTGTCACCGCGAACCGGCGGCCGATCTTCAGGAAATGTACCGTATCCTGAAGCCTGGCGGATTGTTGGCAATCGAAATCGGCGGACTAAACTTCCGACTGTTGAAGGACACAGGAATTGTCTGCCGGGTGCTGTACGGCCAGGCTGCAAGACTTAACGCAGGCGTCAACTACTTCTACTACAATCGCAGCACCCTGACGAAGCTGGCAGCCGCGCACGGATTTCAGTATGCGACCTCATACCCGGAGTCGATGCCGGACATCGGGAGCGTGGTTGTCCGTAAGCTCAAGCGGGTTTACTTTCAGGCATCTGCCCTGGCATACCGCCTGACCGGCGGGAGGGCGAATCTGGTGCCGAAGGAGTTCATCCTGTTCCGCAAACCTGTCAGGTACTCACCGAGACAGGCCGTGACTCAGCGATCGGCGGCCTAGAATCGCGAACCATACGATACCGAACAGGCTGCCGAACCCGTACGAAAAGTGCAGAATTGCAAACACGAGCGGCGAGATCAGAAACCCTGATACGCCCGTTCGGCGAGAGACCATCGCAGCACCCACGGCTAAGGCCAGCAGGTAGCTGACGGCGAATGCAGCTGTCAGCGGACGCGTCATGGGCAGTACGATGCTTGCCACGATCGCCAGAATACAGCACACGACGAATGCGAGTGGCATCAAATACCGCAGGCTGGCCCGGCCGCGCTTCTGAAGTGTTCGAATTCGCCACACACCGTATTGGTAATATTGCTTCCAGAGTTTCCGCAGGCTGGTGCGTGGAAAATACCGGCTGCGGATTGATGAACTCAGCCAGATCCTGCCACCGCCTTCGATCACGCGAGCGTTCAGTTCGTCGTCCTGATTGCGAACCAGTTCCTCGTCAAAATTGCCGATCCGATCGAATACCCATTTCCAATACGCGCCGAACGCCAGCGTATCCACATAGCCTTCGTAGCCGCCGGTACGAAACCGGGAATTGCCAACGCCCACCGGACAACTCATCGATGCCGCGATCACCTTACCGAGCATCGTTTCGTTGACGGATTCGATGGCACCGCCAACACACCAGCATTCGGGTCGCTGCTGAAGCTGCTCGACCGAGTTCCGGACGAAATCGG
>CAZHET010000014.1:25312-29456 GCA_964531585.1 uncultured Planctomycetaceae bacterium | reverse complement strand
CGATTGACGATGACTCGCGCGGTCAGCGGATTGGCGTCGGATACCAGCCAGCGGGCGAATTCGAGACGGTCGGAGGCAGCCGCATGGTCGCTCAGAACAGCGGGAAGTCCCGGCTGCACGAGTTCCTTCGGCTGAAGGTACTCGCCGCGATGATGTCGGCGAGTCGGCCGCGGATGCTGCGGCGGTCGTTCGCGCAGGACGAGCGATGAGGGTGATTCCGGCTGCTTCTGCAGCTTGCGGATCTGCTCAGCGTGTTCAGCAAGCTGCGGTGTCGTCAGCAGGAACCGTTCGAACAGAAGCTGTCGCTCTGTACTGGAAAGTGCCGCGGACGCATCCTGGCCGAGCTTCACCAGCAGTCGATGCACATCATCCGAATGATCTCTCGCCTCCGGAGTCTTCGTCGCATTCGTTCCGGAGAAACGAAACCGCCCCAGTGAGCTGGCGAAGTGCCGGCCGAACGTCATATGAATCTGCAACGGCTGACCGGCGGGGACCGGTTTTTCGAAGACGAAGACGGCCACGTGGCGTTCTCCCTGGCGACCGTGAACTGACCAGCCGGTCTGCACATCGCCGTCGATGGACAGATCTGCTGTGACAGGATTGTTGCCGAATGTGTTCTTCGCATACGACTGCGTGGCCGACACGAAAGGAAACGTCGCGGCTTCGTTCGCGGCAGCGTCCGTACGACGCGACTCTGATCCCGCTGCATCATTGGCCAGCAGTTGCGACGGGTTCGGAGACCCGTCGTATGTTGCAGCAGTCGCTTCGATTTCCGTGAGATAGAAATCTCCGCGCGTGCCTTCGTAGTACGTTGTCCCCGGTCCGTGAGCCGGCAGCCGATCGTCGGGGAGCGCTTCCAGTCGCAGCGCAGTGATTGGCTTGTCTGATGCGGCCAGCATGATGAAGTAATCGTCTCGTTTGGCGGTGTCGCCACTGGCGAAGATCGAATCATCGTCCTGAAGGGTCAGGATCGGCAGGTCGGAAGTGGCTTCGACGGGTTTCAGATTGGTCCATTCGACGGCATTCGCGACTTCGGCCGTGAGCCACTTCTCAAAGGCCTCATCGATGGCAGAGTCAGAATCTTCCGGCCATTTGTTCGGCAGATCGGCCAGCAGTTCCGCGGCCTGTCTGCGGTTGCGGTCCCATGTCTGCTGGAAGTCATCTACGGGCAGATCCAACTGCGGCTCATCGGCGTTGTTCAGCAGCGCCATCAGTTGATAGTACTCGGTGTGCGAGACGGGATCATACTTGTGCGTGTGGCACTGACAGCAGCCGAGCGTCAGGCCAAGCCATGTGGTGCCCGTTGTGGCAACTCGGTCGGTCATCGCGTGATAGCGGAATTCCATCGGGTCGATGCCGCCTTCTTCGTTGAGCATGGTGTTGCGATGAAATCCTGTAGCGACGCGCTGGGAAGCTGAAGCGTTCGAAATCATGTCGCCGGCAAGCTGTTCGATCGTGAAGTGATCGAAGGGCATGTTGGCGTTGATTGCGTTGATGACCCAGTCGCGGTACGGCCAGATCGATCGGTCACGGTCTTTCTCGTAGCCGTTGCTGTCGGCGTAACGAGCCAGGTCGAGCCACCGGCGAGCCCAGCGTTCGCCGTAATGCGGCGAGTCCAGCAGGTGGCTGACGAGTTGCTGATACTCGGCTTCGTTGTCCTGCCGCAGGCGCCGCACCCAGTCATCGGCTTCGTCCGGAGTCGGCGGAAGGCCGATCAGATCCAGATACAAGCGACGAACCAGCGTGTACGGATCGGCTTCGTGTGAAGGGTGCAGCCCTGCGGCTTCGATGCGAGCCAGCACGAACCGATCGATTTCATTGCGGCACCATGCTTCGTTGGTGACCGGCGGCAGGTCTGACTTCGAGGGTGACACGAAGGCCCAGTGCTGTTCCCACGGTGCTCCCTGTTCGACCCAGCGCACCAGCGTTTGCCGCTGTTCGTCGGTGAGCGTTTTTTTCGACGTCGAAGGCGGCATCGCGACGTCCGGATCGTCGGAAAGGATGCGGGCGATGAGCGCGCTGGCGTCGACGTCTCCCGGTGCCACGGCGCGGTAGTCGCCTCGGTCGTCGAACAGCCCTGACTTCGTATCAAGCCGCAGATCAGCTTCGCGAGTATTCTCATCCGGCCCGTGACAATGGAAGCATGCGTTGGAAAGAATCGGGCGAACATCGCGGGTGAAGTCGATGGCGTCATCGGCTTGTGACGCGGGGTGATGCATCCCGGCAAGCGCACTGCACAAGGCCAGGAACGCAGTCGCCAGGGTCCGTGCCGGGTACAGTCCAGCATCATCGTGGATATCGAATCTCAGGAATCTGTCGATCATCTGTCGCAACCTCATTCGTGCGTCGAGTGCCCATGAAACTCATCGTAGTCTTGTCGGAAGCTCACAATTGCTCGATCGACGATTCGTCGAATCTGTCGCTCTACCTCGTCCGCGGTGCGCCTCTGTTTGGGCAGCCCCATCCAACAAGACCGGAGGGCCATTCGAATCTGCTGGTCCACCTGGTCTGGTCCAAACATATCTCGCATCCCGTCGAATACGTCCTCGTCATTGGGGTCGAAGAATTCGATGGCCACGTGGTAACTCCTCGAACAATACGAGCAACTTTGCCGTCGGAGACGGTTCAGCACACCACCGGACCCGCTGCGATTTCGATCCAGCCCTGCCAGCTTGCTCCGGGAGCCAGGACGCGCAGGCCGGCGTCGATGCCCTGCTGTTGCAGATTGATCGCATCCGTTGTGCAGGTGTAGGGTTCCAGACAGACGGCTGATGTCCACGGAGGCGTAAAGGCCACGATTTCGCGGAACGAATCGTCGCACCGCTGAATCACCTGAGCCCCCGCGTGTTCGTCAATGATTCTACACTCAACGACACCGTCGGGCGCGTAAACGTCCGTGTAGACGTCGTCCAGCCTGAGTGTATCGAAGTATGGCGAACCGATCAGTTGACCTTCTTCCGGCGGATCGAAAATCTTTCCTGTCGGCAGACAGCCTTCCAGCTCCCAGCGCTTTTGTACGGGAGCGTAAATCGTGCAGTGGCCGGGCCTGCTGCTATGCGACAGGGGCAGTTTGAAATACGCGTGAGTGCCGAAGCCCCAGGGAAGCGGCGTCTTCCCCGGATTGTAGACCATGATGTCGGTTCGCAAATTGTTGTCACTGAGTGAGTACCGCACCGTGATCTGAGCATCCGCGGGCCACAGCTGGCGGCGTTCCGGAGCGTCCTTGCTGATGACGAACGTCCCCGTGACGGACGCTTCGGTCTGTTCAGTGATCCGCCACGGACGGTCGAGAGCGAAACCGTGAATTGCATTCCCGTTGTTGTGGCTGACGAGCGATTCCGGCAGCTCGAATTCCTGACCGTCCCAGGTGAATTTTCCGCCGCGTATGCGATTGGGAAACGGAAACAGCAGAGGAATTCCGCTGTGACTGACGGGCTTGTCGCCGTGCTCGAAACCGTCGGCGGCAGCGATGACGTCGATCGCTTCGGTTTCGGACAGCTTTGCCACGAATTCGAAACAGTTGAATCCCAGATGTGCCGCGATTTTCGCGTGCGATCCCGTGACAGGGTCAGTGATGACGGCGATTTGCATGGGGTGGAATATTTTCAGAAGGAGGGTGGTTGTCCAGCGTTCGTCGTGTCATTCCCGCGGAGCCCCGTCAGCCCGCGGGCGCTCCGTAAGCTCCGTCAGCCCGCGCGCCCCGTCATGCCCGCGCAGGCGGGAACCCAGTGTTTGCGGCTGGATGCCCGCCTGCGCGGGAATGACGGGTATGCGCGGGAATGATGGGTGTGCGTGGGAATGACGGGTGCGCGCGGAAGTGATGGGACGCAGCGGTCAGTGTACCGAGTGCCGCAATCCTGGTGGTTGGGCCGAGCATTCGACACCGCAATCGCTCACTCAGTTCCATTCCGGGTTCCTCACGTTATGTGGCAGCAGGCGGTTGGCTCGCTGCAGTTTGCGGGTACACACTTCCCAGATGCCGTACGGGTCTTCTTCCAGCACAATTGCATCGGTTGCGGGCAGAGTTCTCCAGTCGCCGCGGTCGATTTCACCTTCGAGCTGGCCGGCACCCCAGCCCGCGTAGCCGCAGTAGACACGGAAGACGGCGGACCCTTTTTCCGCATCGCTCTCGCGGACCACGGAC
>CAZHET010000014.1:12619-25302 GCA_964531585.1 uncultured Planctomycetaceae bacterium | reverse complement strand
TGCCGGTCAGGAAAACACCGGGAGCGACTTCCTGATCCTTCGCTCCGATCGCGACGCTGTTATGCAGTATGAACAGCGCTGAGTTCTCGACGGGACCGCCCACGAAGATCGGAGAATCGCACTTCGCCCCTTCCATCTGACCGGACAGAGCGGCGTCGACAGCGATGGACGATGGCCGGTTGATGACGAGTCCCATCGCACCTTCGTCGTTGTGTTCCAGCAACAGAACGACCGTGCGATAAAAGTTCGGATCGCGCAGGTGATTTGCCGCGACCAGGAACTGTCCCTGAAGAAACATTTGTGGTTGCCCCTTTTCACGCCAGGCGTGAAATCCTGCGGTTGACTGGCCAACTGGCGTTCGAACTGCCGGGTCCGCGACTGCGGGTTAAACGATGTCGACTTCCGGCTGCACTACCACGTGTCAGGATCACGTTGCGGCCTGCGAAACGTGATCCGGCAGCGGGATAATGCGCGGGCGACGCTCCTGCCGGGCCGCTGCGACGCAGGACGCCGTTTGGCCTAAGCGGCTCGGCAGGAGCCTCGCCCTCCCATTCAAGAACCAGCCGTTGCTACACTAGTTTGCATGATCCGCATTGACGACCTGAGATTCCAGTACCCGCAAAGCACTTTCTGTCTGCATGTGTCAACCCTGCAGATCGAGTCCGGCTGCGCTGCGGCGGTTGTCGGGCCCAGCGGTTCCGGAAAGACGACGCTGCTGAATCTGATCGCCGGAATACTTCCCGCCGAATCCGGGAGTATCGTAGTCGACGAAGCCGAAGTCACCCAACTGTCCGACAGCGCTCGCCGGGGTTTCCGGCTGAAGAATGTGGGGCTGGTGTTTCAGGACTTCGAACTGATCGAATACCTCAGCGTGCTGGACAACGTCCTGCTGCCGTGTCGTATTGGCAACGCCGTTGCGATGACCCCGCAGACTCGCGAACGCGCGGCCGCGCTGATCGAACAGGTCGGGCTCAGGGACCATTCCCGCAGGTCGGTGACGAAGCTGTCTCAGGGCGAACGTCAGCGCGTTGCGATCTGTCGAGCTCTGCTGCCCGAACCGACACTGCTGCTGGCCGATGAGCCGACCGGAAATCTTGATCCGGCAACGTCGGAAATCATCATGCAGTTGCTGCTGGATCAGGTGAAAACCTGCGACACGCCTTTGAACCCGTCGACAGAGTCCTTACAGAATGTGTCAAACTGCGCGACGGGTTCGGAGACGCATCGTCCGGAACGTCGCCGGCGCACGCTGATCATGGTCACTCACGATCATTCGCTGCTGCATCATTTCGACCGGACGATTTCCTTCGAACAGTTTCTTTCGCAGCGAAGGGGCGAAGCTGCAGCCGGGAAGGCGTCCTGATGCGTCACGCTCTGTACCTGGCCTTTCGATCATTGTGGTGGTTTCGCGGGCGCGCGATGACGATCGTTTTGTGTCTTGGCCTGACGCTGTGGCTGCCGATGACGGTCCGGCTGCTGCTGAATCAGTTCAGAACGGAGATCCTTTCCCGCGCGGAAGCGACACCGCTGGTCATCGGTGCTCGCGGCAGCCGTATCGATCTGGCGCTGCACGGTCTGTACTTCGACACCGCTCCACCCGACACCACCACGATGGCTGAAGCCGACTACGTGCGAGATACCGGCTTCGCCACGTCGATCCCGCTGCACGTGAAGTACCGAACTCAAAGCGTCAACAATATCGACGGAGTTCCGATCGTCGGTACTTCCGTCGAATATTTCGAATTCCGAAAACTGCGGCTCGCAGCCGGACGTTCGCTGACGATGCTCGGTGACTGTGTTCTCGGAGCAAACGTTGCCGCGCGCATGGAACTGCAGCCCGGTGACAGAATCCTGTCCGCTCCGAAGAATGCGTTCAACCTGGCTGGCGATTATCCGCTGAAGATGAACATCACCGGAGTGCTGGCGAGATCGCATTCTGCTGACGACGACGCTGTATTCGTCGACATTCGCACGGCGTGGATTATCGACGGCATCGGTCACGGTCACCAGCAGCTCGACACCGAAACGGAGGAATCCGTTCTGCTGAAAAAGGACGACTCATCCGTCACCGCGAGTGCCGCCGTGCTGCCGTACACCGAAATCACGTCCGACAATATCCATTCGTTTCACTTCCACGGCGATCCGGCGGCGTTTCCGGTTTCGGCGGTGATTGCTGTGCCGCACGACCGGAAGTCGCAGACGCTGCTGCTGGGGCGTTACGCATCCGTTCGCAACGACGCCGCTCAGTGTCTGAAACCCACAGACGTCGTGCGGGAATTGCTGAACATCGTGTTCCGCATCGAACGACTGGTGTGGCTGAGCGCCGTGCTGTCGTCGATCGTCACCGCGCTGTTGCTGGGGCTGGTGCTGCTGCTTTCGATTCGCCTGCGAGCGGCCGAGATCCGGACGATGTTCAAACTTGGCTGCAGCCGGGGAACGATCATCACTCTGCTGGGCACGGAACTCGCACTGATGCTGCTGGCCGGTCTGCTGCTGGCCGCCGGAAGTGCCTGGTTCACCAGTTGGGTTGCGTCGGATTCACTGCGGCGGATACTGTTTTGAGAACGCTGTACCACTTTGAGCACGCTGTACCACGCTGAACACGCCGCACCGCTTTGAACACGCCGCACCGCCGGCATTCGCCGATGCGTCATTTCATCCGTGGTCACGAACCGGGCCGTCCGGATTCAGCGAGCTGAGCGACGGCCCGGTGCGACTGCCGCTGACACTTCCCACTCAATCCCCCGCCTTTCAAGGAATCCTGCCATGCCTACTCGCCGACAGTTTCTCAGTTCGTCCGCTGCGATGGCTTTTGCTGCGTCGCTCAGTCCCTGCGCTCCCGCCGCTCTGCCGCAGTCCGCACGGAAGAAGGTTGCGTTTCTCGGGACGGTCGTTCGGCAGCATTCGCACGCTCAGCACTTTCTGGATCGGCTGACCTTCGGATACTCCTGGCTCGGCAAATGGCAGATTCCCCGTGTTGACGTTGCCTCTGTTTACATAGATCAGTTTCCCGAAGGTGACCTCGCGAAGGACCGCATCGCGCGACATCAACTGAAGCAGTTCGAAACGATCCGGGACGCTCTGACGCTGGGTGGTTCGGAGCTTGCGGTTGACGGAGTCGTCATCATCGCGGAGCACGGCACGTACGAAGACAACGAGAAAGGACAGAAGCGATATCCGCGGTACAAGTGGTTCAAGGAAGTCGTGGAAGTGTTCGAATCGAGCGGCCGCGCGGTTCCCGTGTTCAACGACAAGCACCTGTCGACGGAATGGGACGAATGTGTCGAAATGGTGGACGACTCCAAACGGCTGAACTTTCCGTTTCTGGCAGGCTCATCGCTGCCCGTGACGTGGCGGTTGCCGTCGATCGACATGCCTCACAATGCCGATCTGAAGGAAAGCGTGTGCGTCGCTTACGGCGGCGTCGACAGCTACGACTTTCACGCCTACGAAACCGCTCAGTGCATGTCCGAACGACGCCGCGGCGGCGAAGTTGGCATCAGCCAGGTGCATGCTCTGAAAGGTGACGCGTTGTGGACCGCACTCGAAGCCGGCGATCGTGCCACCACGCGAGATCTGTTCGTGTCCGCGCTGACGTGCAGCCACAACCTTCCCGTCGAAGGAGGCTTTCCCACCGATCGGGTGACGTACGAATGGGCGAAGAAGGCTCTGCCGGATACGCTGGGAGTCTTCGTGCAGCACCGTGACGGTTTCCGTTCTGCCATTTTTCTGACCGCCATTCGCGACTTCAATTATGCCGGACTGCTGGGCAACGGCGAAGTCGTGGCCTGCCAGATGTACCTGCCAATGCCCACGCACGGTTCGACAACCGCCGATTTCTTCAACCCGCTGACTCGCCACATTGAAGACACAGTTCTGAACGGCAAGGCACCCTATCCGGTGGAACGAACGCTGCTGACATCGGGAATGGTGATCGCCGGAGTCGATTCACTTCACGCGGGACAAAAGCCGATCGACACGCCTCAGATGGCGGTTGCCTACAACGTTCCACAGCAGTCGACGTTTTGGCGCGCGTGAAGAGAGTAGTCGCGTTTCGTAGTGGACGAGGCAACGCGTCCCGGCCGCGGCGGCCTCGCGGCCTCGTCCACTACGGTAAGTCAGCTACGGTAAGTCAGCACGCCTGATCGCATGGCCGACACTCTTCGAGACCGACGAATGCAAACTGCAACCGGGACCACCGTGATTCGCAACGGCCAGATTGTTGACGGCACCGGAGCCGCCGCCGTTCCTGACGGTGTTGTTGCCATCACCGACGGCAAGCTCAGCTACGTCGGAACAGCCGCGTCCGCTCCTGCCATGCCGCCGGACGCCGAAGTCATTGATGCCAACGGCGGGACGATCATGCCGGGGCTGGTGGAAGCACATTTCCACGCGACGTACTTCAACATTCGGGCACTGGAAGATCTCGACATCAAGTATCCCGTCGAATACGTCAGCCTGCTGTCGTCGGTCAACTGCCGGCTGGCGCTGGAATGTGGCTACACGGCGGCGCGGTCCGGAGGCTGTCTGTTCAACGTGGACTTCTGGCTGAAGAAGGCGATCGAAGGCGACCTGATTCCCGGCCCAAGGTTGTCGTCGTCGGGCCGTGAGATCTGTTCGGCCGGAGGACTGATGGACTGGAATCCGGAGTTCCGCAAGATCGGCATGGAAGGTCTGGTGTTTATCATCAACGGTACCGACGATGCCCGCCGCGCGGTCCGTTCGCTGGTGAAGGACGGAGTCGAATGGGTCAAGACGTACCCGACCGGCGACGCGGCGGCTCCGGATACGAATGACCATCACACGCTGTGCATGACCTTCGACGAAATGAACGCCGTGGTGCAGACGGCTCACAACCACGGCATGAAAGTTACCGGCCACTGTCGAGCGACCGAAGGGATCAAGAATGCACTGCGAGCCGGCTACGACACACTGGAACACGCGACGTTTATGGACGACGAAGCGATGGATCTGCTGCTGGAACGAGACGTTCCGGTCGTTCCCGCACTGTACTTCGAGAAAGCCAGCGTGATGCGCGGTCCGGAATTCGGGCTGCCTCAGAATGTCATCGACGGTCACCAGGAAACGCTGGACGGAGGAGCCGCAAGCGCATTGCGAATTTTGCGAGCCGGCGGTCGAGTGGGTATGGGCGGCGATTACGGTTTCGGCTGGAATCCTCACGGCGATTACGCGCGCGAGCTGACGTTCTTCGTCAACGATGTCGGCTTCACACCGCTGGAAACGATCATGTGTGCGACAAAGACGGGAGCCGAAATCATGGGCCGCAGCGACGAATTCGGCACGCTCGAACCCGGCAAGCTGGCCGACGTGCTGGTGGTCGACGGCGACGTACTCGCGGACATCTCGATTCTGGAAAACCGCGACCGTTTCATCGCCGTCATGCAGGGCGGCATCGTAAAAGCCGGCCACCTTGCCCCGCGTCAACGCACCGAAGTGACGGTGCAGGGGTGAGACGTGTCTTTCAGCTTCCGCAGATCGCGGAGGAAGCATTTGCGGAAGGTCGTCTTCACGCCGAGTCATCCAGTTCAGTCATCACCTCCTCCCGGCTGCTGAAGGCTGTCTGCTGCCCTTCCCGAATTGCCGCTGTGAGAGCGTAGTCTTCCATGACTTCCGCGATCACATCGTGAAGAAGATCGCGGCGTTCCTCAAGAGCGTCGGCGACCGCCTGTTTGAGCATTCGCCGGAGCGATTCCTCCGAAATAGCAACGTCAGCCATTGTGGATAGTTCCTGCGTTCTTGTCGGACTAAAGCGTAGTGAACCAGTTTTCGTCGATGATGACTTCTTCGACGACCCGCGTTGTGATCCCCAACCGAAGTTCCCTGAGCTTGTCTGCCAGTTGATCGCCGTCAATCAGATCGATCGGCGGCGCACCGTCTCTTGTCGCTTCGCGAACCGCATCACGAGTAAAAGTGCCGGTGGTAATCAACAGTCCCTTGTCAGCTCGCCCCACCATTGCTCCGCGAAAATCGCGAACATGACCGGCCGTCACTGCCCCCTGATAACGTTTGCATTGGAAAATCACATGAAAGCTTAGCATGCCGTTAATGCGAGCGATCCCTTTTCCGTCGATCCCGCCGTCGCCCGATTTTCCAGTGACTTCGACGTGAACGAAGCCGGACTCACGCAGTAACCGCTGAGTCAGCCGTTCAAATGCATCCGGTTGCAGTTTCTGGGTCAGAACAGAATGAAGTTCCTCGCGCCATGATCGAATTTCTTCAGGTGGATCGACAGTTTCAAGGTCGTCGTCGTCCGGTGCCGCAGCAATTCGCTCCTTGTGCTGTTCGCGAACGTATCGAACCACGTCCTTTGGATCGATTTCTTTGATCTGTCGCTTGTCCGGCGCAATTGCCCAGACGCCGCGGCTTGAGTTCTCAAGCACGCCGTAGTTCTTCAAGTACGTCCTTGCCCAGGCAAGGCGGTACTGAACTTCCGTTTGGTTGCTTTTCTCAGGATTGTGCTCAACGGCCAGAACTTCGTCAGTGAGGCCTGTGATCTCAGTCACTTTCTCTTGAATCTCTTCAATCGAACCGGATCCGCCGAGTTGCTGCAGGGCGTCGAAGACCGGCACAATCAGATCGTAATACTGGGGAATAATCTGGTCGATATGACTGAGCTCCAAAGGCACCATAGCGTTGAACGGGATCTGCCTGCACGTGAAAGCAGAATGGTCCCTTTAGATTCTACCGGTCGGTTCGATGTTGAGACAGGGAGGGCCGCAGTCTTTCGGATCGGAAGGCGCAACAACAATTTGGCCTGATCACCACTGCCAACGGATCAGCTGCCTGCCACGAATGACAGTTGCGACTGCCCAACTGCAATTCGCGCCATTGGTGTCTTCGTTAACCGAGTTCCGCGTTCCTGAACACCGCGCGGACTGTTAGGATTTGACCATGCCAATCAACCTGACAATCGAAACCGAGGCGGAAGAAGACGGCCGCTGGATCGCGGAAATACCCGCGTTGCCCGGAGTGCTGGCCTACGGCGTGTCTCGTGATGAAGCCCTCGCAAACGCAAAAGCTCTTGCGCTGCGAGTGCTTGCGGATCGACTGGAAAGCGGCGAGCCCGTGCCTGAAACTGCTGAATTGTTTTCGGTGATTCCGTGAGCCGCTGGCCATCGTCGAAAGCCAAACGAGTTCTGGCTGCACAGCGACAAACCGGATGGGCGATTAAGCGTCATAAGTCCGGATCACATCGCGTCCTTGCTCGTGACGGCTGGTCGGATTTCGTTTTCGCTTTTTACGACCGCGAGGAAATTGGCCCTCGAATGCTGGCTCGGATTTCCAAACATACGGGACTGAAGCCCGAAGATCTGTGATGGCCCGCCAGTCGTTCTGTCAAAACGCCCGGTACAGGCCGAACCAGGCGGCTGATGTTTCGTTGACCAGTGAATAGCCGTATTCCGCTCGCACGGTCAGATTTTCCACGAAGCTCAGCAGTGGGATCTGGAAGTACAGGCCGCCGCCGACGGCGTGGTCGATGTTGCCCTGGGGTGCGTCGAACAGATACGAACGGCCGACGTCGTAGAACAATGCTCCGTCAATCGAATGCAGGCCGGCTGTGTTATCGACGACCTTGTAGTCCAGCTCGCCGCTCAGCGGGAAACGCCATTCCAGAGTGCTTAGCCAAAAGGCATTGCCCTGCACATCGTTCGCGGGGACTCCACGGAAGCGGCCGGGACCGCCGAAACGGAAATGCCGGCCGTTTTCGTCCCGACCGTAGCCGCCGGCGATCCGTCCGGCCAGCTTTGTCTCCGACAGCCATCCCGGTGCGTCCGACAAGCGGCGGACGACGCCGAACTGGCTGGTGACTCGATCATACGTTTCGCCGTCTCCAAAGGCCGTGAAGCCGTGTTCGTAGCCGGCATCAAAACGGAAACCCTGATCGGGATCCCAGTATGGCATCTGTGAATCGAGATGGAACTCGACACCGAAAGCTCTCACATCATCGTAATTCTGAACACGCGGGTCAGCGGAGATCGCAGTGTTGCGGTCGGGGAAAAAGTTGTCGCCGAGGCGCGTATAAAAGTCGATGTAGCTGGCGTTCGGATAGATCAGACTGGTCGTGTACTTCAGCACGCGTCGCACGGCGAACCGCGCCTGATGACCGGGATCATTGGAAAGTGTCGACAACAAAGCGTGTTCATAACGGGCAAGCAGTTGCCAGTTCGACGACGGGACATTGTAGAAGACCGCATCAACACCGGCGGAAATATGGTCGTCGTTATTGCGAGCCGTCGCGGCGGTGTACGACAAAAACGGCGACACGCGATAACGATTGCTGTGCAGCAGTGAACTGCGGAAGCCCAGCCGTCCTTCAGAATCCACTCCGAACCCCGCGACCAGGCTGTGTTCGTTGTAAGGCTGCAGCAGCGGAGCTTCATCGACGGGTGTGTAGAACGGTGTGACGCGAAAGTTGTATGCCGGCTTCCAGCGATTGTCGCTGCGATTGGCGTCGAGCACGTTGCCATGCGGATCGATCTCCACCTGAGTCGGCTTCTCGTCGGACACAACGATGATCAGCCAGTCGTTCGCGGAGTTGCGTTCGACGGTGATGCCGCTGGCTTCGCCTTCGCGCGCAAGGCTGCTCGGAATGCCGCTGCCTGACGTTTGATGGAAGCCCGAACCTGTGGAGGCGGAATCTTCGGGATCGGAGTCCCGTTGAACGGAAACCGGCGTCGCGGTGACGCTGTCGCGTCGCTCGGCTGCCCCCGGTTCCGTTGGGAGTGTTCCCGAGTCGAATTCCGCAGTGGTGGCGAGTCGAACGATGCGGTCGCGTCCGGCGACGGACACGCTGACTTCGACAGGCTCTGCGATGTCGCCACGCTGGACAACGCGCGCTTCGGTGCGATAGCCGCCTTCCGTTGCGGTGATGTCGACGTGTTCCAGCGTCCAGTCGCTTTCGCCCCCGGAATGCAGCCACTTGTCGAAGAATGGCTGCCAGTTGTCGCCGGTGAAATTTTCCAGTTCGCGCTGGTAGTCGGCTGCCGTCAGAATGCGGTATCGATACTCCGCGAACAGGTGTTTCATGAATGCGAAGAAGTGCTCGCGTCCCATGCGGTGCTGGATCATTCCGGTGATCTGAGCACCGCGGTCATAGACCAGCGAAAACAGATTGTGCAGATGGCCGATTTCGTCCAGCGATGCCAGCGCTGCTCCCTTGCCGCCGCGGTCGCGAAATGTCTGATAGCCGCTGTGCAGCAGGGTGCGGTACTGCACGTTCGGAAACTTCAGCACGCCGTAGGCCGGAAGCTGCAACAGCGACGGATCGGGGCCGTACTTGTCTTCCATCTTCACGCGAGTGAACCACTGCACCAGACCTTCGTCCATCCACGGCTCGTGATAGCCGTCGGTCCCGACGGCCGAATACCACCACTGGTGGCACATTTCGTGGCAGATCAGATGTTCGATGTAGCGATGCCCGTAGGCCGGCATGTCGAAGATGCGTTCGTCAATCATGACGACTCCGGACGATTCGTTGCCGTTCCAGCCGAAGTATGACTCGGTCAGTTCGAATTCCCTGTACGGGTACGCGCCGAACCATTCGCTGTAAGTGCGAATGCAGTCTTCCGCCGTTCTCAGCGCGACTTCAGCGGCGTCTTCGTGACCGGGCAGAGCGGTCACGCGGATTGGCACACCGCCGGCTTCAGATCGCCATTCTTTGAACAGACTGCTGGCAACAATGGTGAAGTCACGCAGACCGTCGCCGCGAATTTCCAGAAGCTGCTGACCGGCTGTGTCCACGGACCTGGCGACGACGTGACCCCCCGTGACGACTTTCTGATCCGCCGGCAGTCTCAGACGTACGTGATAGTTTCCGGCTTCGTTGTACCACGGCTGATGCCACGCGATGTAGGGGACCGGCCGCCACTGGTCGTCCTTGTAGACGGCCAGGACCGGATACCAGTTCAGCAGATTGGTGACGCCTTTGTGCTGGCCAAGCCGTCCCATTACCTGAGGCAGTTCAATGCGGTATTGCAGTCGGACTTCGACGGATTCGCCGGGCGCGACCGGCTGCGGCAACTGCACATGCAGATGAGTATCGTGGTCGGCGTCGAAGGTGCATGTCAGCGGCTCATCGGATGACGAAGCGCCGCTGACCGTGCGCTGCGAATCCGATGCCGTGGCCGCGGCGGGTTCGACGCGATCAGCGTGCCGACGTGCGGAAGCGAGCGTCGCGCTCGAGAGTCGGAAGCGACGTCCGCGCTCATCAATGCTGTCGCGCGGATCCAGACGCAGAGATTCCACGGTGCGGGCACCGATCGTCAGTTCTTCCTGCGACGGCCTGTGATTGGCAACGACCTGAAACACCAGTTCGTCGGTCGGCGCGGTTCCGGGATTCGTCCACCAGACTCGCTGGTCAACGTGAACGAGTCCGCGGCTGATTTGCAGGTCGATTCCCAGTGAGTACCGCGGCAGCGCTGGCGTCTCGATGCCCGCGACTCGCTGCGTTTGTGCGCTGGCAGACTGTTGCAGGCTGGATGGCGACAGGCCGGCAATGATGCCCAGCACCAGCGCGGACGTCAGGCCGCGCAGTCCGGTTGCAGAAGATTTGCCGATTGTCGCGGTCATCGAATCTGCGGCATCCTTACCAGCAACCCAAAGTGCCGAGCGCTGCCGCAATCGGGCAGCAAAAGCCCAACCTTGGCGCGAAGGTTGCCTGCTTAGAATGATCGGTGGACGACCGGCCGCAGATGCGACAAAGGCCCTGCGGCACAGATCGTTTGTTCGGCTCTGCCGTCAGAAGTTCACTGACCCGCACGATGCGCCATGTTCCACATGGAAAGAGCCCCGGCGTAACGACAACACTTCGCAGTGCTCACTTACAGCGGCGATCCAAAACAGATCGCTTCCGGAATTCAAAACGACGTTGATCGGCGGAAACTGCGCGTGCGAGCGTGTGCCAGTCCGGCGGTGTAGCCGGAGTAACCGACCGCCGCTTCACGAACAGCCAAATGCCGAACCCCAGGTCACTGGCGCACGAGCGCGCGGTCGACGTTAGGCGAGCGGCAGGTGAGAGTTTACCTGTACGATGGCCGTCCAGGGCCGTCGATGCCGTCCTGACGACGGCCCAGGAAGGCCGTCGTACGGAACACCCACCGGTAAGAACTGACCTGCCGCTCGCTTAGCAATGAGCGGAAAAAAAGTGTCTGACCCCAATTGCCGGGAACCGGCCCTTCGGGTGCTTCGCACAATTGGGGTCAGACACTTATTTTCCGCACGATCCTTATGACGCCGCAACTTGCTCAACTTGCTCCGCTCGTTCAGCCACTCCCGGTCTTTAGCCGGGCCGGCTGCCGGTGTCGCGCCGTGAAACGCCCCGGCGGTTCACCTGTCTACCGATCGCTGGCAGCTCACACCGGCCACTTCTAAACTTCGGGCTCGAATGCGACGCCGTCGCTTCGCCACACCACGCATACTCCGACATCGCAGGGAGCACCCGGCATGGCTACGAAGGTCAAGAAGTCGAATCAACTGACGCTGCGTGACCGTCTCTCGCGGCTGACGTTCATGCAGGCCTGCAAGCTGCTCAGCCCGGACGAGGATCACGGCCGCAGGCTGATCTACGCCGGTGGCCGACACGAATTCAACGACATCGAAAACCAGGTGTACCTCGGCGGAGATCTGCTGCGAGTCAACATCCCGTTCGATGACGCGATCGTCACGATCACGACTAAATCGGACAGCAAACACCGGCTACACTGGAACTGCACCGAGTGCGAAACCGCATGCGAACACGTCGGAGCCGCGTTGTCTCTGGTGCTGGAAGAAAAGACGGCGCTCGGACTCGCGGCCGCACCGCCGGAACGCATTCCCGTCGCTGAACTTGACGAAGACGAACTTGTGCAGCGAGCACTCGCCGAACGCATGGACCGCGCCCGCACGGAAAAGATGACCGTCAAGGCGTTCGACCCTGACAGCGAATCGCCGTGGATCGATTACCTCGTCACGAGCAGGATGACCGGCAAGACGTACCGCGTCGCATTGCGCGGGGCGGAGTGTGGTGATTCGTACTGCACCTGCCCCGACTTCCGCAGCAACACGCTGGGAACCTGCAAGCACATTCTGCAGACACTGAGTAAGGCGAAGAAGCGTTTTCCCGCTGACGCGTTTAAAGAGAAGCACCGCCCCGACGAGACCAATGTCTTCCTCCGGTACGGCACCGAGCTGGCATTGAGGCTGGGTGCGCCGAGCCGCCAAAACAAGGACGCCGCAAAGATCATCGGCCCAATCACCGACGTCGACATCACGGACATTAACGACCTGATCGGCCGCATCGACAGGCTTGAACATCTCGGCGAATCGGTTGTGGTCTACCCGGACGCAGAAGAGTTCATTCAGCACAAGCTGTTTCAGAAACGCATCGCCGGCCTGGTCGAACAGATACGTTCCGACCCGAAGACGCATCCGCTGCGAACGGAACTGCTGAAGACCGAGCTGCTGCCATATCAGATGGATGGCATCGCGTTCGCCGTCGGAGCAGGGCGGGCGGTGCTGGCCGACGACATGGGGCTGGGCAAGACAATTCAGGGAGTCGGCGTGGCGGAACTGCTCGCTCGCGAAGCCGGTATTCAGCGAGTTCTGGTGATCTGCCCGACGTCACTCAAAAGCCAGTGGCGAAACGAAATCCACCGCTTCAGCGAACGCGATTGCCAGCTTGTGCT
>CAZHET010000014.1:0-12609 GCA_964531585.1 uncultured Planctomycetaceae bacterium | reverse complement strand
GGGGCGGGCGGACGAACGGCCGATGCAGTACGAAAGCGGTGCCTTCTTCACGATCTGCAACTACGAACAGGTGCTGAAAGACATCATGGCCATTGAGCAGGTGCCGTGGGACCTGATCATTCTGGACGAAGGCCAGCGCATCAAGAACTGGGAAGCTCAGACAACGCGCATCGTCAAGTCGCTGCGGTCGCGGTTTGCTCTGGTGCTGTCCGGCACGCCGCTGGAAAACCGACTGGACGAACTGTATTCCGTCGTCCAGTTTATCGACGATCGACGCCTTGGCCCCGGCTTCCGCTTCTTCAATCGCTATCGGCTTGTCGACGACAAAGGCAAGGTGCTGGGCTATCAGAATCTGGACGAACTGCGGGAAAAGCTGAAACCGATTCTGCTGCGAAGAACGCGCGACAGTGTGCTGAAGGATCTGCCCCCGCGAATCACGGACATCGTGCGAATTCCGCCGACAGACGAACAAGCGCAGTTGCACGCGACTCACAAACGCATCGTGGCGTCGATCGTCGGCAAAGCGTACATCAGCGAAATGGATCTGCTGCGACTGCGGCAGGCTCTGCTGATGTGCCGCATGTGCGCCGACAGCACGTTTCTTGTCGACAAACAACTGCCCGGTTACTCGACCAAGCTGGAACAACTGGCCGAACTGTTTACTCAGCTCTTCGTCGAAAACGATCACAAGGCGGTCCTGTTCTCCGAATGGACCCGGATGCTGGACCTGATCGAACCACTGCTGATCGAGCGCGGCGTGAAATTCGTGCGACTGGAAGGCAAGGTGCCTCAGAAGAAGCGCCAGCAGCTTGTTCACGAATTCCAGCACAACCCGGACTGCAAGGTGTTCCTGTCGACCAACGCCGGCAGCACCGGCCTGAATCTTCAGGCCGCCGACACCGTCATCAACGTCGATCTGCCGTGGAACCCGGCGGTGCTGGAACAACGCATCGCGCGAGCCCACCGGATGGGGCAGAAGAATCCTGTTCAGGTCTTCATCCTGGTGACAGAGGGCACGCTGGAGGAAGGCCTGCTGGACACTCTGGGGCAAAAGAAGGAACTCGCCGCGGCGGCGCTCGATCACGATTCCGACATCAGCAAGGTCGACCTGCAAAGCGGGATGGATCAACTCAAGTCGCGTCTGGAAATCCTGCTGGGAGCCATCCCGGAAGCCGGCACCGACGAAAGCCTGAAGCACGAAAAGGAACAGGAAGCAGCTCGCCTTGCCCGCCGTAAGCAGATGGCGGACGCGGGCGGCCAGATGCTGACAGCGGCTTTCAGCTTCCTCAGCCAGATGCTCCCCGATTCACCGTCAACGGAAGCATCGGAAGAGACCACGCGTCAGATCAGGGATCAACTTGTCGACTGCGCCGAAGTGGACGACGACGGTAACCGCTCGCTGAAGATCAACCTTCCGGATAAGGAAGCGCTGACGCAGTTGGCAGAAGCCTTGGCGAAGATGCTGGCGCTAAAGAAGTCGTGACATCGTAAAGGGCAACGCCGTTAAGAGTTTATTTTCGTTTAACCCGTGGCCGAGAGGCCAGGTTGGTGCAAGCCGTGACGGCCTGGCCTTTCGGCCACGGGTTAAACGAGCGTGTTTTCCGGGGGAAAAACTCTTAACGGCGTTGAGTAAAGGGGGGGGGGGTGAGCTGTTGCGCTTTCGAGATGCCACGCACAGCACGAGCTTCCCGGGACGGCTACGTCTACCACGTTCTCAATCGCGGTAACGGTCGCAACGATGTCTTTCACAAGCCCGAAGACTTCCTCGCCTTATTACTCCCGTAGAATGGCCCGTTGTCGCGTTTTTCGAGTTCCGAATGGCCCCTTCTTGAGTTCGCGCAGCATGCAGTTCCCGCTCGCATTTCGACGCGCGGTTGAGTGCGCCCGAAATCCGGCGGCAAATGGCGCTTCGCAGCGGAGAAATCCGTCTGACGGCTGCCAGGATCACAACTGATCGCTGACCTGATGCATGATTTCTCTGGCGATCGAATTCGGATTGTATCCGGACGATTTTCGCATCTGCACACACGGAATGTTCATGCTGCGGCAGATATCACGGATGTCGTTGTGTTTGTGTCCGATCACTTTCGTAACGAGCACCACAACGGCCGCTCCGCGAATTTTGGGAGCAAAATTTTCGACTCGATCCTGTTTGGTGGCGGGAAGCCAGCGGACTTCGTTCAGATCGAGTTTCCGTTCAAGCCGGCTGGCTGCATAAGGTTTGGGAACACCGCCGACGATCACGACATCTTTGCCGGAAAGCAGCCCGCGCGCCTCGACGACTTCCGTGGAATCGTCCGCCGTGCTCTCGGCTTCCTCTTTTACGTCAGCAGATTTTTCGCTGAGTTTCAGATACTGCTGAGTGTGTTCGAAGACCTCCAGCATTGCATCCGTCGGCTCGAATTCGAGTGCGTTTTCATCCGTCGGATCATCGGGAGTGAAATCGATCACGGGCAGCAGCAGGTCACGCAGTGCGGTGTCACTCGGTCGCACGCCGAGTTCCTTAAGTTCGCAAATGCACTTGTCGATCGATTTCCACTGATCCAGAGTCGACACGCTGGAATCCTGATTCGACTTTGCTGCTGCGACTCTCTCTGCAGCCCGGGCGATTTTGGAAAACATCTTTTCGCGCTTTCGGAGCTTCTTCCAGCGGTCATGAATCTGATGCAGCCGATCCGCGACACTGGCATTGTTTGCGGGGTCCGCACGATCATCTTTTCGCATGAAGCGTTCGATGCGAAAGCGTTCCACGTTTTCGCCGGTGATATGTCGAAGCCATTCGAATGCGGTTTCCTGTTCGCGCAGTGGCGGACTTCCGGATTCCCGTCGTTCGTGTTCGATGCGAACCGCGTTCTGCGCTTCGGCGAAAAGTCGCAGCAGTTCATGCAGTTCGTTTCGGAATGCGGTCTGGTCATCGCCCCGGGCCGACATGATCTCTCCAACGAGTTCAATGCCCAGTGCAAGATTGTGGTAGCCGATGCTTCGAACGTGGTCAGGATCGCGGTCATTCGCGGAAAACGGAAACATCGCGTCCGGCCACAGCCGTTTGGACTTTTCACGCAGTCGTTCTGCAGCAGTTGCCAGTTCCTGAAGTGACACGGGAGGAGCTTCGGGCCTGAAGCACTCCGGATGCGGAGCAGGCGGCTTCGAACCACCGGCCGATCCGCCGGCGAGATTGTTTTCCAGTGACCGGATTTGCTCCGACGTGATCGGCGAATCCGGCCGCGCTGCATGGTCCTGACCCGAACTCATGCGCCTCAGGTCTTCGATCCGGTCATCTTTTGGCCTGAGGCAGCCTCGCATGGCATCGAATGCAACACTGTTGCCGAACGAACTGGATACCGTGGCGAAGCATTCATTTAGCTCGTCGTAGCTGAGTCGCGAGCCGGAACTCGCTGCGTTGGCCGACTCATCTGCCTGGCGCTGTGCCATCGCGTCGTTGACCAGTCGAACCAGCGAACGGTACGCACCCATGCGGGATCGATGCTGAGCGGAGATCGAAGTACCTTCCTTCGACAGTTCATCGAAGAGTTTTTGAGACTCCCTCCGAACCACTTCAAATTCGTTTCCTGGCTGCGGGTTTTCGTTACGAAGTCCGCAGATGACTTGCGCCATGTTGCGCAACCGCTCGCGTTCCTCGGCCGATCTGCGTTCGGCGTCCCTGCAATGTGCGACAAGACTTTCAAGGGCTGTCTCGAATTCATGCAGCGACTGATCGTCGTTCGGAACGGACCAGCCGTCAGGAGTACCGACAGCTGTTCGGTGACGAATATTGTCCACAAGCTCACGCTTCTGCTGATCCAGCTGACGATAAGATTCCAGAAAGTCCTTCGGCAGCGGAGTGCCGTCGCGGGTAAACGATTCGAACCACTCCGGGTTTAGCCAGTTCCTCGAATGCAATGCAAATTTTGCCCATTGCTCGCGAAAGCTCTTAACCCGTTGGAGCAGCTCTTTCGCTGTCTTCCCCGAAATCGCTTCAACGCCCTGCGCAACAGAAGTCACTGGCTGGAACATGCTCCGACTCATTTCAGACGGGTTTAAATACCTGAGGTCAGCGGCAAACGTCAGGACACCCATGCATCCTTTATGCCGGCAGATATTCTAGACCTCGTTTCAAAGCCGGGACAGGCACGCTCGGCGCGCGGGGAAAGCAGCAAAGGTGAAATTCTGCTTTATTCTACAAAACAACGTCCCGTGTCAGACTCCTTGGCGCTGTCGTCCCGACTGGCGATGTTAAGGTCCGGGCACAGCGCAACGTACCCGGCACGCTCCTGCCGAATGACTGCTGTTACGATGTTTTTGTGAGCTGCTTAGCTGGACAGCGCCATGTTGGATGCAGTAACCGATAATCCGCAGGATTTCGTCGAAGTGAGCGGCACGGCGCTAGCCGCCGGTGTCTGCATGGAAAAACGCTGGGAAAAACCGGCGGCTAGCGCCTTGCCGCTCACGGAACCTGGCGCTGTCCAGTTAGATCACGAGGCGAAGAGTCTCAGCGGCAATCACACAAGTTCCGGCAGCGGACGTGCTCCGTCGGGGACCAGATACTGCGGGCGACCCTGCAGATCGGTGACGGTGGCTGTTTCGACATCGATGCCAAGGTTGTGGTACACCGTTGCGAACAGTTCACCGAACGTGACCGGCCGGTCGACCGGCTCGGCGGCGTGTCGGTCGGTCGCGCCGATGACCTGGCCGTTTCTCATGCCGCCTCCGGCCAGCAGTGCGAAGGACACATTCGGCCAGTGGTCTCGCCCGGCCTGGTGATTGACTTTCGGAGTCCGCCCGAATTCGCCCCAGACGCCGACCGTCACATGTTTGTCGAGTCCGCGGTCATGCAGGTCGTCGAGCAGTGCGGACAGCGCTTTGTCGAAAGCCGGCAGGTCTTCGCGCTGACGGTTGAAGATCGTGTCATAGGGTCCGCCATGCCAGTCCCACTTGCTGTAGTTGAGCGTCACAATCCGCGCGCCTGCTTCGATCAGCCGTCGCGCCGTCAGGAAGCTTTGCGGAACTCGCGGCGCGCCATTTTCGTCAATGTGAACCGAAGGATCACCGGTGCCGTAACGTTCGCGAGTGGCCGGGTCTTCTTTGGAAAGATCGAGCGCCTCTGCGAGTTTCGATGATGTCAGGACTCCCATTGCCTGCTGGGTAAACGTGTCCATTCCGGCCATCATGCCGCTTGAATCGATGTCACGACGGCAGCGGTCCAGAGCCGTCAGCAGCAACCGGCGGTCGTCGAGGCGATCGTGAGTGATCCCGTTCAGCACCATATCATGACGCGTTGGCCCCATCGGCCGGAACGCGCTGTATGACGGTCCCAGAAACCCAGGCCCGGGTTCGTTGTACGGCCCGTGAGTCGTCGTGTAGCACAGACTGACATACGGCGGAACGCTGGGCTTGATTCCTCCAAGAAGCTTCGCGGTCGACGCTCCGAAGGTGGGCCAGCCGCCGCCGGGAACCTGGACTCGCTGATCACGCCCGGTGAAGCTTTGATAGGCATCGTGTTCCGGCTGAGCATCGCAGATTGAGCGGATGATCGTCAGGCGGTCCATCATCGCCGCCAGCCGAGGCATGTGTTCGCAGATTTCAATTCCCGGAACATTCGTCGGAATCGGCCGGAACTCGCCGGCGTATTCCGCCGGAGCCTCCGGTTTCAGGTCGAACATGTCCTGATGCGGCGGACCGCCCACCAGGTAGATCATGATGACGGCTTTTTCAGACCTGCCGCTTCCGGCTTCCGCTTCGAGCTGAAGCAGATTGGCCAGCGAGAGACCGGCACCCAGTCCGCCGACCTTCAGGAAGTTTCGGCGCGTCACACCGTCACAGAATGCTCGCCGGTTTTCGGCCCGGCCCGGAATCGTCAGCATGATTCAATTCCTCGTTGAGACACAAGGACCGCAACGGTCCGTTGGCAGTCAGATATGTTCTCAGAACCGGCCGGCAAAGGCCAGTGCGAGATCGGTGCAAAACTCATCCCCTGTTCCCAACGGCACGCTCCGTCAGCAGCCGGGTGACGTTCACTTTATTCTGCGCTGTCCAGGACGCCTCGCTACTGCTCACTCAGCAGCTCGCTGTCCACAAGCCATTCGCGCAGGCGCATGGGCCAGTCTCCGGCGGCGTGGGTTGTGCCGGGGCGGTAGCCGAAGCCGTGGCCGGCGTTGGAGTAGATGTGCAGTTCGCACGGGACATCGGCGGCCTTGTATTTCAGGTACAGCTCCGCCATGCCCAGCGAAATGTCCGGACGGTCCTTTGCTCCCAACGCGATAAATGCCGGAGGCATCCCGGTTTCCACGGTGAAACGCCTGGAACTTCCGGGATAGATCAGTGCCTGAAAATCCGGTCGACTGCTCGCACGCTCGACCGTGTCTGCGGAAGACAAATCGCCGGCGTCGGACTTCATCGCCGCTAGCGCAGCCAGTTCTCCGCCCGCGGAAAATCCGAGTATGCCAATACGCTGCGGGTTGATGTTCCATTTCTCCGCCTGCGAACGAACCATGCGGATGGCTCGGCGAGTATCGGCCATCGCATGTTCGTCCACGGTGTAGGTCGAACCCTCCTCCCGAGCCAGCCGATAGCGCAGCACGAAGGCGGCGATACCGTGTTCGGCGAACCATTCGGCCAGGGCGTCTCCTTCGTGGCCCAGACACAGCACGCGGTGCCCTCCGCCAGGAGCGATCACGATCGCGGTTCCCGTCGCGACATCAGCTTGCGGCAGGTACGGTGTGATGGACGGATGATGGACGTTGGAGACGTTGCACCTGCCCGGACCTTCGTCGACGCTTTCCGGTTCGCTCATTCGCGATTCTGATCCGGCGGCTCCTTCGGGCCAGAGCGGGATGGCCTGAGGTTCGGCGTTGTGAGGTTCGGCGGCACGGCAGGTGCCCGCGATGACAATGAGCGTGCAGGACATCACGGTGACACGTGCAAGCCCGATCAGCCTGGTCGGTTGTTGCAGAACGTGGTTCATGGGAATGTCTCTCAATTCAAGTGCCCAGGAATTGGTGATACGTTGTAGGCCGAAGCCCGGCCATCGGTGAAACGGCAAAGGACGACGAATTATGAATCCTCCCGGATCCTGCTGCATTGTCACACTCACGGCATTGCTCGTTGCCACGACCGCACGCGCTCAGATTCCAGAGCCGGATGATGCTCCGCCGCCGAGGACTCCGGAAGAGAGTGCGGCGGCGTTTCAGTTGCCCGACGGGTTTCGCATGGAAGTCGTTGCGAGCGAGCCATTGATTTCGTCGCCGTCCGGAATCTGCTTTGACGAACGCGGCCGGTTGTTTGTCAGCGAACTGCACGGCTACAACCTGGAAGGGCAGCTCGACATCGAAGAGCTGAACAAGACCGGAAAACTGGATACTCAGGTGCGCCGCGTTCAGGCCGAGGATCGTTTCAAGGAGGCGGCGGAAGCAGGAACGTTCGGCGTCGTGAAGCTGCTTCGCGACACCGACGGCGACGGACGCATGGATGAGGCCGACGTCTGGGCCGACGATCTGCCGGCAGCCTACGGACTCGTGCCCGCGCAGGGCGGCGTCATCGTGTGTTGCGCTCCGAAGATTGTGCTGCTGGCAGATCGCGATGGCGACGGAATACCCGAAGTTCGTGAGACGCTGTTCACCGGCTTGCCGGCCGATCTGCTCGAACGCCGCGTGAATGCTCCGCAATGGAACGTGGACGGCTGGATTTACTTCGGCCGCGGTCGCGGCGGTGCGCGCGTCACGGGACCTCATCTGGCCGAGCCGGTCACGCTGACCGATTCTGATTTTCGCATTCGCGCCGACGGCCGCGCGATTGAACCGCTGACCGGAGGAACTCACACATTCGGTTTTGCAGTCACCGACAGCGCGGAACGCTTTGTGATGTCGACCACGACTCCCGGCATCTGTGTTGCTCCGCTGCCGTGGCGGTATCTGATCCGAAATCCTGACGCGGCTGTGTCCGGCCTTGAGGAAGCAACGGGCGACCGGCGCGCGTACCCGCTGGCTCCGCCGCATCCGTGGCGGCAGCGGCGAGCCGACCATCCTGAATACTTCGAGTACTACAAATCGCGCTATGGTGCTGCGGAAAGCGAAGCGGGCGGCTGGTTCACGTCGGCCTGTAGTCCGCTGATTTATCGCGATCACGCATTGCCGGGGCTGCACGGCCACTACTTCGTCTGTGAGCCGTCGGGCAACATCCTGCATCGGTCCGTCATCCATCGCAACGGTCCGGCGCTGGAGCTGCATCGCGCCGCCGGTGAGGACACGTCAGAATTTGCCGCGTCGCGCGATCCCTGGTGCCATCCGATGAATCTGTTTCACGGGCCGGAAGGAGCGTTGTGGATCGTCGACTACTATCGTGAGATCATCGAAGACTATTCGGCGATTCCCCGGCATCTGCAGCAGCAGTACGGTCTGTACAACGGGCATGAGCGAGGCCGCATCTACCGGCTGACTCATGACGAAATGCCGACCGCACCGCCGTCTGATATGAGTGGCCTGGATGTAACGGCTCTGGCGCGGGACGTGGCCGGTTCGCTGTTCTGGCGACGCCAAACGGCACACCGCCTTCTGGTGGAACGAGGGGAGTCATCAGCGGCGCCGGAGCTTCGTGCAGCATTGAATGCAAACGACGCGGCACCGGCTTCGATCATCACCGCGCTGCACACACTGGACGGTCTGCGACTGCTGCAAACGGCTGATGTGCTGCCGTTCTTCATTCACGAAGATATCGCGGTACGAGTTCACGCGTGGCAGCTTGCAGACCGCTGGTTCGCCGCGGATGCTGGCACTCTGCGAGCCGCAATTGCCGCCGCGCAGGCGGAATCCGAACCGCGTGTGCTGCTGCAGGTGGCGATGAGTCTCGGCGAAGCCCGCGATCCGCAGGCATTCACGATGCTGGCAACGCTGGCTCGTGAACGGCTGGATGTTCGCTGGATGGACGCGGCGATTATGTCATCGCTGCACGGTCGAGGCACCGAGATGCTGGCCGAGCTGCTGCGCGAACCGGGGATGTCTCAGCCGCTGTGGGAACAGCTCGCCGCGTCGATCGCCGCAAACGGCGACGAAGCACAACACGTTCTGGCGCTCACCTACGCTGCGACGGCTCCGGACGATGTTCGCCCGGCACTGCAGGCAGCCCTGGCGAATCTGCGCAGGGGTGTTGCGGCCAACACGACCGACGATGACGACGCTGCCCACGTCGCGACAGCGCCACCGATGCAGGTCAGCGAGGAAACGTTCCGACGTTACACCGCGGCGCTTGCGGGAAAGCGCGACCTGGAACGTGGCCACGCCGTCTTCAAACAGCTCTGTGCGAACTGCCATCGCGTCGGAGACGAAGGCCACGTGTTCGGGCCCGATCTGATGGGAGAACTCGGCGTTGCGGAAGAGACACTGGTGCATCATCTGCTGCTGCCCAATGAACGCATCCGGCCCGGCTTCGAGACGACTCTGATTGAACGACACGACGGCCTGTCGACGGCGGGAATTCAGAAGGAAGACGGCGCGACGAGCATCACGCTGCTGGCTCCCGCCGGAATTCAGCAGGTGATTTTGAAGAAGGACATCGCGGCGACACACCGGCTGCAGACTTCACTGATGCCGTCGGTCGCCGAAGGACTCACTCCGGCAGACGTCGCAAACGTGCTGGCCTGGCTGCGAACGCAGTTGCGGGTGCCTGCATCGAAGCCGTAGCCGACATGACGACCGAGGAATGGGGCCTGGCTCCGACGGCAGATTGACGGCAAAGCAGCCAGTTCGCGAACCACCGCTCAGTGCCTGTCCTCCGTTCCGTCGCGTGTGTTGCGCCGGCTTGCCGGCTGTTGCAGCGTCACACGAGCGACACGTGCACTTTCAGGCCGCGTTCTTTGGCGAGTGCTGCCGTGCAACGCTCCAGACGCTGCAACTGCTGAGAAACGAAATCGACGCTGCCCGGCAGATTTCGCGGAGAGCGCGCGAAGATTCCGGCGGAGTAGCTGCTGGAGGCATCCCCGCGTGCGGCCGCTTCCTGCAGCATCTCGCGAACCGCGTGCCGCCCCATGACGCTGCGGCTGCGGCGATACACCTGTTCGACGTCGGGGTTCACCAGCGATGATTCCAGCAACCGCGACTTAAACAGCAGCCAGACGTTCAGGTCATCATTTTCATCCTGGTCGGCAACGGCCGTGTCATGCAGCGCGTAGACGGGGCAGGTGGAGAAGATATCAAGTGCGGCCATCGTGTCAGTTCCCCGGCGTTTTCCGCGGCGAAACAGGAGGCGACGCGGCTCGCGGCAGTCGACGACTTCGAAGCGCACTCCGTCGCCGCCAAGATCCCGGTTGAATTTGGCAATTTCAAATGTCAGCAGACCGATCTGCAGTGAGCTGCATTTGCCGACGGCCAGCAACAGTCGCAGAGGCGAACTGCCACTGGCGATGACTTCGGGCAGCAGCACATGCCGCGGTGTTTCGTCCCGGGGTGTGAACCGAGCGTCCCGCAGTTGTCGCTGCAGTTCATCCAGTTCGCAGCGACGCGCTTTCAGGTCAGCGGTCTCTCGTTGGCGCTGACGCTGCCAGGCCGCTTTTTCCTGTTCGAAGTCGCTGATCGCCTGCTGCAGTTGATCAAGCTGAAGCGCCAGGAAGCGTTCTGCGTGACGACCGCAGCGTTCCAGATTTCGGGCGACCTGCAGCAGTTGCAGGCGATGATGCTCGGCCAGTTGGGCGCTGGAACTGACAACAGCTTCCTTGTCGGCCGGCGCGCGAGCGACGGAAAACAGGCGATCCTGAACTGTTTCCAGCGGGCCACGCATGGGACGAATGTGTCAGTCCAAAAAAAGTCACCGGAAGAGCCCGGGCTACCTGCCCTCGAGCCTGTGCCAGAGTTTCGAGAGGCGGCTGGCGAGGGAGTTGTCCTGCCGCTGTTGCTGTTCCTGCAAATGAATCTCCTTCAGGTGCTGACGCAATGCCTGGAACCGGACGGTGGATTCTTCGGCGTCAGCCGGCACTTCGCGCTGTGCGCTCTGAAGTTCCAGTTCCTGGCGCTGACGAGCCAGTTCGGCCCGTTCCTGACAAAGCCGCACGGCTTCTTCGCGCGAGACGGAGCGGCCGAGGTCGTCGAGTTCCCGCTTCAGGCGGCGTCCGTTGTGTTCGGATTCTTCCAGCCGCTGGCGCAGAGTTTCCGTTTCTTCCCGCTGAGTCTTCAGCGAGCGCTGCAGGACTTCCAGTTGCGCGTTCGAAGCGCTCGATGTCAGCGACGCCTCGGCCATGTTGCGTTCGACGGTCAGTTTGGCGATCGTTCCCTGCTGTTTGTCGAGCTTCGCCTGCCACTCGGATTCGCGCTGGACGAAACGCTGCTCGATGTCGCGAACCCAGGCGTCCAGGTGCTGCCGCTCCTCGTCACGCGCCGTGTCACCGGCTTCGGCGGCTTCCAGCAGTTGCGTCAGCAGCAGGATCTGTTCGTCTTTCTGCGTCAGTTCCTGAAGCAGTTCTTCCAGCCGGCCGACCAGTCGTTCCGCTTCGTCTCGGCTGATGGAATCGTCGTCATGATCCGGCGACACGATGGCGGTCTGCGGTTCACTGCGAGTCGCCAGAGCGGCCTGAAGTTCGACGACTTCGGTTCGCAGCAGCTCAATCACTTCGTCCTTGTACGGATCGGTGTCGGCATCAGCGGCGGCGGGCGCGGCGAACTTCAGTCGATCGCGCAGCACTTCGACTTCCGACTTCGCTCGCGCGAGCTGTTCGCGCAGCTCGGCGGTTTCTTCGTTGGCGACGGACGCAATTGGCTCAGAGAATGATTCGGCGCGATGTTCCGCGTCCTGAGCATCATTGGTCCGCCGAAGCGGCGGCATCTCCGCCGCGGCTCGAGCAGTGGATGAAGGCGCCGCGACCAGCGGCAGCGGCTGCGGGTGACGGAATGTGATCGTCAGACGGAAGGCACCGATCGACACCTCGGCGTTGCCGCGAAGTCTCAGTTCCGAAATCTTCTGGCCGTTGACGAACGTGCCGGATTCGGAATAGCAGTCCCGCACGGTGACGAACGTATTGTCGGCTCGCAGCATGCAGTGCGCCGGTGAGATGTCGGGTCCGGTAATGCGAAGTTCGGCGGAATCTTCGGACCCGACGAACAGACTTTCGCCGGAACGAATGTCGCGCGTTTCGCGATGTCCGCCGGGACCGGTCAGTTCCAGCACAGCGACGCTGGCGCGACTCGCAACAGAAGTGCCATTGGCACCGCTTTGATCGACGAACGATGGTGAAAGTGTTGTCGCCATTTGAGATTCGCGATTTGAGAGTTGAAGCTTGTAGGTGTCAACGTGAGCCCACTGTTGCCGTTGTCACGCGTTCTCGGCGCAAGTCGCGCCGACCAGTTCCGCCAGCATTGAATCAACGGACGCAGGAGGAACTGCGCCGCCTTCGATCACGTGCAGGATGCCGGCTCGCGAATACGGCCGTCGGATCACCGGGTACGATTGCAGCGGCCCGGCGACGGGGCGACCGTCGTCTTCCGGAGCAATCAGAACGACAGACTCGATGCCTGCCAGGACCTCCGGCGTCCGCAGCTTTTCGGGGAGGTTCAGTTCGTCCTCACCGTCGATGCTCAGCAGCACAACGGCGGGCTGTTTGCGTTTAATCATCAGGTGCAGCACGAACTCATC
>CAZHET010000013.1:0-29966 GCA_964531585.1 uncultured Planctomycetaceae bacterium | reverse complement strand
AAGCTCAAGGGCATTTTGCTCGCATTTCAAGCACTCTGAACATGCGATTGCCCTGCCGGCGCAAGTGATCCTGATCGAGCGTACCGCAAACCCGATGCCGCTCAGTGCTTCCTGATTCACGAGTCGGGACGTGCTGACGCCTTTGTTGCGGGCTCGTGTCAGTGGGATCACGTGCCACGCGCCGTGCTCACGGCGATCGCCGCCGTTGAGTATCCAGTGCCAAAGTCGCTTTCAATCGATGCGGAGGAATCAGAACGATTGGCCAATGTGGACGCCATCGAATTCGTCCATACCTTCTTGCGTCGAGAAACCAGGCGAACGTGCCATCGAGATCCCGGATATCGATCAGCTCAACGATATCCGCGAAGTCCTTAGTCGCGCCGCATGCCTGCCAGACCACAGGCCGGTTTTCTCTCAATAAGGCGAGCGGCAGGTGAGCTCTTACCGGTGGTGTGTCCCGTACGATGGTGTTCCAGGGCCGTCGTCAGGACTGCATCGACGGCCCTGGAAGGCAATTGTACAGGAAACTTCTCACCTGCCGCATGCCAAACTGTTGACAGCCTGAGCACGACCAGACTGTCGATGATTTCGACGGTCCGATCGCTCGCCGCGACAGGAACTTTCACTTCGCGCCCGCCCGCACTGTCGCCCGACAGCAGAACAGCGACAGCCGCCCGTGTGCGGGATCAGCGTGCTGGGTTCCCGCCTGCGCGGGAATGACTTGCCGGGATCACAACAGACCACTTCACACTGCCACAATTTCACAGTACGAACAGACCGCTACTTCTGAACGTACAGCCAGACAAAGCCGGTGCGTTCTTCCTTCAGGAACTCCGTACGAGCCGCGTACAGTTTGCTGTACTCGGCGTAGACCTTCTGCTGCTCTTCCGGGTTGGTGTCTTCGCCCGGAGAGTTCAGCTTTTCGGTCATTGCTTCCATCTGTTTCTGCCACTCGTCTTCCTTTTCCTTCGCTTGTGCGGCCGTCAGACCGTCGGCGGGGGAAACCAGCGTCGTGTTGTCGCCGACAAGGATATCCAGCTTGCCGTCTTCGTTGACATCGTCGACCCAGATGCGAGTCGAACGCGTCGGCCCTGTGAGATCAGTTTCTTTCAGCATTTGGCCGTGGCCGTCATGGGGGCCGGGAGCGATCAGCGTCACGAACGCTTTCAGTTCCGGAGCTTTGCCTGGACCGGCCGTGTTCTCGGCCCACTGCACGCCACCCTCAGTGGAGCCGCTCAACAGGTCAATGTCGCCGTCGCCGTCCCAGTCCACGCAGAACGGATCGGCATGGTGCCCTTCGATTTTCAGAACATCATTTCCGACCATCAGACGTTCGGAAGTCGGCTGGAACCGTCCGCTGCCTTCGCCTCGAAACAGACTAAACGTGCCGCCGAAGTTGCCGACGACCAGGTCCAGGTCGCCGTCGCTGTCCCAGTCAATCGCCACGGGACGCGTGCAGATGCGGTCGATGTCGCTGTCGTAGCCCGCTTCGCCTTCCGGTGCGGAAATGATCAGTGGCTGATCGTCGGTACCGTTCAGGACGGAGGCACCGCTGAATGTGCCGTCGCCTTTGCCCCATAGAACCTGAAATAGTCCCGCCATCGATTCGTCATAACGCGAATACGATCCGGACAGAATGTCGATGTTGCCGTCAGCGTCGAGGTCCACCAACTGTGGAGTCGAAGAGGTGCATCACCACACGCCCGGAACGGTCGCGACCTGACCATCTGCTTCCAGCCAGGTTCCTTCCGCCAGTTTCCCGTCACCCAGGTTTTTGAAGACTCGAATCTTGCCGCCGTTGAACTGACCGACCAGCAGATCCTTCTTCCCGTCACCGTCGCAGTCGGCCCAGCACGGTGCCGCATAACCAGGGCTTTCCACGCGAACCGCCTGGTCCCCGGCCTTCATCATCACAGGCGCTTCGAATTCGAACTCAGATCCGGACGCGCTTGCCGAGGCTCCACAGCCAGTCAGCAGCAGTGTCAGCAATGGGGAAAGTCTGAACATGGAACAGGCTCCTTTAAGGAAGTGTTCGAGCTGCGACGACGAATCACTCAGGCAGTGACGGCCCGCAGGGAATGGATTATAACGTCAACATACTCGACCGCACATCAGGTGCTTGCTCAAACATGGCTGACGATTCCGAGGCCGCGATATGACTCCATTCCGCTGCGCAGCGGCATTTTTGCTGACGGCGTTCCTGATGCCGCAACCCGATTCGGTTGCTCAGATCCGCAGCGCTCCTGTCAGGCTCTCTGCCGCACTGCGCGCTGCTGATCCTGTGCTGCCGGGAGCCGACGTCGTCGTGGAGATCGTTGCGGATGTCACGACGACTCCCGATTCGAGGGGAAAGCACTGGCACATCTATCCGCGCCAGGAACAGCACCAGGGAGTCGAGATTCCCACCAGCATCACGGTGGAAGGGACTCCGTCGGCACTGGTCTCTGGCGACGTTGCCTGGCCCGCGACGAAGATCATTCGCAACGCTGCCGGCGAGTTTCAACCGGCCTACGAAGGCCGAACCGTGTTCACGCTGCCCGTGAAGGTGGCCGACGACGCGCTGCCTGGGAACCATCGACTGCACATCGCGTTTCGTTACCAGACATGCGCCAGCCAGTGCCTGTCACCAACGACCGAGAACCTGTCCGTCACCATTGTTGTGGCTGGTGATTCGACGGAGAACAGCGATTCCGCGGTTGTGCCTCGCGTCGATGAAGAGCAGCCGGCCCCGGCGGCAACGGGCAGCGAGCAGATTGCAGAAGCGGATCACTCATCAGGTGAGACCGTCACAGGCGACCCGTCAGACACCGACTCCACCGAGGACTTTTCAACCAACGTGTTCGGGACGCAGTTCGGATTTTCCGCCGGAAGCGCGTTCGCCGTGCCGCTGCTGCTGCTGTTCGCGTTTGTCGGTGGATTTCTGCTGAATCTGACGCCGTGCGTGCTGCCCATCATTCCCATCAAGATCATCGGCCTGACGAAGTCGGCCCACGGTGACACGCGTCGCACGAAAGTGCTGGGAGTCGCGATGGGGCTGGGAATTCTTGCCTTCTGGCTGGCGATCGGTGCAGCGATCTCGTTTGTCAGCGGTTTCGACAGCATCAGTTCCCTGTTTCAGCGTCCCGTGTTCGGAATTACCGTCGGGCTGTTCATCGCCTTCATGGGCATTGGCATGCTCATTGACATGACGATCCAGCTTCCGCAGTCTGTACACCGCATCAACCCCAGGCACGACACTTTGCACGGAGCCTTCCTGTTCGGAGTGATGACGGCGGTGCTGTCGACGCCGTGTACCGCGCCGTTCATGGGAAGTGCAGCGGCGTGGGCGACGAAGGCCGACAGTTCGCCGCTGGTGCTGGCGGTCTTCACGGCGATCGCTGCCGGAATGGGCTGGCCGTATGTGCTGCTGTCGTGGTTTCCACAACTGGTCAGCAAGGTTCCTCGCACCGGCCCGGCAAGCGTGCTTGTCAAACAGGTCATGGGCCTGCTGATGCTGAGTGTCGCTGCGTTCTTCGGGGGCACAGGAGTGCTGGGGCTGGTGAAGGAGCATCCTCATCTTGGCCCCGTCCTGCACTGGTGGGTGGCCACGGCGTTTGTCGGAGCCATGGCGGTGTGGCTGTCGCTGGAAACTTTTCGCATTACGAAGTCGCCGACGAAGCGGATTGCCTATTCGCTGCTGTCGCTGGCTTTGTTCGCCGGCATGGTGATGTGGTCCAACGGCGAGACGGCGGATTCGTGGGACGCAATGGTCCATCAGGAATCCGAAGCGGATGCCATGCGAGCTTACGTGGCTCAGTTGGAGGCCGCCGTCAGGAACGGGTCCGGCGAGCAGGTGCTGCAGCTGCGTCCGCCGCCATGGCGCGACTTCGATCCGGAAGTGATGGCACGAGCCAAGGCAAACGGCCAGGTCGCGATCGTTCACTTCACCGCCGACTGGTGACTGAACTGCAAGACTCTGTGGAAGACCGTGTTGTCTTCCGACCGCATCAGACAGCTTGTGGAGACTGACGAATCGGTGGTCACGTTCAAGGCGGACACAACCGTGCGCACAAGCGTTGCCTCCGCCTACCTGAAGGAACTGGGAGCGCTGGGCATTCCGCTGATCGTGGTTGACGGTCCGGGAGTCACCGAACCACTGCTGGCAGAGTTCTACACGGCCGACAGCCTGGTCGAACTCATCGACCAGGCCCGCGGACGATGAATCAGACGTGCTGCTCCCGCGTTTGTGCCGCTTTGCAGGGACGCTTTGGTCGCGCGCAGTTATTCGACGCTCTCAGCCGTTGCCGCGAACAGGAAATTCGCAACCTGCTGCTGGTCATCAAGGTTCCAGACACAGATTCTTCCAGCCGCGGCACCAGCAGCCACCAGGTGCCCGTCCGGGGACATCGCAACGGCGCGGAACTCCGCGCGACGCTCGCGAAAGGTGAGCGCCGACGCGGCGTCGTTCAGCCGGTCCAGCAGTTCCCGCGACCGCCAGCGGACCTCTGCGGAACCGGACCTCATGCTCTGCGTAAGCTGCGGTATGGCGTCGGTGCCGATCTGCTGCAGTTCCTGCATGGCGCGCTCCCGCACCGCGTAGGAATCCTCTTCAAAGCTGCCGAGCAATTCGCGAACCTGCTGTTGTGTCGGTTCATCAGCGCGCGGGTCGACCGCGAAAACCAAAACCTGATCACTGCCCGTCACGGCGGCCACTCGACGGCCGTCGCCTGATACTTTCGCCGACCGGACACCGCCCATTCCATGCAGGCTGCGAAACGGCTCGTACGTTGTTGCATCGAACATGCGAATCCTGCCGTCCCAGGACGGAGCGAGCAGACGCCGACCGTCCGGGAAGAACCAAATGTCCGGGACATATGATCCGAACCCGGCAATGTCCTGCACCCGCTGCCCCGATTCCAGATTCCGCACCTGAACGACGTGCGGACGATAAGAAGTGACCGCAAACAACCTTGCGTCAGGCGAAACGGTGACGTGGTGGACCGGACCAATCACAATGGTGCCCTTGTTCACCTGATCGGGATCGTTGATGTCTGCAATGCGCGCGACGACTGTGCCCGTGGACGAGTCGTGAATCAAAATCTGTTCGGACTCGCCGGCACTGACGACTCGCCGGCCGTCGGGCGTGAACGCAACAGCGCGAGCGTTGCCCTTGTGGCCTTGCAGTTCACGCTGAATCTCGCCGGTGCCAGCATCCAGAAGTCTGACAACCGGCGACTGCCGTCCGATCGCCAGCCGCGCGCCGTCGGGTGAGAATGCCAGTTTCGTACAGGCGGACTCCTCCGACCGCTGCCACGCCGGCTGCCAGGACGCGACCTGCCACGCCGCGATCTCGCCGGTCTCTGCGCCACCCCCTGCAATCAGCAGGCGGCCGTCGGGAGAGAAGCTGAGGTCGTTGATCCGTACGCCGGCCGGTTCATTCTCATCCGCCAGGCACGAACTTCCTGAAACGCCTGCGCACACCACAAGTGCGGAAATCCAAAACCAGGCCTTCGCCGAGCTTGCCGGAAGAAACATCGCGTCGTTCCTTTGCAGTGCGCTCCTTCAGCCGATGCGGAGTGCTCAGTCAACTGTGGGCGCAGGAGGCCGAAACTGAGGATCGTTAATATTCCTGATCAACAGGGAGGTGTCACTGTGGCCGCTCACCAGGTGTTCGCCGTCGGGCAGAAATCGCAACTGAGTTGTGTCGTTGTCGTGGTTGCTGAGTTGAGCAACCTGCTCTCCCGTACCCACTTTCCAGACACCAGCGAAAGAACCGTGCGCCCTGAGGGACTGATCGTAGTACCTGACGGCAATCAGCGCGTCGTCTGCGGAGAACGCGATCTGGTACGTGGAGTAGCCACCGGGCAGCGTGATTTCGCGCAGCAGCTTGCGCGTGTTGAAGTCGAGCAGTTGCAGCACCGAGTCGGGACCGCGTTGGTTCGGATTCCTGTTGCCGGAATTCGGCCGCACGACCAGCGCGAGAATCGTCGAATCATGCGAGATCCCGTAGCCCTGAAGTTGTTGCATCGGCCGGAGCGCATCAACTTCCTCTCCTGTGGCAACGTCGAACGAGTAAAGCACGCCTCCGGCTGCAAGCAGCAGGCGATCACCGCGGCTGTTGAACTCAGCCTGACCGAGAAACATTCCCATTTCGAGTGCGCCGCCGAACCCGGCCTGTGCGGCAGATTCGGCACGACCATACTCTACGTTTCGCAACGCGACCCCGCCTGGCCGAATTCCATGCTCGTGAATCGCCCGTCCGGTCTTCGTGTCCCAGACACGCAGAAACAGATCGGCTCCGAAAGTCAGAAAACGGCTTCCATCGGCACTGAAGCCGACTGCCGTCGAACTGTTGCCGCCCGTTCGGCCATGCCCGACGACGCGAAAAATCTGCTCACAGGAAGCGAGATCCCACAACCGCACGGAGTTGTCCAGCGAACAGGTCAGCACCTGGTTGCCATCGGGCGAAACTCGGCAGCCTGTGACGAACCGATCCACGTCAAGAACTTTCTCCTGCCGGCCTGATGCGACATCCCAAATGCGAATTGTTCCGCCGGCGTCACTGCTGATGACCCGCTGACCGTCGCGTGTCACGTCGACCGCAGTGATGGTGTCCTGATGGCAGGGAAACCGGTCGCTGATTCGTGCTCCGGTTGTCAGGTCCCACACCGCCATAGCAGGCTGTGAACCAACGGTAACGACATACCTGCCATCGTCGGAGATCGCGGCATCACGTGTTTCCAGTCCGCCTGCGTCCAGCGTCCGGATCAGTTCACCGGTTACCGTGTCAAAGAATTCCACGCTCTGGCTTTGACGTGCGGGGACAATCAGTTGCCGGTCGCCCGCCACAAAACAGATCCCTTCGCGGTAGTAACTTGTCGAGTCGCCGTTCAGGACAAGTCTCCAGCGAGCATCTTCCACATCCCAAAGACGAGCGGCCACGTCGTCATAGCAACCGACAGCAAGCGTTGCTCCATCGTGGGAAAAACGCACGACCTGTACATTGTGGCCGAGCCCTTCCAGCATCTCGGGGCCGGCGTCCGATTGCCGATCCAGAATCGCCACGCCGCCGCGCCCGCCCGCCGCAATCAATCGTCCATCCGGCGAAATGTCAACAGACTCGATTTCACCGTCAAACAAAGAAACCTGCCTGATCAAATCGCCGGTTGCCACGTCCCGCAGCGCGAGATGACCTCGCGACGTTCCGGTCACCGCGAGCGTTGCATCGTGAGACAATGCAAGCCTTACCGACCGATTACGTCGCGTTTCGTCCCAGCGAATGTGCCGCCCGCGACCCTGCTGTCGAACGATCAGCATTGCCGACGAACTTTCCGCTTCCGGAACAGAGTCAGTCGACAGCGTTGCCAGACCCGAACCATCGGACAGCACAGCGAACGATTCAAAACGCAGGCCAGGAAGCGGACTTTCGCTGAGAACTCTGCCGGTCTCCGCATCCCAGGTTCTTGTGGGGTTACCCGCCGTTCCCACAACGAACGAATGACTTTTCGGAATAAAGGCGACACGCTTGTGCCAGCCGGCATGCCGGTAGCGAATCGTTCCAAGCCGCGCAACAACTCCTTCAGGCAGGGGATCCCCATGACCATCGACTGAGACGCCGGTGCTGGCAGGCGATTCGTCCGCAACGGCAGGCGATTCGTCCCCGACGGCAGGCGATTCGTCCCCGACGACAGTGGCTTCGCAGCACAGGACGCAGAGCAACAGGAACGGCAGAATTCTAATGAAAGTGGTCATGCCAGGCCTTCGCGATAAGCATCAATACCGGCTTGCCTTCGCCTGTGTCACCTCAGACATGTCATAAAGACTACCGCATCGCTGGTCGCACTACCACACCCGGCATCCGTCGTTCCTGGCTGGCCCATGTGGACCGCAAACCTATCGGCGGTGTGCCACGGAAGAACGAGTCAGCAGTTCATCGTCCGCAGCCCAGCCATTCCCGCGCAGGCGGCAACCCAGCTGGGACTCGAAGTTTCCTGCCACATGCCTGCGAATATCGCTGTTCCGGCAAGCGGTAGCCCCCCTGGTCAACGCCGTTAAGAGTTTATTTTCGTTTAACCCGTGGCCGAGAGGCCAGGTTGGTGCAAGCCGTGACGGCCTGGCCTTTCGGCCACGGGTTAAACGAGCGTGTTTTCCGGGGGAAAAACTCTTAACGGCGTTGCCCCCTGGTGGCGCTGTTGACGGCGATCCTGACTGAGGCTCCGCACGATACACCGAGTTCGCGCGGCTGCCGAGTGAGCGGTTCCACTTCAGCCCGGTCGAGATTCAGGCAGTGGCCGGAGCTGGACGGATTTGCAGGCTCTTCTGACGTTCAGGACGACGGTCCCCACGAGAAAACTTATGCAAGCCTCCGCCGGACGACTTCGACTCAGAGTTGTGCGCGCATCTGTCGCCGTCGCGATGACCTGTCGCAATGATTCCTGAAGGCGACGGGGCCACGCTTCTCGACCGTTCGTGTTGTTGCGGTGTGACGTGCGCCTGATTAGCATCGGGGAGCTTGCTTGTCGCCCCCCAGCACCTCCTGCCGAAGACGGTCTGCGTGGATAAATCACAGCTCACTGAGCAGGACAACCGGACGAAATTCATCACTCCGGCCATTGAAGCGGCCGGTTGGGATCTCCTGACGCAATTGCGCGAAGAGTTTTTCTTCACGAAGGGCCGAATTGTTGTAAGGGGAAAGACGGTAAAACGCGGCAGAGCGAAGAAGGCAGACTACATCCTGTCGTTCAAACCGGGCATCCCGATCGCGATTGTGGAAGCCAGGGACAACAACCACCCGGTCGGGGGAGGCATGCTTCAGGCACTCGAATACGGCGAGACACTGAACGTGCCGTTCGTGTTCAGCTGCAACGGTGACGCGTTTCTGTTTCATGACCGCACGCCGGGAGCCTCACCCAAAGAGTGTGAGATTCCGCTCGATGAGTTCCCCGGTCCGGCGGACCTCTGGCACCGGTACTGCCACGAGAACCACTTCTCGGAAGCCGGCCGGTCCGTCGTCGAGCAGGAATTCCACTCCGACGGCAGCGGTAAGTCGCCACGTTATTACCAGTTGAACGCGATCAATCGCACCATCGAGGCCATCGCGCGAGGTCAGGACCGGATCCTGCTCGTTATGGCGACCGGCACGGGTAAAACGTACACAGCATTTCAGATCATCTGGCGACTGTGGAAGTCACGCACTAAGCGCCGAATCCTGTTCCTGGCAGACCGGAATATCCTGGTCGACCAAACCAGGACTAACGACTTCAAGCCGCTTGGCTCGGCGATGACGAAGATCACGAACCGAAAGATCGACAAGTCTTACGAAGTCTATTTGGCACTCTATCAGGCGATCACTGGCCCGGAAGACGCTCAAAAGGTCTACCGCGACTTTTCGCCGGACTTCTTTGACCTGATCCTGATCGACGAATGCCACCGGGGCAGCGCGGCAGAAGATTCAGCATGGCGGGAGATTCTGGAATACTTCTCTACCGCCACACAGATCGGTATGACAGCGACGCCGAAGGAAACGAAATACGTTTCCAACATCAACTATTTCGGAGAGCCGGTCTATCAGTACTCGCTGAAGCAGGGCATCGAAGACGGCTTCCTCGCCCCGTACAAAGTCATCCGCATCGACTTCGACAAAGACCTGCAGGGCTGGCGTCCGACGGCTACCCAGACCGACCGGCGCGGCGAACAGATCGAGGACCGCATTTACAACCAGAAAGACTTCGACAGGTCGCTCGTGCTGGACGAACGCACCAAACTGGTCGCGAAAAAGGTCACTGAGTTCCTGCAAGGGACCGACCGCTACGCAAAAACAATTGTGTTTTGTGAAGACATCGAACACGCGGAACGAATGCGGCAGGCACTGGTGAACCAGAATGCGGATCTGGTCGACGAGAACCCCCGCTACGTTGTTCGAATCACCGGCGACAATCCGGAGGGAAAGGCAGAATTCGACCATTTCATCGATCCGGAATCTCGCTACCCGGTCATCGCCACGACGTCGAAACTGATGACCACCGGTGTCGACGCTCAAACCTGTAAGCTGGTTGTGCTCGACCAGTGCATTCAGTCCATGACCGAATTCAAACAGATGATCGGTCGCGGAACGCGCATCAACGAAGACTACGGCAAAATGTTCTTCACGATCATGGACTTCCGGAAGGCGACTGAACTGTTCGCCGATCCGGCATTCGACGGCGACCCGGTTCAGGTTTACGAACCAAAAGCGGATGAATCCGTCGTTCCTCCGGACGAAGCCGACGACGACCAGGACATTTCCGGTGAAGTCGACAGCGACGGCTTTCCTGTCGCCGATGAAGGTGCCGATGCCGTTCATGAACCCGGTGTCGAATTCACGACCAGAGCCGGTAAGCGCCGCAAATACTACGTGGACGGCGTCCCGGTTCGCGTTGTGGGCGAACGAGTGCAGTACATGGGGCCGGACGGCAAGCTGATCGTCGAATCTCTGCGGGACTACACTCGCACGGCTGTGCGGAAGGAATTCGCGTCGCTGGATGATTTTCTGAAACGATGGTCCGAAGCGGACCGGAAGCAGGCCATCGTGGAAGAACTGGACCAACAGGGCGTTTTCTTTGAAGCGCTGGCCGACGAAGTTGGCCGAGATTGCGGCCCGTTCGACCTCATCTGCCACGTCGCATTCGGCCAGCCGCCGCTGACACGTCGGGAGCGGGCCGAGAACGTGAAGAAGCGGGATTACTTCACGAAGTACGGCAACGACGCACGCGACGTCCTGCAGGCTCTGCTCGACAAGTACGCCGACGAAGGCATCGACGACATCGAAAGCATGGAACTCCTCAAAGTGCAGCCGCTATCGAGTTTTGGCACACCGCTGGAGATCGTGAAGCTGTTTGGAACGAAACAGGATTATCTGCGGGCGTTGAAGGATCTGGAATCACAGTTGTATGGGGAAGCAGGTTAGTCGATGCCAATCTATCGCTATACGGCCAACGGTATTGACGCAGTCGAACCCGCCACGTTCTCACAGCTTGGCATCGCGGAACGGGCCGACCTGCAGCGGCTGCTGCGCGATCGAATCGACATCATTGCGCCAGACACGCTGGTCATTGCGGAAGAGTTCGGCGAATGGGATGGAAGCCGGCGGCGCATTGATCTGTTGGCAATCGACAAGGCCGCCAACATCGTTGTTATTGAACTCAAGCGAACCGAAGACGGTGGGCACATGGACCTGCAGGCCGTCCGTTACGCCGCAATGGTCTCAACAATGACCTTCGATCAGTCGGTTACCGCATTTTCAAGATACCTCCGAAATCGTCAGGATGACCGAAACGCACGAGCGGCAATCCTTGAGTTTCTGGAATGGGACGAACCGCAGGACGATTTCGGCTCTGGTGTTCGCATCGTCCTCGCATCCGCCGAGTTTGCTCCAGAACTGACAACAGCGGTCCTTTGGCTGAACGATCAGGGTCTGGACATCACCTGCGTTCGGCTGACTCCTCACGGAGAGCCCGAAAACGTGTTTCTGGAAGTCCAGCAGGTTGTGCCATTGCCGGAAGCAGAAGACTACATCATTCGAGTACGAGAGAAGCAACATCAGGAACGCGAAGTTCGCCGCTCATCACGAAATATCACCAAATTTGACCTGACCATCAACGGTATCCTGACACCGCGTATGGCCAAGAATCGTGCCATCCATGCAGTCCTTCGTCACCTGCTGACAGGTGGATTCACTGAAGCTCAGATTCGCGAGGCGATCCCCTGGCGAAATAAGCTCCTGCTGTCCGTTAACGGAACCGTCGATTCTGAAGAATTCGGAAGACTAATCGTAAAACAGGAGAACCGCTTTGATCGCGTTCGCTGGTTCTGGAACGATGACGCGCTCATCCACGCCCACGGACGTACATTCGCAACATCCAACCGATGGGGACATCGCACGGAGCGAGCTCTCAAGGAACTGATGGATGCGCTACAGCCGGCCGATTGGTCTTTCGAACGATCGACATAACACTCCTGTAGCCCGTTTGAATCCACAAGGAAGTTGAAACTTACCATGTCCCTCTCCACCACCATCAAATCCATCCAGGACATCATGCGCAAGGACGTGGGCGTCGACGGCGACGCTCAGCGGATTGGGCAGATTGTCTGGTTGTTGTTCCTGAAGATCTTTGACGACCGCGAAACTGAAGCGGAACTCATGGAGGACAACTACAAGTCGCCCATCCCGAAGGAACTCCGCTGGAGAAACTGGGCGGCCGATCCCGAAGGTATGACCGGTGATGAACTGCTCGACTTCTGCAACAACCGGCTGTTTCCCGGCCTGAAGGAACTCAAGGTCGGCACCAACGGCAATCGCGCGGCCACGTCATCCGCGACGTCTTCGAAGACGCCTACCAGTACATGAAGTCCGGCACACTGCTGCGGCAGGTCGTCAACCGCATCAACGACGACATCGACTTCAACGACTCGAAAAAACGGCACCTGTTCGGCGACATCTACGAGCAAATCCTGAAGGACCTGCAGTCTGCCGGCAACGCGGGCGAATACTACCCGCCGCGAGCCGTCACCCAGTTCATGGTCGACATGATCGACCCGCAACTGGGCGAAACGGTGCTCGACCCGGCCTGCGGCACGGGCGGGTTTCTGACCTGCACCATCGAGCACATTCGTGGCCGGTACGTCAAATCGGTCGACGACGAGCAAACGCTGCAGCAGTCCGTGCAGGGCGTCGAGAAGAAGCCGCTGCCGCATCTGCTCTGCACGACCAACATGCTGCTGCACGGCATCGACGTGCCGTCCAACATCCGGCACGACAACACGCTGTCGCGACCGCTGCGGGATTACGGCCCGCGTGACCGAGTCGACTGCATCATCACCAACCCGCCGTTCGGTGGCATGGAAGAGGACGGCATCGAGGCTAACTTTCCGCAGACGTTCCGCACGCGTGAGACCGCCGACCTGTTTCTGGTGCTGATCATGCACCTGCTGAAGGACGGGGGCCGCGGAGCCATCGTCCTGCCCGACGGCACGCTGTTCGGCGAAGGCGTCAAAACGCGGATCAAGGAAAAGCTGCTGACTGAATGCGACCTGCACACGGTCGTGCGTCTGCCCAACGGCGTGTTCGCTCCTTACACCGGTATCAAGACGAACCTGCTGTTCTTCACCAAAGGCCGACCAACGAAGGACGTGTGGTTCTACGAACACCCCTATCCACCGGGCGCGAAGTCGTACAACAAGACCAAACCGATCCGCATCGACGAATTCGACGTCGAGAAAGTCTGGTGGGGCATCCGCAAAGGCAAGTCCGCTCGCCCCGGCGAACCGGACGCCTCAAAGCGAGTCGAGAACGAATTCGCCTGGAAGGTCTCCGCCGAGGACATCGCCGCGAACGGTTTCAACCTGGACATCAAGAACCCGCACAGCACCGACGACGGCCCCGGCGATCCCGACGAGCTGTTGAAAGAATTCGCCCGCGTGGATGCCGAAGCCGCCAGCGTTCTGGAAGCTCTCAAGCAGGAACTGGCATCCGCACTTTCCGAGGATTCCCGCTAAGCCGCAGCGCCGCGAACAGTACAATCGCGACATCACCGAAGGAGCACCGTCCCATGTTCGACCAAATCATCAGCGACCCCGCCATTCTGGGCGGCAAGCCCATCATTCGAGGCACGCGCATCAGCGTAGAGATGATCCTCGAATGGATCGCTTCGGGCGGGAGCCGCGATCAGATCGTGGCCAGTTACCCGCACCTGACCACCGAGGCCGTTGAGCAGGCGATTTCGTACGCGGCTTCGTCTCTGAAGAACGACATCGTGCTGACGGCTGAGGTCCAGTCGTGACGCTGAGTGATTTCGGACTGCTCATCGACGAGAACGTGCATCCGGAAGTCGTCGCCTGGCTGCGAGCCCAGGGATTCGACGTGCTGGACGTCTGCGACGAGGGCCTGCAGGGATCGACGGATAGGGTGCTGCTGCAGCGGGCCGTGGCCGAGTCCCGTGTCGTGGTCACACACGATTCCGACTTCGGCACACTGGCGATCGCCGCCGGCCAGCCCTGCATCGGCATCGTGTTTGTCCGTCCCGGGGACATTAACCCGCAGAACGTGATCGGCACGCTCAGAACGGTGCTGGCCCAGGCGATTGAAGTTCGTCCGCCGTTCATGATCGTGGCTCGCCGCCGAGGACCACAGGTCACGATCCGCGTCCGCCAGCTCTCAGTACCGGAAGCTGGTGCAGACGACGGAGCCACCGCATGACGCCACAGGAATTTTTGAACCAGTTCGGCACGCTGGCCAGTAATTTAGCCACGGAGTGGCGGCAGCACGTAGCCCCGGGCGTCAGCCCGGGGTTGGTCGTAAACACATTCAAAAGCCCCGGAGGGCAACGCCGTTAAGAGTTTTTCCCCCGGAAAACACGCTCGTTTAACCCGTGGCCGAAAGGCCAGGCCGTCACGGCTTGCACCAACCTGGCCTCTCGGCCACGGGTTAAACGAAAATAAACTCTTAACGGCGTTGCCCGGAGGGGCGACAGCGGTCATCGCTGCGTTGTTTGCTGTTGCTTCGGGGCTGGAGTGCCGTTGGGGTCAGTTCCCCCTGGCTGACGCCAAGGGTGATTTGCTGTCGCCGCTCCGCGGCTGTCGTAACTCAGTCAACCAAAATCAACGGACCAACCGAGGTGCCGCATGACGCCGCAGGAATTTTTGAACCAGTTCGGCACCCTGGCCGAATCCGAAGGCGGAGTGAAGAAGCTGCGCGAGTTGATTCATCGGTTGGCAGTTCGTGGTCAATTGTCCGAGCAATCGGTTCACGATGAACCAGTATCTCAGTTGAGTCAGCGCATAGCGGTTCGCCGCGATGAACTGATCCAATCAAAGATTATTCGAACCAAGATTCCCACACGTGATCGGAAGCTGCCGGATGACAAAATTCCGTCCGGATGGCAGTGGCACAGCTTCGGCGATGTCACGTTCAACCGGGATGGTGATCGAATTCCGGTTCGCAGCAGCGACCGAGAAACTCAGCCCAAGAATTACGATTACTACGGCGCTTCTGGAGTCATCGACAAAGTTGAAAAGTATCTGTTCGACCAACCGCTGCTTTTAATCGGCGAAGATGGTGCGAATCTCATCAACCGCTCCACACCGATCGCCTTCATCGCGGAACGCAAGTACTGGGTCAACAACCACGCCCATGTGGTCGATGCAATCTCGCGAGAGATGCTCGAATATCTGCGCGTCTACTTCGCCTCGATTACGTTGGAGCCATACATCACGGGCATGGCACAGCCGAAGATGAATCAGGCACAGATGAATTCAATTCCGATTCCGGTGCCTCCAATCGAAGAACAGCACCGCATCGTCGCGAAGGTGGACGAGTTGATGCGATTGTGCGACGGGTTGGAAGCGGTTCAAAAGCAGCGTCGTGGTGTGCGATTGCGTCTGAACCGTTCGTCGCTGAATTGTTTGACGTCGGTGAGTTCGCAGGGCGAGGTCTCCGCCGCCTGGCAGCGCGTCTGCGACCACTTTCAGGTGCTGTACGACACCCCCGAAACCCTCCCCGACCTCCGCCAAACCATCCTCCAACTCGCCGTCCAGGGCAAGCTCGTCAAGCAGGACCCCAACGACGAACCCGCGGCTGAATTGCTCAAGGTCGTTGCTGACGCCCGAAATAAACGTGCAGAAGGCGGGCGAAACAAAACTGCCAACCACTCAGCCGCAATTGATGAGAACGAAATACCGTTTGAACTCCCGTCTTCGTGGGCGTGGACTCGCGTTGGGGACGTACTGAGCCTGAAGCACGGTTACGCCTTTAAGAGCTCGACGTTTACCGATGAGCCAACCCCGTTCGTGTTGACATCACCGGGCAGCTTTCACGAAACAGGCGGATTCCGCGATCGAGGACCGAAAACAAGATACGTTCAGGGTTCGGTTGATCCCGAGTTCATCTTCGATCCGGGTGATCTAATGATCCCTATGACCGAGCAGGCTCCGGGATTACTTGGAAGTCCAGCATTCATTCCAAATGATGGACGAACCTACGTTCACAACCAGCGACTTGGAAAACTGGAACCCTTCTCATCCATCCTTTCGCCAGAGTTCGTTTTCGTGTTCTTCAATTCCCCTTACCTTCGCGGTGAGTTGGCAAAATCCTGTTCAGGCACCACAGTCAGACATACGTCGCCGAAGAAGATCCTGAACGTACTATTTCCATTCTGTGCGTTATCGGAACAAAAGCGAATCGTGTCGAAGGTGACGGATCTTCTGTCGCAGGTCACCCGTCTGGAATCGACCCTGACCCGCCGCGAAGCCACCCGCACCCACCTCCTCATTGCGGCGATACATTCACTGCTCAATCCAGAGGCGTCGTCGTAAGTGGTTTCTGTTAAACGAGTTAGCGCTCATTTTAACGACGCTGCTGTCGATTAAAAAAAACGCCGATTTATTTTAAGCGTGTCGGCAATCTTAAAATCTGGCGAATCGGATCCACAATGGACATTTCACGTTTTGGTATAAACTCTCCGGGCGATGTGATCAGCATCGCAAATGGCGAACACGCCTTCATCCCCCAACCGTTACCGCCCAAATGGGAGTTTCCGCCAGCACTTTGGCCACTCTTGGCTGAAGCAAAACAGCAGATTGGAATCCTGGAGGGCCTCGGACGGAATCTGCCAAATCCGGCGATTCTGCTGCGTCCACTGGAAGACCGAGAGGCCATTCGCTCGTCCAGCCTTGAAGGGACGTACGCCACTCCCCGCGAACTTCTGTTGTTCGAACTCGCCCCCAAAGAGCCGACATCCAATCACGATCCCGAAAATGATCACCGGGAAGTGTTCAACTATCGGCAGGCTCTTCATTTCGGGACGAGCAGCGAGCTGCCGCTTTCCCTGCGACTGCTGCGGGATCTGCACCGAATTCTGATGACCGGAGTCCGTGGTAAAGACAAAACGCCCGGAGAGTTTCGCAAGCAGCAAGTCGCCATTGGCTCGGCGCGACGGTTTGTCCCGCCGCCTCCGGAGCGACTCATGGACTGTCTCGATCCTATGGAAAAGTCGTTTCACGACAACTCCGTCACGTTTGACCCACTCGTCCAGTGTTTCCTGATGCACTACCAGTTCGAGACGATCCATCCGTTCAACGACGGGAACGGGCGAGTTGGGCGACTACTGCTGGCGATTATGTTACAGCAAAAATGTAGACTGACGAAGCCTTGGCTGTACCTGAGCGAGTTCTACGAACGATACCGGGAAGAGTACGTTCAGAATCTGTTCAACATTAGTGCCGACGGCAACTGGAACGACTGGATCGAATTCAGTCTGCGAGGCGCACTCACTCAGGCAAAGGAAACAATCACCCGCTGTGAGCGCCTTCTGGCCATCCGCGAGTCGTTCACTCAACGTGTTGCCGACGTCGGAGGTTCGATTCGACTTGGTCAAATCGTCGACGATGTTTTCCACTCACCGTTCGTCCGTGTTGCCGAATTATCGCGGCGCCTTAGCGTTACGTACCCGACGGCTAAGGCCGATCTCGAACGACTTGTCCAGGCAGGTATTCTCCGTGAACTCTCCTCTATCTCACCAAAGACGTACTACGCTCCGGAAGTCTTCAACGTTGCGTATGAGGAATTAGCGGCAGAAGAATGACAAATGCAGGCGGAACGAAGTTGTGACGAACCGCATCGCAGGTGACGCATGTTCTGTCGCAGGTCACTCGTCTGGAATCGACCCTGACCCGCCGCGAAGCCACCCGCACCCAACTCCTCACCGCCGCCATCCACAGCCTTTTGCGTAGGAATTCATATCAATGAGTTATTGACCGAATCATGTCGAAGGTAGGGGATCTTCTGCCGCACGTCACCGCCGCGAATCCACTGGCACGCTACCCTTAATCGCCCAACCTCAGGCTTCTCACAGCGCGTCAAATGAACATTTCCATTCAGGAATTGTCTTAGACAGAGTTGTCAATTCCCTGTCGAACATGCGAAATATTCGGCGGCCTTCGCAGGTGAATTACGGGAAAATGCCAGCATTCACTGCTGGAAGTACGTAGTTTTGAGATGGCTCGTCTCAGATACCGATTCTGATTACACTCCCCGCCATCCGAGTCTCATCAAAATCCGATACCACAGATGCCCCAGGCCGCAGAACAAATTCAACTTCCAGACTACGACAATCCCCCCGTTGTCGAGATGATCGTCGGTGTGCAGTTTGAACCACTGTCTGGTTTTACAAATGCGCACCTCGGAGCATTTTGGAACACGCTCGACGCAGCGCAATGGCCCACAGTACAGGACATGCCGACGCTGCCGCGTCAGGAAGAACGTTTTACTCCGGAAGCCCAGTGGGGGAAGGCCTTACGATTTCAGTTAACACAAAATCCCGAGTCACGACTGCAGATTCGTAACCGCGACGGGAACCGTATGGTGCAACTCCAGAATGGGCGAATGCACCTGAACTGGCTCGGGGAAGGTGGTGACCAGTATCCGCGATTTCAGAATGTTCGGCAGGAGTTCGAAGAACACCTATCGGGTTTCGTTAAGTTTGCCGAAGACCGAAAAGTCGGGCAGTTTGCTCCCGATCAATGGGAAGTAACTTACGTGAACCGAATTCCTCAAACTGTTTGGAAGACGCCGGCAGACTGGGGATTCTTCAAGCCACTCAACGGAATGCCGACGATTGAAGGCCTCATTGAAGCGGAAAGTTTCTCTGGAGAATGGCATTTCGTGATTCCAGGGCAAAAGGGGCGTCTGCATATAAAATGGCAGCATGCTAAGGATACTGACTCAGACGAGGGATCTCACATTCGCCTCACTTTGACAGCACGTGGTCCCGTCCAAAGCGCGGCCGATGCGACTACCTCGATTATGATGGGTATCGACCTGGGTCGTGCAACGATCGTCGGTGCATTCGAGAGTCTCATGAGTGAAGCAGCCAACACAGAATGGAAACTGAAAAATGCCTCCAGTCGCTGAAGTCGAAGCACATGTCGAAATGACTCCTGTTGGACAAGCAGTGATTTCAACACAGACCGATCAGGACACACACGTTTCGCGACGGTCCAGCGCAAAGTCGTGGCAATGTTCAATCGATCTGCTGCAGAAATGGTGGAACGACCCCGAGTACTTCGACGACGAAAACTTCGATCCTCCTGCTCGTGAAGTCATCGCGATGGCGATGAAATTTGCCGCAGATGTTCGTACTTCACAAACTCCTCCTCCAGATCGAGTTGTTCCCGATGGAGACGGCGGAATCGTCTTTGAAATCAGCAAAGGCACGCTGTCTGAGAAGATCCACTTCTGGGACGACGGCGATGTCGAGTATCTGCTTTTGTCAGAATCGAAAGTCGTTAAACGCCGAACACTTCCTCAGGCATAAGGGAGCGTTTGGTGTCAGCTGAGCTGATCCCGATTAGGGACGATGAATTGCTCTATCGGACAATATCCGTGAAATCTGGCCATTTCGTGGATGGCTCATTGTCGCCCCAGGCCTTTCACCCGAACAGTCGAGACGAATCCGGAATTTCATTGTTTCGCGCTGAGTATCGTGAGATCCAGGAAACTGTCGGGCCGAGCTCAGATGGATACTTCGTCGCCGTATTGCATGCGGGCGAAATACGTGCTCGCGGAATCATTGTGGAACCGAAGCCAGACCTGGGTGACGGTGTGATCGATATCTCGCACGCGGAATTACCGCAAATTAATCGAGCCGCCAAAAAGTCAGACGCCGTCGCTGAGCTGAAAGAAGTGCTCGTGCAATTGGCCTTGGGACGCAGTATACAAGGCCCAATTCCTCCCCGCGAAAGCACTGACTGACGCTTCCGGAATTACCTGGAGGATTCGGTCCAGCGTCAAAGCACTAAAAGTGGATGTCCGAATGGCTGGCACGCGGGAAGAGTCCCGCGCGGGACAAAGCGGGGTTGGTCGACGACACCCGCGAGAAACCATACGGCGTTTTCTACACCCGCGACAATCCTCTGACCGCTGAATCCCGCGCATAAAAAAAGCCAGCAGATATAGGGACCTCCCAAAGGTGTCCACACGGCATGGAGCCGAGTTTTGTCTGCCAGCTGTGTTGGATTATGCCCTTCGGTTCGAGCTTAGGCAAGCCATCAATGATGAAGGACAGAAAAAGCAACGTTTCGCTGCGTTCGGTGGCAGCGGTGGAAATCAACTTTGTCGGAGATGATCACAGCCATGGCTCGCATCGCACCAGCACCGTATCGCCCTGAATGCGTGAGTGCCCCGGGCAACACCATTCGCGACATTCTTGACGATATTCAGATGTCGCAGGCCGAACCGCCCGCCGCATGGGACGACCACCAAACAAAATCAATCAGATCATTCAGGGAGAGAAGGCCATCACGGCGGAGATGGCTCTGGAGCTGGAGAGTGTTCTGGGCTTGCCCGCGTCCTTCTGGATGAATCGAGAGGAGAATTATCATTTGGCACTCAGTCAGCTTGACCCCTCGGTGCCTGGTCCATAACTCGAACGGCAGACGGAACAGCACTTGCAGAACTCTGACGATCACCAGCAGCACGTAGTAAACTGCAGGTCACGCCATGAACCAGAAAGAATTCCTGCAAACTCAGGTGGTTGACCTGCGGCGTCTTGCTGAAGATGCCGCGGACGATCCGATCTTGTCGATGCAGTTGCAGGAACGACTGCAGGACGCGGATTCCCAGCTGAAAGCCCATACGACAGACGGCACGCTGTTCCCGCCAGAGACTCCTCAGGCTCCGCGGGCGGCCATCTTTCTCAAGGGCGATGCGGTTCAGGGCCAGGAAAGCACTCGTGCTGGCCTCGCCGGAGAAGCACTGCAGCATTACGAGCGCATGTTTGTCGCTCAGGCCATTCATGACGAACGCGAAGCCGCTCGGAACGCTGAACGTCAACGACGAACACGCGGAGCGGCTGTCCCGGCCTTATTGCTGACCGGTACGCCAAGGGGCTCGTTTGGATTGGAGTTCACTCCGGAACTACAGGATGACGAAAGCGTGCTTGACGTTCACCGAGCCTCGCTGGAAAACGTTGCTGAAGCGATCATCCTTGCGGCAGGTACCGAAACACCGGAAGACCTTTCCGAGGCAATTCCCACAACCGTCATTCAACCGTTGACGCGTTTGTTCCAGACGCTGGCTCGCCACAACGCAGAACTGCGCCTGGCGTTTCCAGCAAAGGCCAGCCGCGTGATTGCAGCCGAAACGATCAGGTCCGCATCGGAACGACTTGCACGCACCATTGAGCAAAACGACGTTCAATACACGGGCACGTTTCGCGGATTGACTCGTGAAACCGGGTACTTTGACTTCATTCGCGACAACGACGTGTTGATCACCGGATTCGCGTCTGATGAGCTGACGGAAGACGATCTGGACAGAATTGACCGGCTGACGAATCGCAAGTGCCGCGTCAAGTTGCAGGAAACGTGCGTTCAGAAAGCAGGCAGGGCTCAAACTTCCTATCTGCTAATTGACGCCGACGAACGTATTCCAGACAAGGCCGGAGGAGCGAGTGGGGCGGTCTAAAGCGCCTGGACCGTAGCGTGACGGATGTTGTCCGTCAGGCTGCCTGCATAAGGCGAGCGTCATCATGCGTTTCAGCCGGTCGAACAGCAATCTCCACAAGCCGATGACGCTGATCGTTGAACATGCCGGGCTGGTGGCGTGGCCGAAACTGTTCCTGAACCGGCGGGCATTCTGCGAAACGGACTGGCTTGAGTTCGCGTCTGTTCGTGTGTCCAGAGTGGCCCAGGCGGGACTTGAACCCGCACGTCTCATTCGAGACCCGGGATTTTAAGTCCCGTGCGTCTGCCGATTCCGCCACTGGGCCGCGGCTTTGGATGCGGTGTGAATCGCGAGGCAGATATATGCCTTTCCGAAGCACCGTGCAACCTGTTCCCAGCGGACGCACTGACAGTGGTTGAGAAAAACCCTGAGAAAAACGCCAAATGCAGTGGTTGAGAAAATTACGGCTCGCCGGTAGACTTCCGCGTCCGCAAAGGCATCTCATCGGAGTTTAAGACTGTGACAATTGATAAAACGCTCAAAAAGCCCAGTGGCATGGTACGGGCTCGCAACGTTCTGAAGCGAGGCGAACGGATCGTGCAACTGATGGCCGAAGACCGCTGGACCGAAGGTCGAAGTGCTCTTGGTCTGCCGAAAGTACGCATCAAGCAGATTGCCACCGGTAAGAAGAAGAAGAAGGCCAAAGACGAAGAAGAGGGTAAATAGAATCTGGCGAGGTTCGCCGAACGACACGGCCTCGCCAGGATTTTCTTGTGCCAGGACAATTCACTTTCTCAAGTGACAGGCATCTCGCAGTTTGCGATGGTGCCTGTTTGCATTGAATGGCCGCGCTTTCCGGCGTCTCATGGATTTTTGCGTCGAACTGCGTTCGCAAGCGGGAAAAACCGGGGCGATTGGTATATCGTTCAACCGCCGAAATCAGGCAGAATGGGAGGAATTCTGATTCAGGGAGGTCTTCGGACACGTCTTTGGTCTTAAGTCCTTCATCAGCCGGTGCGATATTCGGTATGGCAGGAATTCCGCTTCGCTACAAAGTTCGAGCCGTCGTGGGTGGTGTATTCCGGCGTGGGCTGGAGCGTCAGCGGCAGGAATTTCAGCGGCTTGCCCGCGAGCACTGCCGCGAAACTCAGATCCAGACACTTCACCGACTGCTGCGGTTGAACTGCGGAAGTCACTTCTGTTCTGATTTTCACCTGCGTCCGGAAATGGCGCTTGCCGAATTTCGTGCGCGCGTACCGGTTTCCGACTATGAGCTGGTCTCGCCGTACGTTGAGAGGATGCAGGCCGGTGATCATCGCGCGCTGCTGGGTGAACACAATCGTCTGCTGATGTATGCCGTCACCAGCGGTACAACGGCTCAGTCCAAGCTGATTCCGATCACAGATCAGTTCGTCGCAGACTATCGTCGCGGCTGGCAGCACTGGGGAGCCGCCGCTCACACGCAGCGTCCGGCACTGCGGCGAGTGAATATGGCTCAGATTACCAGCAGCCACCGACGGTTCCGTACTCCCGACGGCGTCCCCTGCGGCAATATCAGTGGACTGGTGGCTGAAATGCAAAGCCGCGTCGTGCGGCAGCTTTACAGCATTCCGCCGCAGGTTGCTCATCTGACTAACCCGGAAGCCAAGCGTTACGCTGTTTCCCTGTTCGTGCTGGCGGACCCGGTCATCGGGATGTTCATCACAGCGAACCCGGGCACGCTGCTGCACCTGTCCAGATTCATCGGCGATCACGCAGACTCGCTGGTCCGTGATGTCGCTGACGGCACGATCCGCTGCGACGGTTTGTCAACGACCGAACGCCTGCACCTGCGCTGTCACATGAAACCCAGAACCGGCCGTGCCCGCGAACTGCAGGGCGTGCTGGACCGCCACGGATGGCTGAAGCCGTCTGAGTGCTGGAGGTTTCTGCACACGCTGGGCGTGTGGAGTGGCGGCAGTTGCGGAGCCTATCTGAGTCAGCTTCGCCATGTGTATGGTGATGTGCCGATCCGCGATCACGGCCTGCACGCCAGCGAAGGACGCATGACCATTCCGATGGAAGACGGCACTTCCGCGGGAATTCTGGATATTCAGACGCACTTCTTTGAGTTCGTCCCGATCGCCGAAGCCGAATCCGCTGATCCGGAAGTTCTGGAAGCTCACGAGCTTCAGCCGGGCGAGGACTACTTGATCCTGCTGACGACGTCGTCCGGACTGTATCGTTACAACATTCGCGACGTTGTGCGGTGCGTTGATTTTTACGGAACGACACCCCGCCTGGAATTTCGCCACAAGGGCGCGCACATTTCCAGCATCACCGGAGAGAAGGTTGCGGAATCTCAGGTGGTCGAAGCCGTTGGTCGCGCGTGTCGAAATCAGGAAGTGCTGCTGCAGCAGTTCACGCTGACTCCCGAATGGGGCACGCCGCCGAAGTACATGCTGTTTGTGCAGCCGCGCAGCATCAACGGATTGCCTGCTCCTGGCGTTCTGCAGGATCTGTCGAATGAAGTGGACCGATATCTGCGACAGGCCAACTGCGAGTACGACGAAAAGCGCGGGACCGAGCGTCTTGGATCAATCGAGGCCCGCGTGATGACCGACTCCCACTGGGACGCGTTTATGGCCGAACGCATCAGGCGCACGGGCGGCAGCGCAGAACAGTACAAGCATCCGTGCCTGCTGCCCGATCCGCAGTTCGAACGGTTGTTCCTGAACATGTCGCAGAACGGGCATGTTTCCACAGTGGCTTCCGGACACGGAACGGCGAATGCATCTTACCACTCAGACTGATTACGGACTTAGAACGCTGATGTACCTGACGGCCGTGAAGTCGCGAGCGACGGTCGGCGAAATCGCCGACCTGTTCGGGATTTCCGTACATCATGTCGCGAAGGTGGTCAATCAGTTGTCGCGATTCGGATTCGCCCGCACAATTCGCGGGATCGGTGGTGGAATCGAACTGGCTCAGTCTCCGGATTCGATTCGTGTCGGCGATGTGATTGAAAAATTCGAAGGAGGCCTGCATCTGCTGGAATGCGTCGGCAGAGACAACGTCTGCGTCATCGAAGACTGTTGTCGGCTGAAACGCGTGCTGGCGGAGGCGGAGCGAATTCAGCGAGACTACCTGAACAGTGTCACCCTTGCCGAAATCGCTCCCACTCGCCGCCAGCTTCAGCAGGCCGCGTCGAAAACTTCCTGAAGCCCCGTAACCCGCGGCCGGGTCACTCGATCGGAATCGTGTAGCTGATGGCCCCGATGGGCGCTCCTTTCGCGACATCGGCGTAGTGAGCGTGGCACATCACGCATTTTTCCATCACGACGGGGACCGTTGTGACAGTTCGCAGATACGGTTTGCCATCCTGCCGGATCACTCGATCGAACAGTGCCGCGCCGGCTTTCAATTCTTTGATGCCTTCCTTTTCGAAGTCATCTTTGGCGACGTTTTCTTCGTCGTACGGCTGCCCGGTCGCGTCGATCAGCCGTACCTTGTGAGGGCCGGAACTGGAAATGTTCTCGAACAGCAGAACCGCTGCGCTGCCGGCCGCGAAATCATCCTCGCTGTGAACGTACTTGTCAGTGATCAGCACGACCGTCTGCTTGAAGATGTTGTCCAGCATGGCGGTCATCCTGCGTGCTCGTTCGACTGCAGGATCTGCCGGCGTGGCGACCGGCTTTTCGTCGGCGGTCACTGAGTTGCCGCTGCCACTGACAAAGACGGCAGCCGCGGTTGTAGCCGCAAGGGCACAAAGGACAATTGCATGCTTTCGGTTCATGTCTGGCCTTTCTAAAGAGTCGCGTCGCGAAATTCCGGCAGCACAAACGTCTGCGGAACCCATTCCCTGTAAACATGTACGTGATATACATGTTTTGCAATTTTCGTCAAGTGCGGCGGCAGTCCGGTCGCTCATGAATGGATGGAGCTGGATGTGACCGAACGCTCGGGAGGACGAAGCTCGGCGCTGATGCACAGTCGGCGCTGATGGACAGTCGGAGCTGATGGACAGTCGGAGCTGATGCACAGTCGGAAAGGTCAGGATCAGCTTTGTGAGTCTTTGCGAGGCCGTTGCAGGAACGGCCTCCCCGGCTTCGGCGAGAGGTGAGCCAGAACAGCCGCTCCCCGGCACAGCCGACCCGGGGACGGTCGGGCCGGCGACGCGATGCGAGGCAGGCGACTCGAACGGGTAATCGACGTCCTGACTACGCTGCTGGCGCAACGCGAAATCGAACACTCCGCGTCAGTCTCGCCAGGGAGCGGCGGGTGCCTGTGCGGAGGCCGAACGACGTACGACAGCCTATGGGTTCAGTGATGATGGCCGGTTTCGAACAGTTTGTGGTTTGGATCGCCGGCTGCTACCACGTAGGCCAGCAGATCGAGAATCTCTGCCTTGATGAGCTTGTTCAGCACACCCTGAGGCATGATGCTGACTTTGCTGACTTCCCGTTCGTCGATATCTGACTTCGCGATCGTTGTGGTTTTCTCCGGCGTTGACGGATTGTCGACGATGGTCACCTTGTCGTCCGTCTCTTCGACGATCAGCCCGGTGACTGTTTTTCCCGATGCCAGAACGATCACGCTGGACTGATACTTCTCGTCAATCTTCTTTGACGGGTTCAGCATGTGATCGAGTACGTCGATCGGCGCATACTCCTTCGGCAGTTTTGTCAGATCGGGACCGATGTTTGCTCCCTGATCGTTCAGCTTATGGCAGCCGACGCAACTGGCGACCTTGAACAACTGCTGACCGAGTTTGAAGTTGTTCTCACGATGCGACAGATGTTCGATATCCATCTGCAGATCGGCGAGTTTCCATTCCGTATTGCGACCGAGATACTTCAACAGGTCATCCTTCATCTCCAGCGGATGCGCGGCCAGGTACGCCTCGGGATCGCCTTCGTAGGCGGGCAGGTCTGCGACGACATACATCGCTCCGTGCATCCGCCGCCAGTGGCCGGGATAGGTGCAGACGTACGGATAGATGCCCGGTTCGGCTGGCACTTCGAAGAAGACCCGATCCTGCGCGCCCGGCTGAAGCAGACTTCCGGCGGCCAGAATGTTGTCGGTTTCGGGGATAAAGTCGCGAGCCGCGGCGTCAGGTTCGCGGCCGGTGGTTTCCGCCAGCTCCCCAACGACTTCCAGTGTGCCGGGTTTCACAATGGCAAAGTTGTGAGGCATGTTGTCGGCGTTGCTGAGCAGAAACTCGACCGGACGTCCGGCCTGCACGGCGATCGTTTCCCTTGTGTAGATCATGCGTTCGGGAACCGTGCCGATTTCAATCAGTGGAACTGTCAGTTCGCTAAGACGTTTGCGCAGCCGCTCGGTCGCCGTTGCTTCGGGCAGGCGAGTGGCAACCTGATCGGCCAGACGAAACGCCTGCTGCAGTTCGTCGGAGTTGCGGTGTTCCGGACTGGCTTCGGCGATATAGCGTGTCAGGCCCTGAGCAAGCTGGCCAAGTTGCTGGCGTGGCCACTTCGCTGCATCAATTTTGGCCAACGCCGTCGCGGCCGCGTTGAGCGACTGACCTTCCTGAATCAGACTGACCAGATCAGCCGCCTTTTCCGCTTCCAGACCAGGGATCGTCATCAGCGACTGAATCGCCAGTTCCCGCGGAGTCTGTTCCGCGGCAATCATCAGCGACGCTGCCGCGATATTCTGCTTGCTGAAGCCCGGACCTTCCCACGCAACCTGCAGACCATCGCCGCCACCGTTGTTGAAGTAGGTGACCGTGATCGGATGCAGGCCGGTCGTCAGCCGAACGCGGCCTCGCTTCTCAGACATGCCGTGCAGGCCGTCGTTATTCACGACCAGTTTGTCGCCGATGTACAGCCGCGAGCCGTCGTCGGACGTTGTGTAAAAGGTGTAACGGCCCGGCTGTTCGATGCGAAGACTTCCGGTAAATCGCAGAGCGAACTGGTCTCGCTGTTTCAGAATCGGCACCTCCAGGCGAATGTCGGGAACAACGCCGCTGGCTTGCGGAGTCATGCTCGCCAGGGTTTCAATCGCGACGTTTGATGCCGACGGATGGAAGTAGTCAACGTGAATTCCTGGCTGGCTGAGTGGCTGGTTGCCCACGCTGCCAGGCAGTTTCAACAGCAACGGTTGAATGTTGCCGTACAGCTTCGGCCGCACATCGTCAGGAACCAGCGGCACTGAACGCAGTAATTCGGATGTCTGTTCCGCATTGTCGGCGACTGCGGCAAAGGCCGCGTTTCCATTGCCGTCCGCGGTGATCCACGAAGCGAAAGCGACTTCGCGAGCTTCCGCCGAACGACCTTCCAGCGCCAGCGATGCAATGCGATCCCGCACGCGTCGCAACTGGTCGGCAGGCTGACTGGAAAGCAGGCGACTGAGACTTCCCAGCACGTTGACGCTGGCTTCGTCGTTGAGTCCTTCGATCAGGTTGAACAGCAGTTCGATCTCAGACGTTTGTTTCAGCCTGGCCAGTCCGCCGAGAGATTCGCGCAGCGCATCGAGCGGCACATCTTCTCGGGTCAGGATCGCCTGGTAGACATCTTCGGCACGTTCCATTTTCAGCAGGTCGGCGACGCCGGCGTTGGCGATCGCGTACGCTCGCGCGGCAGCAGAAAGCGTGTTTCCGGCCGCAAGCTGTTCGCCGATATAGCGATCGACGTCGATCGACTTCTTTGCTTCGTTCAGGTTGAAATCGATCTGCAGATCTGTCGGATGCCGCATGACAGTGAATAACACTTCCGCGGCGTTCGGCGGATTGAGTTCAACGGCGGCAATGACGGCCTGCGCTCGGACGAGCGGACTGGGGTCGTCCGCGAGTTGAAGCAGCAACGCCGCGATCCTGCCTCCTTCTCCAGCCGGCGGAGACTGCGCCCGTAGGCCGGATGAAGAGCCGTCGGCCGCGGCAACGAACCACTGCTCGCCGCTCTTCCCCCATTCCGCCAGAACCTTTACCGCGGCGGCTCGAGCATTGGGTTCGGGAGACGTCAGGACTCTCTGCAGCAAATCTCTGGTGGGCGAGCGGTGCTGCAAATGCACCCACAGCGCTTCAGTCAGGTGGCGAGCGTGTGCGGCATCGGACTCGTCGAACGGCGCGGCCCACGTTTCAACGGCCGCGAGCACTTGTGCGGTGTCGCGGCCGGTCAGTTCCAGTCGTGCTCGGTAGCGTTCCGACAGCGTGTCGGACCCCAGGACCTTCACGACGTCTTCCACCGGCTTGCCCTTAAACTTTGCGACCGGCATCGCGTCGCGACCGGATGCCGTAATGCGGTAGACTCGGCCGTGCAGGTGATCGCGGCTGGGATCTCGCAGATTGTGCTGCATGTGGCCGATCAGCGGGTTCTGCCAGTCAAGAACATACAATGCTCCGTCGCCTCCGATTTCCATGTCGCTGGGACGGAAATTCATATCGGTGGAATACAGAATCGGTTCGACTTCGGTTGCATGCATCGACGCTCCGACGTTCTCGAACTTGTACTGCGTGATGCCCTGAAACCCGATCACGTTCGCGATCAGCAGATTGCCGCGCAGTTCTTCCGGGAAGTGCGGGCTGTCGAGAATCGTGATTGCCGGCACCGGACGAACTCGCTTTTCGTAAAGCTGCTTCGGAGCACCGCGGCCGGGAAACCCGATGTAATTGCCGGTGCCGCCCGTTCCGTCGGTGACAAACTGATTGCCCCACTGATCGAACGTGTTGCCGTGCGGATTCGGTCCGATCTGAAAGTGGTGCTTCACTTCCCACGTCAGCGGATCAAACTGAAATACGCCGCAGCGACCGCTGTCCGAACGAAAGATCTGCGTCGGCGTTTCCATGTTCGTGTAGTGGAAAATGCCGCGTGAGAAATAGAATCGCCCCGCGGGGTCCATCACGAAGCTGTTGGCCGTGTGATGCGTGTCGGCCGAATCGATGCCGTGGAACATGCGTTCGATAACATCGGCTTTGTCGTCACCGTCGGTGTCTTTCAGGAAGAAGATATCGGGAGCCATCGCGACCAGAACTCCGCCGTTCCAGAATTCGAAACCGGTGGGATTGTGCAGTCCGTCGGCGAACGTGATGCAGCGATCCGCACGGCCGTCGCCGTCGTCGTCGGGCAGAATCACCAGCTTGTCGTTCATCGGTTCGCGCGGATTCCAGTGCGGGTACGATGGCCACACTGCGACCCACAACCGCCCGTCGGCGTCCACTGCGCTTTGCACGGGGTTGACGAGTTCCGGGAACTGTTCTTCCGACGCAAACAGATTGGCTTCCATCCCGTGATGCAGCGTCATGCTTTCGATCGCCTTTTCACCGCCAAGAAACCGATGGCCGCCGTCGTCGAGCGTTCCCGGTTTGTTGGTTTCAACGGGGATGGGTTCCGGAACGTTGCTGTCGTCAGGTTCGCTGACTTCGCCGCGAGCCGCCGCCCGGATGACTCGATCGCGGTTCGCCGTCATGACGTTCAGCATTTCGAGTTCGCGCTGCATGACTTCGAAGTTTGTCTGGCCGTCAACGAACTGCAGGCCGGAACGTCCGCCAAAAACGCTGTATCCGTCCGTGGCTCGG
>CAZHET010000012.1:0-30039 GCA_964531585.1 uncultured Planctomycetaceae bacterium | reverse complement strand
AAGATGTCGGCATCGGAACCGTCGCCCGCGATTCCTTCGCCGTCCCAGGAACCGATCACGTACATGTCGAACGACAGCCGCAGGCGGTTGTGAGCGGGAAGATCATGAAGCCGGAGCGTTAAGATTTCGTGCGCGTGGTTTTCCTGCTGCACGACGTGACGAGGTAACGCACCGAGAAAGTGAGTGCTCTGCGACGGTGGAGTGACCTGCTGACCTCCGGACCACTCGTCGCCGACACCGGTCTCAAAATCACTCTCGTAGACCGTGCCGACCTGCACCGCCAGCGTCGCGTCCTGCGAAACGGATTGTCTCGACCCCGGCACGTTGAGCACAACAATCGCCGCAGCCATCAGGACCAGGCACGCGGCGGCGGACATTCCCAGACACCAGGCTGTTCGTCGGGACCTCAGAACCGCGGCGGCTGCGGACACCGGTTCACGCGCCAGAAATCGCTTCAGGTCATCTCGCAGTTCGTCGGCCGACGCGTACCGGCGAGAGATTTCTTTCGCCAGACACTTGCGACAGATCGCGTCAAGAGCCCGCGGAATTCCCGCCTGAACCGCCGACGGCAGCACCGGTTCCTGACGCCGCACGTTGTCGAGAATTTCGAGTTCGCATTCCCCGGCGAACGGTGGGCGACCGGTGAGGCATTCGTACAGAATTGCTCCCAGCGCGTACACATCCGTGGCCGGGCCGATCAGCGACATCCTGCCTTCGGCCTGTTCAGGAGCCATATACGCAGGAGTTCCCAGCAGAAAGCCCGAACGCGTTTCCTGCGCCGTCTGCTGGAGAAACCGGGCCAGTCCAAAATCAGAAATGACCGGTTGCGCTGTCGACGTTGTGTCGGCTGCCCACGCCGCGCCTTTTTCTGTCAGCGTTTCGTCGCCGTGCAGGAGGATGTTGGACGGCTTCAAATCACGGTGCAGCACTCCCTGGCGGTGAGCGTACTCGACGGCTTCCGCCAGGGCACTGACAAGCACCGCCGCGTCGTGTGGCGGCAGCGGTCCGGACTTCAGCCGCTGCTGCAGCGTACCGCCGGAAACCAGTTGCATGGCCAGATACGGCCGTCCGCCCTGTTCGCCCGAATCCAGAATTCTGACGATGCCCGGATGGGCCAGATGACGCAGAACGTCGGCTTCGCGGCGAAATCGTTTGAGCGACTCCGGGTCGAAATCCGCCGACCGCAGAAACTTTAGCGCCACCAGTTCGCGGTGCCTGTCCTGCTTCGCACAGAACACCGTTCCCGCGCCGCCTCGACCGATCTCGTGCAGCGTCTCGAAGTGACCGAGCCGAGCGGCCTGCGCAGGCTGCGAATCTTCCGGCTGCGCAGTTCTGACGACTTTCCGCAGATCGCGAATGAAGTCGTCAGCCGGCAACGTTGTCAGCACGTCGCAGCATGTTGAGCACGTTTCCAAATGCTGTTCGATGGACGCATACTGAGCGCGGCCGCTCGCACGCCCCTGACCAAACGCAGTCAGATCCTCGGGCGACGGATGAACGGTGTCATCAGACTGTTCGATCGTCCTGTGCATGTGGTCTGGAATTGGTGCTTCTCACAACGGGACGTGACCCCATTTGCCCCACATGCAGCATAACGTCGCCTGAACATCTGTTCCATAATCTCCTTCAGGCTTTCGTCAACTCGCGTTGACGGCTGTGCTGCTGACGGCTGCGGTGCCGACGGCTGCGGTGCCGACGTCTGTGGAGTGCGAATCCACAGGCTCCCAGCACCATCAGAGCCAGATTCGTCGACGGCTCCGGCACCGCGGTCAGTTTGCCGAACTGCAGTACACCAGGTGTCGGCCCGACGGGAGTACTGATGTCGTTAACGTTGAACCCGAGATTCAGCGGAGCCAGTCCGTCAGCCGTCAGGACCAGAATTCGACCGCCGCCGCCGCCACCGGGGCCGCCGACCGGACCACCGCCACGAGCGAAGACGTCCCCGGTCCCGTCGATCACGGGCGCGTGCAGACGCACGCCGCCGCCGGAACCGCCACCGGCCAGAGTCGTGGCTCCTCCACCCTGACTGCCGCCGCTGACATTGATTTCGCCATCCAGCGTCAGCATGGTTGCGGCACCGATTTCTATGGCGCCTCCCCCACCGCCGCCACCGGAACCTTTGGTCGAGAACAGATCCGTTCCGGACCCGCCGCCGCCGCTGCCCGCCTGCAGGAACTGGTTCAGATCGCCGTAGCTGCTGTCTGTGATCGTTCCGCCGAAGCCGTTGCCTCCGAAGCCGCCGAAGCCGCCGCCGTTGCCGCGGGTACTCGAACCGTTGGGCCCGGTGAGTCCGCCGCCGGGGCCTTCGCCTCGACCAAACGCATCCGGAGCGCCATCGCCGCCTCGACCACCGCCAGGCCCGCCCGCCCCGCCGAGTCCCGTGTTTGGAGGCGACGTCAGATTGCCGATCGTGTTTCCACCGGTCTGCCCGCGGCCATCGATGATGCTCCGATTTGCTGTTGTCGATTGCATCACAAAAATGCTCTTCGACAGCAGCGCCAGCGGCCGGCTGCCGGTTGCGGTGATCGTCACTCCGGCAGCGATTTGCGCGGAATCGAACGTGAACACGGCGACTTCCGGATTGAAGCCGTGAAAAGGCGCACTTGAGGAAACACCCTGATTGAAGGCAGTTCCGGTGAAGAGCACCGTGTTGCTGGAGTCTCGCAGCGTGGGGACTCCGCTGGTGTCAATCGTGTACGACCCCGCTCCCAGATTGAGCGTACCGATGGACGAAAACGATGACGGCAGCAGCAGCGCGCCCTGCACCAACGGCGGAATTGAGGCCAGCAGTATGGCCAGCGAACAAACAACAAGTCGGCCCGAAACGTGTTGCACGGATCACCTCGCGTTCAGAGTGTCCTGAAATGCTTTCCGAAGATGGAAAGTGCGCGAGCAACGTGATCCTTTCAGAAAAAAGACAAATCGGCGCAGAAAAGCGGGCTCAATCCAGCAGTTCGGCCGCTTCGGACCGCAGCCGGCTTAGAACCCGCGACTTCGCGATCAATGCGGCGTTGACGGAGATTCCCAGTTCCTGAGCAACAGTCGCCGCCGAAACGCCGTCAACGACCTGCCGACGAAACGCCGTCCATGTCGTCGCGGTGAAATCCGCCTGCAGCAGCGCCATTAGCTGACGCAGGACGTGTTCGTTGTGTTCCTGATCCCAGCGCCGAGACAGTTCGCTGTCGGCGTCTGACAGGCTGTCGAAAACCGTGGGATCCCACAGCAGCGTCGCCCCGTTGTTTCGCCCGCCACGTGTTCGCTGAAACGCCATGATTCGATGACGCACGATCGTCCGCAACCAGCATCGAAAGGCTCCGGACCGACCGTTGTGCTGAAATTGCCGCATCTGCTGCAGCACGGTCGTCAGCACGTCCTGAACCAAATCGTCCGCGTCTCCGGCGACGATGCTTCCCCACGAAAAGCACCGGCGCAGAAACGGTTCATACAGCGCAACGAAGCGGTGCCAGGCATCGTCCGACGGGCTGTGACGAAGTCGTTTCAAAAGACTGAGCGGAGTGTCGTCCACGTTGCATCTGCATGAATTCAGGGTGCGCCGAATGCTGGACATCAGAACATCCCTGACGACGATTGTCACGTGCCAATTGCCGTCAGCCTCCGGCCAGCAGATCGCGGATCAGGTTCGTTGTGTCCCGTTCCGGTCGAGGGGCGTTGTTCTGCCAGCCAACAAGGCCGCCGCGGTCAATCAGGAAGACTCCGGGATTCGTTTTCGGGCCTTCTGTGCCTGCTTCGGGTTTTGCCAGCCGGCCCCATCTGCGGTGTACGGAATCTGCAGCGGCCGCGTTGACGTCTGACAGCAGATCGAACGGAAACGGCGTCCCGGCAGCGCCACGAATCTGCTGCGGAAGCTGCGTGGAAACTCCGAACACGACGATGCCTTCTCGCTCCAGCGCGGGATGAAAGTCCCGCAACTGCCGCAGGACGTCGCTGGCTTCCGGCCCGGCCGCCCCGTCGAAAAATACCAGCACGATACGGTGGCGATTCAGATACGACTGCAACTGCACCAGTTTCGACTTCTGATTGTAAAGTTCGAAGGGCGGAGCCGGTCGGCGTTCGCTCAGTGTGGACGGGTCAATGTCGACTCGCTGCCGCGGAGTCGCAATCCGCCAGACGCACAGGCCGAGAATCAGGATCGCCGCTGCGGGCAGAATCAGAATGCGGGATGGACGTGTCATCAGCGATCATTCTTCCCGCAGCGGTCGGTTCATCAGAGCCTCCGTCGCGGCGCGCGGCGACTTTTCTTCGAACAGCACGCGGTACACTTCGCGGGCGATCGGCATGTCGATCTGTTTCTGATCCGCGATGCTGATAATGCTGCGAGCCGTGAACACTCCCTCGGCCACCGCGTGCATGGACTGCTGAATCGCCTCCAGCGTCCGGCCCTGACCGAGAAGTTCGCCGACACGGCGATTGCGGCTGTGCTGACTGCCGCACGTCACGACGAGATCGCCGATTCCTGCCAGGCCGTAGAACGTTTCCACGCACGCTCCCATCGCTGCGCCGAAACGGACCATTTCGGCCAGTCCGCGTGTCATCAGAGCGGCTCGCGCGTTGTCGCCCAGACGCAGCCCGTCGCCGATGCCGGCGGCAATCGCGATCACGTTCTTCAGGGCTCCGGCCAGTTCCACGCCGATGATGTCGGTGTTGGAATAAACCCGCAGCGTGTCCGTCGAAAACAGGTGCTGGACGCGTTCTGCATCCGCCGGGTTCTTGCTCGCCGCCACCACCGTGGTCGGACGACCGACGGCGACTTCTTCGGCATGACACGGGCCTCCCAGAGCAACCACGGAACGCTGCCCGAGCAGTTCCTGCAGCATCTGGCTGGGACGAATCAGCGTTTCGTTTTCAATCCCCTTCACAGCGCTGACCAGCAGGGCGGAGGCGGGAAGCCACGACCGCAGTTGTTCGACCATCGCTCGAATTCCGCGAGTCGGCACGCACACGACCACCACGCCTGCGTCGTTCAGGGCGGCTGCCGCGTCGGCGGTGACGCAGACAGCCGGATGCAGGCGGAGTCCGGGCAGCAACCGGGAATTCTCGCGAGTCTCCTCGATATGCCGAGCGAACGTGGCGTTGCGAGCCCAGAGCCGGACGTTGTGCTGCGGGTCTTGAGCCAGCACCGCCGCGCAGGCAGTGCCCATCGCGCCGGCTCCCAGAATGGCAATCTGTTCGGACATCAGGTCATCACGTTATTGCGTGGAACAAGCATTCGACGACATCTTCGTTGAACCCGCGACCGAAGACCAGGGTAGGGTGCGGATCGCGAATTTCAGATTTCAGATTTCAAATCTCAAATCTCAAATCTCAAATCACCGGCAGGCACCTCCTCGGAATTGCTTACCGGCAACCCGCCACGATCGTCCGATCCGGTTCAATCAGGACACCTTCGCCGAAGAACGCAACTCGGACGAGCCAATTCCGTTTGCCTGACCGGCGAACTCGTCCCAGGGTTACGCGACTTCGCAGTATCCTGCGCTGATGGGCTCGGTCAGTCCCGCATCGGGATCCGGCAGGACGGAATTCGGAGTGCGTTTTTCGAGGATGAGACGATGCAACAGGTTTTCGGCGCTTCTGTGGAAAAGGCTCAGTTTGTCGACCGTCGCCGCCGCGATGACGACGGACCGGATCATGGTCTGGAACGGCGGCAGTTTCGTGACGGCAATCGCTCCGAACGGCCCGAAGTGGCTGAACTGGCGGACGCGGTCGACAAATACAAGATCACGCACCGTCGGCGGTTCATCACGTTCGAAGAACTGTTCGACGTGATGCAGTCGCTGGGCTATCGCAAGGCCGAATAATCGAAACAACCGGTTTGATGTCCTGACTGGTCACGTTTCCTTCTGTCAGCCTACTGCCGTAATCGGAAAAATTTGCCCCGGCTGCCTGTTTTTGTGGAAGACTGCTCAAGACGGTTGGCCGTGGTGCTCCTCCGCCGACGGCCGGCGCACGAACTGCGTGCCGGCATATGTCTGCGGGTTTGCAAACCCCGACTGGCCGCGTGACTCCGACTCTCCCCAACCGCGAGAAAGTGCAGACCATGATTGCTCCTGTTGCAGACGTTCTGGTAACCGACCGACGCCGCAAGACCTCCGAACGCCGCAAACGCGTCGTGATCGAGGAAGCGACCGCCGTGATCGAATACGATGACGTTCAGAGCGGTCGTGAGATCACGGACCGTCGCAAGCAGGATCGTCGCCGACAGATCGACCCGACGACCTGCGAACGTGACTACTCCGGCGCGGAAGTGGAATTCATGCGAGCAATGGACGACTACAAACGCAAAAGCGGTCGCCCGTTTCCAACATGGAGCGAAGTGCTGGAAGTGCTGATGAGCCTGGGATATCGCCAGGTGGCGGAACCGAACACAATGCACTGGCGCACCGCCGGCGAGTAGTGCTCTGTCCGTGGTGGATGGTGCCACGCAGCATCGCCGCCCAAAACCCGCTTCAGTCCGGTCCGCAAGGCGTCCCGCAGATTCTGCTCAGCAGCTTTCGCCACGTGGCGCTGCCAGCATCGCGTTCCTGCCAGCATCGCGTTCCTGCCAGCATCGGGTTCATCCCAGCAAGGGGTACGTCATTCCCGCGCATGCGGGAATCCAGCTCAGCAGCGGCTGAATTATGCAGGCGAGAGTGACGTCATTCCCGCGCATGCGGGAATCCAGCTCAGCAGTGGCTGAATTGTGTAGGCGAGAGTGACGTCATCCCCGCGCATGCGGGGACCCACTACGAAGCCATCAAAATTCTGTGCGACACGGACAACTCGAATTTCAAGCCCTGGCAAGGTACCAGAGAGAAGCCCTGGAACGAGATCAAGGCAGGGCGTTCCACGGCAGAGCGTTCCACGGCAGAGCCCTGGAACGAGATCAGAGCCCTTCAACGAGATCACGAGATCATTCCGTTCGGTGGAATTCCGCTATTGCCGCATTTCGGCTGACGGGCGACACTTCCGGCGGGATTCGCCCTGAAACGACCACGATCCCGTCTTCTGAAATCGTTGCTGTGAATGTGTTTCCGTCCATTTCGACGCTGTGCCGGGCGGCGGTTTGCAGCCTGCTGCTGACGGGCTGCATGACGCTGCCGATGCATGAAGGGCCTCGTACGAATGCGATTGTCGTGCCGGCCAGTCAGTTCGATCTGATGTGGGAACGCTGCGTCGCGGTGCTCAACGAATATCACTTCATGGTGGCTCGCGAGAGCAAACTGGAAGGCATTATCGAAACTCACTACCGCGCCGGATCGAATCTCTTCGAACCGTGGCATCCCGATTCCGTCGGCACTCGCAATCGGCTGGAAAGCACACTGCAGTCGATTCGTCGGCGAGTCATCGTGCAGTTCCGCAATTCGACGAACAATGCGATGACGATCACTGTTCGCGTCGACAAGGAAATCGAAGACGTGCCCGGCCTGGCAGCGAACTACGAAGGCGGTGCGTCGTTTCCGGATTCCGACCCGCTCGATCGCGACCTGAATCAGGTACTCGGCCAGTCAACGCCGTCACGGTGGACTCCGCGCGGGACCGATCCGGCGCTGGAAGCGGAACTCATCCGTGACATTCAACGAGCCGTTCTGCAGTAGGTTTCCGTCGAGTGTTCTGTTTCACCGACCCTGCTGAACCCGAACGCGATGTGCTGGTGACCGGTCTGGGGCTGGTCACTCCGCTGGCTGTCGGACGCGATGAATCGTGGCGACGATTGCTGGCTGGCGAACGAGCGGGCTGCAGTCCGATTCACTTCGACGCCGCAGGTTTCGACTCCGGAACCGACGACCGACTGCGCCGTCTGCTGCGACGTGACGCCGGCGGTGCCCCAGTCGACCACATTGTCGTTTCACAACTTCTGCAGGATCAGCTGCGGACCTTTGCACCGACGAACGCGCTGCTTGCCGGTCAGCGACAGGACCGGCTGATTTCGATGATGCTCGTTGCGGCGGTCGAGGCCTGCAATCACGCTGGAGTCCGCTCGCTGCTGCCCGGCAACGTGCGCGCGGCGGTCGCCATCGGCACCAGCAAAAGCAGCCTGGCAGCCATGAAGCGGGAAGTCCTGCTGCTGCGTGACCGCCCTGCATCGCCCGAGGATGCGGACGGAAAACACTGGGCTGCAGCGTTTCGATCAGACGCACCGCTGCAGGCCGTTCGGCAGGTCACGGGAACCGCGGGTCCGGCTTCATGCCCGGTCGCCGCCTGCGCGACGGGACTGGTCAGCGTGATTCAGGCGGCCGACTGGATTCATGCAGGTTTGTGTGATGTGTGCATTGCAGGCAGCGTCGATGCGTCGCTGACGCCGGCGGTGCTGGCGTCGTTCCACCGCCTGGGCATTCTGTCGCGCCACGATGATGTGGCGACGGCGTGCCGGCCATTCGCGGCGAATCGCGACGGCTTCATCATCGGCGAAGGATCGGCTGCTGTCGTCCTGGAATCGCGTCGCCACGCGGAAGCTCGCCGCGCGAACAGCTACGGCCGCCTGATCAGCGGCGGCTGGCTTTCCGACCCAACCGGGCTGACTCAGATCGACACCAGCGGCACCGTCGTGGCCGAGCTGCTGCGCCGCCTGATGAACGCCGCCGGCGATGAATGCGAAATCGATCACATCAATCTGCATGGCACCGGTACGGAGGCGAACGATCTTGCGGAAGCTCGCGGTGTGCGCACCGTGTTCGGCTCGCACGCACCGGTCTGCTCGGCGATCAAAGGCTCAATCGGTCATCTGCTCGGCGGAGCAGGCAGTGTGGAATTCGCGATGACTCTGCTAAGCCTGCGGGATCAGCTCCTGCCGCCAGGTGTCAATTCGCAGGACCGCGACGAACGGTGCGACATCTCGCTGACAGGCGAGCACGCTGTTGCACACCGGATGACGCGCGTCGCGAAGCTGTCACTGGGTTTCGGCGGCCATGTCGCCGGATGCATCGTTGAACGGTGACGAGTTCGCCGTTCCCCGGTCGGCTTCGCCTGGGCGATGCTCGGGCGAGTCGGTGGAATTCATCGGTGGTGCTGCGGAAGTCGGTGTCGAGAAGAACCCCGCCCTCCCGTCGCGCATTGCTACGCTCGCGCCGTCGCGAAGGACGGAGTCGGCCCGGAATTTCTCCGGCTGGTCAGAAATCCACATGGCTTCAAGCGACCGGTGAGCTGTGGTAGTCTCGGTCGAACCGCCGCCGACCACAAGGCGACCGCCGCCCACATGGCGGACGCTGCCAGCGTTCGCAAAAGGAAGTTCTCACCTTCCGCTCACCCCCACACCTCCTTCGTTTCTCCAGCGGGTGCAATTGCATGTCAGCACAAATTTACGTCCGAGTTCTCCGCAATGTTCCGGCCCTGACGCTGTGCTGCTGCGTCGCCGCATCGCCCGCGGTGGTGGCCCAGGACCCCGGTCCCGAGACCAGTGCGAAATCCGCCAGTGCGAAATCCGCCAGTGCAAATCCCGCCAGTGCAAATCCCGCCGATTTGGATGCCGTCAAAGCGAAAGTCGTGGATTCCATCGCGACCCGACGCGCTGCAAGCTGGCAGATTGCTTCCAAAATCTGGGCGGCGGCAGAACCGGGATACCAGGAATCTGTTTCGTCGGAACTGCTGGCCGACACTCTGCAGGCGGCGGGGCTGACCGTGACGCGTCACGTCGCCGAGATTCCGACGGCCTTCACCGCGGAATTCGGCAACGGCAAACCGGTCATCGGAATTCTGGGGGAATATGATGCGCTGCCCGGTTTGACTCAGACGGCCGACCCGGATCGTCAGCCGCGAGACGACGGCAACAGCTACGGTCACGGCTGCGGGCATCATCTGTTCGGAACGGCTGCCGCCTCGGCGACGATTGCGATCGCCGAACAGATTCGTAACGGATCTCTGTCGGGCACGGTGCGATTCTACGGCTGTCCGGCAGAAGAAGGCGGCAGCGGGAAAGTCTTCATGGTGCAGGCCGGTCTGTTCGACGACTGCGATGCGGTGCTGCACTGGCATCCGTCCAGCAAGAACTCCACGGGCGACCGCAGCAGTCTGGCTCGCATGGCCGTGAAGTTTCGCTTCTTCGGCAAGCCGTCTCACGCGGCCGGAGCACCCGAACAGGGCCGCTCGGCACTCGACGCTGTCGAACTGACCAACCACGCGGCTCAGTTGCTTCGCGAACACACGCCGGAGTTCACTCGCATTCATCATGTCATCACCGCCGGCGGAGACGCTCCGAATGTCGTGCCGGGTTTTGCGGAAGTCTATTACTACGTCCGGCATCCCGAAGCGGCGGTGGTGAAGCCGTTGTATCGACGGCTGGAATTGTGTGCTCAGGCCGGAGCACTCGCGACGGAAACTCGCCTGGAGATCAACTTCGAAGGCGGTATCCGCGAGATTCTGCCGAACAAGGCTCTGTCGGCGATCGTTCACAGAAACGTGGCGGCTCTGCTGGATCTGCAGTACTCCGAAGACGACCTGCAGTTCGCCGCGCGGCTGCGACAGACTCTGCCCGACCCGACTCCACTGGAAACCATCAGCGAAATCGAAGACGTCAGCGGCACCGTCGGCAAAGGCTCGACGGACGTCGGCGATGTGTCGTGGGTGGTGCCGACAACGGGCTTCACCACGGCGTGCTGGGTTCCCGGAACGCCCGCTCATTCATGGCAGGCGGTTGCCTGCGGCGGCACACCCATCGCCGAGCAGGGCATGCATCTGGCCGCGCGAGTACTCGCGACAACCGCCTGCGATCTGTTCACCGACGAAGCCGCACTGCAGCAGGCTCGAGCCGAATTTCAGCAGCGCCACGGTTCGGTAAAATACGAAAGTCTGATGCAGCCAGGCCAAAAACCCCCACTCGACTACCGCCGCCCCGCCGTGAGGTGATTTGAGAAATGTGATTTGAGAGATTTGAGATATGTGATTTGAGATATGTGAATCGTCATCCCCGCGCAGGCGGGGATCCACTGCGCTGCCGGGTTCCCGCCCTCCGCCTGTTCGAAAACGCGATATGCTCAGACCTCTCGTTCCGAAGCTCGAGCTTCGGAACGCCGATCCCGGAAGCTCTGCTTCCACGACCTCACGACGGCCGGTGCCGGCACCACCCGTGCGAAGCGGAGCTTCGAGGACATGCGGGCCCAGGCATGAGCCTGGGACCGAGTTTCAAACCGCGAAATTGGACGAAGCAGGTCAATGCGCCGCAAACGGAAGCGGAGTTGGCTGCGATTCGTCGTAGTGTTCAGCGTGGCAGTCCCTTGGGCAGTGAAGCTTGGACTCAAGCCACGGCCCGGGCACTCGGCCTGACTTCGACACTCCGCCCACGTGGCCGCCCAAAAGTCGAACCGGAAGAATGAACTCCCTGGATTTGTCAGGTTACCCAGTACATGCTCCTGACACCTTTATCCCCAGAGTTAAGTTCCCGCGATATCCCCCGTGTTCCTGTGGCTTGGATATCGCCCCCAAACCACCTCGAGTCAATTTCATGGCAGGAATTGGGGCAATGATTTACTGATGTTCAACCTTGCTTGCCACAAAATCCCCAATGCGTCTGACGGCTTCACGAGATTCGGGCAACCCTCGAATCTGAAAGACATGCACCATCCCTGGCCAGATTTCGAGCAACACGGGGACGCCGTCGGCACGCAATTTCTTCGCGACGCGGATGCTGTCGTCGCGAAGCATTTCGTGTTCGCCGGTTTGAATCAGAACGGGCGGCAGTCCACGAAAGTCGCCAAACACAGGAGACGCCAGGGGATTTTGCGGATCCGTCGCACCGAGGTAGCGAGTCCGAAACTCGGGCATTGTTCGCGAGCTGATGATCGGATCGTAAACCGACGTCAGCGACTGGCTTGCCAGAGTGAAGTCTGTCCCCGGAGAAATCGCAATGGCCCCTGCTGGAAGCGGCCGTCCACGTTCCTTGATTGCCAGCAGAGTTGCCAGCGTCAGGTTTCCTCCTGCTGAGTCACCGGCAACGAAAGTGGCTTTAGCGGTGCCGGGGCCAGATGGCCCATTCGCGATAAGCCAGTCATGTGCGGAGACGCAGTCGTCGAGTCCTTCAGGAAAGGGATGTTCGGGGGCCAATCGGTAGTCGGGGAGCAACACCACGCATTTGGCGGCAAGAGAGATTTCGGCAGCCAGAGGAAGATAATTGCCGCCCGATCCGGAGACCCATCCTCCGCCATGCAGATAAAGTAGTCGAACATCGGGATCTGCACCGGGAGTCATGACCCATTCACAGGGGACGTCACCCACATCCACCTTTTTCAGTGTGACGCCGGAAACAGTCGGTTCGTTTCGCGCCCCCATGCCTGCACGCAGACCAGTAACATCAAAACCCTGAGCACCAAACGGTGGCGACTGACGGCGTTGCTCCAAATACTGAAGCCCCTCTTTCGACACTTCACGCTGCCAGATTTCGCGTGATGCATGGCGACGCGTGGGTTCCAGCAGATCGATGATCGGCAGTTTCTCAAACACCAAATGTGACTGGCTGCCTTCATACACGATTCCGACATGATCCGAATCGATGCGTGTCAGGCTGGGATACCCGGCACCGCGACCTTCATCGAGCAGCCAATGATGTGAATCCGGCCAGGTCAGGCCATCGTCAAAGCTGACCTGAACCGTATGATGCGTGCGGCCCTGCTGGGAATGGGGATTCGCGAACAGCAGTACGTGTTGCTGGTGTCCGTCGCGTTCGTAATCGAACCGCAGCAGACTCCCGTTGCAGTTCGGTTCAATGAGCGTGGTGCGACTGGTCTCGTGAGGATGCCATGTCTGACCAAGATCCTTCGTCACCACGACGGCTCGGAACCGTTCGTGGTCATTGCGAATATTCAGCATGATCGAACCATCGCCGAGCAGCGCTGCCTGGCATTCATTCCCGCCGCTGTAGCCTGGCTCGCCAACAGTCCAGCTTCGACCATGATCGCGACTGGTCATGATCGTTGCGAATGTGGCCAATGGCTCGCGACCAGTTCGGCCCTGAACTGGCATCACAAGGGTCCCGTCAGGCAGGCAGATTCCCGCCTGCGGCGCGGGAGCCAGCAGCCACCAGGATTCCTGCTTCAGCTGCCGAGTCAGGTTTTCCGGTGAAGACCAGGTCAGGCCGTCGTCCGTCGAACGCACCATCATAAACTGTGCCGATTTGCCAACTTCAAAACCAGGTTCCGAACCATCGTCAACCCACTGATGCTTGCCAGGTTTGCCGTTCATCCACAACGCGAAACAGAAGATTTCGCCCGTTTGCTGATCGACGATGATGCCGGGATCGCTGCAGCCATTCTGCTCCTGAGGCAGCCCGCCAAATTCGCCCATATCCATGATGACTCGCGGCGGCTCCCACGTTCGTCCGCCATCCATGCTGCGGCTGAGACCGATGTCAATGTCTTCCTGCAGGTCGCGACCGGCGCGGCGCCGCATGTCGTAAACGGCCAGCAACGTCCCTTTTGACGTCGTCGTCAATGCCGGAATTCGGAAGGTGTGAACTCCGTCGTCCTGGTGTTTTCGAAGAGCGACTCCAATTCGTTGTCTGTCAGTCGCCGTGTCATCCAGCGGAGTCAGGGCTGCAATAGAAGTGACGATCGACGAGCACCTCGCTGACACGTGATGTTGCAGATCGGCAGAATCCTTCAGCCGACACGACAGCCAGAAGATGTTCTTTCCTTCAGCCAATGCCCGATCCATCGGCAGCGTGATCATCAACGCCGGGGCGACGGCCTCCCCGATCGGAGCAACTGACGAAAAGGACTCCTGATTGCCTGCATCGAACAACTGGATCGCCTCGATGTCATTCAGGTCATCGGTGCCATTCATCGCGAATTCCAGCGACGTTAAACGGGCTGTTTGTCCTGTCGGAACGTCAATCATGACGCGCAGCATGGGGCCGTGCTGATTGCGAATCAGGACGGGATGTGCTGGTCGGACGACGCTGGCGACAACACCCGGATCCCGGTCATGCGCGAGCGAGCTGGTTAAGAGACCGATCCAAACAAAAGCACACGCAGCCAGCACAAAAATCGACCGCCCCACCCGTGCATGCAGAAGGCTGTGGTTCCAACTATTCCCCAGACATTTCATCAGCATGCTCCACGGAAAAAAAGGGGGGGGAAAAAGGGGGGAAAAAGCCGCAATGCGGGGATCGTGATTTTACCATGCGCGCGTGCCGGTAGCGCGACCGATTTGGCGGTTTGAAAAAAATGGTTCGAGGAAAGGAAGCGGTGAACGCAGCTGGCTCATCTCTGAGGAATGGATGAGTTGTTCTCGCCAACCTGGTCCGCGTTACGCTGTCTGCCTGAGGCAGAACGCAGAGCTACCCGAACGCGCATTCGTTACGCGAGTGACTCGCGATGCGAAGAACGCTCAGGGCCCTGAGCTGCTATATCCGACGTTCAACTCTCGACAGAGCGCCATGCTTTTTGAAACGACCTTACGCATCTCACGTGGACACGAAGTCAACACGCTTACTGCTACGGCCATGGGGTCAGCGACGTTATCGAGCCTGACTGCCAGTCACCGCTTGAGGACTCTGAGCTATGTCGATTCTATTTCCGGTTCCTCATCGGCGGCAACACCAAGCCTTGCAAGCACGCCAACAAGCAGTGTTCCCCGCTCCTGCGGCCCCTTGCGACGTGAACGCTGAGCTCGCAGCGCGGCTTCACGAAGCTTCTCACCTTCTGCCTGCTGATCGTGTTTTTGAAGATGGTCGGCGGCACACTTCAGGTCGCGAACGGTGACTGCCGGCGCGATCCTGTGTTCGCGATAGAACGTCAGAAGTTTGTCCATCACGTAACCGCGATCGAGTCGTGACGGGTGTCGATAGATCTGTTTTCCCGAAACCATTTGAAAGACGACTCGCGTCATCCGGTTGGCGATGCGCGCATGAATGTCAGGCGACTTCACTCCCTGCGATCTCCAGACGTCGGCCTTCGCCATCCACCAGGCGTTACACTTCATCATGTTGTCCGCAATCATCATCCATGCGGCGCGAAGTTTTGCGTTGCGAAACCGAGTCAGCTTGCCGCCGCGATCGACTTGATCGCTTTGATACCGAGACGGAAACAGGCCCGCTCGACCGGCGATGGATTGTGACGAAGCGTAGTTTTCGATCGGTCCCATTTCGCCCGCGAGCTCTGCGGCGCTCACCACGTTGATGCCGGGATGAGACAACAGCAGCACGTAGGGAGTCTTCACCAGCAGACTGGCCAGATCACGTTCACAGCCCTGTATTTGCCGTGTTTTCTGCTGCCAGTCATCAAGCAGCGTCGTCCAGACACGCGTGTGATGAAAAGCGATTGGATCGGGATCAGCTGCGTTGGCCGCCCATACAACAACGCGTTCGAGCGTCTTTTGATGAACACGAATCTCCGCCGACTTCATCCATTCGATCAGTCCCTTTTGTCCCGCAGTCTTCACCACGTCAACCGTCCCGCCGCGCGCAGCGATCTGGCGTAGTAACGGAACGGGAGTGGCCTGAGTCCACAGGTCATCGCCGTTGAACAGGGCGGCGAATCCGGGTAATCCTCGTTCCAGATGATGACGAATCTGAAATTGCAGTTTCGATTTCTTCTTCACCAGATCGCGTCGATGACGAGCCAGGATCTGCAGTTGCTGATGGACAGCATCAACTGGTTTTTCGATCAGCCCGAAGCCGTTGACGGCCGCGCGAAAGATAGCGTCGAGATCGTTGTCATCGGTCTTGATATCGCCATGCTCGGGCTGACGATAATAGCTCGACGCAAACGGATGCACGATGCGCATTTTGAAGCCCGCTTTGCGAAAGGCACGTTGCGGAGGCTTGTGATAGATGCCCGTCATTTCGACAGCAACGATGACATCTTTCAGGCCACGCTTCTGAATCGCCTGATTGAGTGTCAGCACCGCAAGCTGAAAGCTGCTGCGATTGTGTTCCACATCCGTCGGCTCGATGATGACGTTGCCATAGAAATCGACAAGCATCCACTTCGATCGAGCCTTGGCGCAGTCAACGGAAACAATCCCAAACTTCTCGGGCCCAACCTTCTGAACGCGAGCCTGAATCACTCCCTGCGGCCTGCCGAGCACCGCTTTCTTAAACTTCTGAGATCGACTGCGACTTCGTTTTGTGCGAGATTTATGAGTTGCACCCATTCCAACGGTCTCCGTGAGTGTGAAAGTGAACGAAACACTTCCCACAACGGCAGTTGGAATGGTTCTTCTTTTTTTAACTCAATCAGACCACGTACCAGGGGTCAGGTCTGTTTTCAGACTGTTTTCAACTCAAAGAAAAAGCGCAAAGAAAAAGACCTGACCCCTGGTCCTTCTCCCCTTTTGTCCTTCTTGTCCTTCTTTTGTCTTCTGAAACTTCGGAGGAATCGTGTCCTCACGCAGGTGACTTCGATAGTTGCCAGCCAAGGCCAATACCTGCGTCGGTTGTGTGGGTGGCAGCAGCTTGACCTGACTCAGCGGGTAGGACTTTGCGGTTGGTTGAAAGTCGCCAAAGAGGTCTCCATCGAGTTGCCGGACCTGATCACCCTCGACCAAACCGTAAGCGGTGGTATCCCCGTGTTGAAATCGCACGTAACGGGCGGGCGGCGCACCAGGCACCTCGGCCGCTGCAGCCCAGCAAGGAAGAACGTTAAGGCTCAATAGCCAAGTCAACAAAAATAAGATGCGGCTCATAACTCGTGGCTCCAGTAATCCGACAGGATTTCTATGTGAGTGGGATTCGCTCGGCAACGCTTAGGCCCTGTCAAGCTGAACAGCCAGGCTGACCAGTTTTGCCGATGCGCGGCCTGAATGCGAAATCGCATGGGCAGAAGGCTGCCTGTTTTCAGGTCTTTCACGGTCGATGCGGCTGCAACTCAGCGTAATACGTTGTAGAATAAGGACCGGGCAACTTGCCAGTCGTTATCATGGGAGCGTTGTTTTGCGAAGTCGACTGCTATCGTTGTCGATGTTTTTCCTCGCGTTGTTCGGCTCCAGGCTGTTCGCTGCCGGCGATGCCGCGAAGTTTGTCGGGCGAAATGGGGCGTACGCCGAAGTTCAACGCCAGCGGCGGCCGCGATCACTGGGGGAACGTCTTCAGCTTTGCCCTGGCCGGCGCGGGAATTCGCGCGGGACAGGTGTATGGCGCGAGCGACCGCAACGGCGCTTACCCGGCGCGCGATCGCGTCACCCCGCCCCAACTGACCGCGACGATCCTGCACCTGCTGGGTGTCAGCCACGAAGCGACGTTCCCCGACCGCACCGGGCGTCCGCTGCGCGTCGTGGAAGGCGAACCGATCGCCGCATTGATTTGAGATTTTTGGGGGATGGATGATCGACATGCAACGACGCCAGTATCAAGCTGAGTGGACACGCCGTGACTGTTTGCGGCTGGGCGTCGGCGCGGCGTTCGCCGGGCTGAGCGGTTGGACGGCCAGCGCGGAGGAGACCGCATCGACCAAACCGAAGTCGGTTGCGGCGGTGATCACCGTCTACTTTCGCAACTCACACGCCGATGTGCTCCTCACCAAAATTCTGGAAGGCTGGCAGCACGATGGCGGACCTGGCCCCGCACTCAAGTTGGCGTCGATCTACATCGACCAGCCCGAGGGGAGCGAGTTCGGCCTCGAGATTCTCAAGAAGCACGGCATCCCCATTTTCGATTCGATCGAAAAGGCAGTCACGGCCGGTGGCAAGACGATCCCCGTTGATGGCGTGCTGAGCATCGGCGAGCACGGCAATTACCCGGAGAACGATCTCGGGCAGCAGCTCTATCCTCGCAAGCGGTTTTTTCAGGAGATCACCGACACGTTCCAGAAATTCGGCCGTGTGGTTCCGGTCTTCAACGACAAGCACATCAGCACGGTCTGGGAGGACGCGAAGTGGATGTATGACCGCGCGGTCGAAATGAAGGTACCATTCATGGCCGGATCGTCGCTGCCGGTGGGGTATCGCAGCCATCCGTTCGAGCTGCCCATGGAGAGCGACATCGAATCGGCCGTCGGCATTGGCTATGGCGGCCTGGACGTGTACGGCTTCCATGCGCTCGAGGCTTACCAGGCCCTCATCGAACGCCGCAAGAACGCTGAGCGGGGCGTGAAATGGGTGCGCTGTCTGGAAGGGAAGGAGGCCTGGCAAGCGGTCGATGACGGCTGGGTCGCGGCCGACGTGATGGACGCTGTCTACGACGTCATTCCGAAGTCGAAAACGAACATTCGCGAAGACGACAAGGCCGTGCTGTTTCAGTTCGAATACACCGACGGATTCCGCGGTGCTCAATTCATGCTGCCGAGCGCCGGGCTGACGGGTGTCGGTGTGAAGCTCAAAGGTCAGAAGATACTCGCAACAGGATATGAAGAGCGAGTTGAGCCCCGTTACCCGCACTTCGCCTACCTGCTCAAGGCGATCGAGACCATGGTCCACACCGGACGGCCGACGTATCCCGTCGAACGGACGTTGCTCACCAGCGGCATTCTCGACCGGGCGCTGAACTCCCGCGCCCAGGGTGGAAAGCGTCTTGAGACAACCGAGTTGGAAATCAAGTATCAGCCGGTCGCTTATCCCCACGCGGCGCAGGTCGATTTGCTGAAAGTGCCTGTCAAAATAGTCGGATAACGTCTCGGAGACCATGAATGACAGATCACATGACAATGCGTCGGAATGGCTGCTGCCTTCAGGACCATCCACAGATCGGACGGCGCGGCCTGCTCCAGATCGGCGGGATGGGGTTGCTCCGATTGGGCTTCGCTGATTTGCTGCGACTTGAGGCGCAGGCTGCTGAAGGCGGCGCACGGGCCGGGAAGGCGAAATCAGTCGTCTTTATTTTTCAATCGGGCGGCCCTTCCCAACATGAGACGTTTGATCCCAAGCCCCATGCGCCGGATATGATTCGTGGCGAATACGGAGTGGCGCAGACGCGGATTCCAGGCGAACTGTTTTGCGAACATTTGCCTGGGTTGTCCGCCCGCGCCGATCGGTTCTCGATCGTCCGAACCATGCATCACGTTGCAGGGCGGGAATTCCGCAACGAGCACGACAGTGCCATGTATCTGCTTCATACGGGCACGACCTCACTGCCGGTCGGCGACACCAACGCGTCCATCCGTGAACCGCGACCGGGACGGATCCATTGGCCTTCGATCGGGTCGATGATTGCTTATGCCGCTCCACCGAATGCAGATGTCGGCTGGCCCGCAATGATCGAGTTGCCGCGGGCAAATCTGATGAAGTACCCCGGTCGCAATTCCGGGTTGCTCGGGCCTCGATATGACCGACTGGGCGTCGACCTGGCCTGCAAATGCAACGCGCCGGACGCGGGTGGTTCGTGCCCGAATTGTTACAGCCACGACGATCCCAATCTTGATCCCGAACGAAAACCTGGTCCCGGACCAAAGGCCTGGTGGAACAATTCGAGCTGCCGAAACCCTGAGTTTCATCTGCCCGATTTCGGTCAGGCGGAAGGAGTGACGGTTGGCCGTATTCAGGATCGTGACGCGCTGCTGCGTCATCTCGACAAATTACGCCGCGGACTCGATCAGTGGGAGCAAGTCGGTTCGCTCTTGAAGTGGGATTCCTACCAGCGACAGGCGCTTCGTTTCGTGTTGGCGACGCGGCCTGGAGACCAGAACCCATTCGATCTGACGCGGGAATCCGATGCCATCCGCGACCTCTACGGGCGTGAAGAGTGGGGGCAGGGTTTTCTCACCGCGCGGCGGTTGATTGAAGCCGGAGTGCGAATAGTTCAGGTCAATCTTCGCGGCTGGGACACGCACCAGAACGCGTTCCGAGACCTGAAAGGGAAGCTGCTCCCGTCGCTTGATCACTGCCTGAGCGGCTTCCTGGATGACCTGTCCGACCGCGGGCTGCTTGACGAAACTCTGGTCGTGATGTGCGGCGAGATGGGGCGCACGCCGCGCATTTCGCCGATCACCGCAGGAGGCAAGAACGCAGCGGGTGAAGTCTTCACACCGGGGCGACACCATTGGGGAGACGTGTTCCCCTGCTTCTTCGCAGGCGGCGGCATCCAGCCGGGACGGATCATCGGCCAGACGGACGCACACGGCGGAGTTCCTGTGTCCGATGCTTTTACTCCGGAACACCTTGCCGCCACGATCTTTCATTGCCTTGGTATTGGCCCAGACCGCGAGTTCCACGACTCCACCGGTCGCCCGTACCGCATTTATCGGAGTGAGCCCATCAAAGATTTGTTCTAACGCAGCCCATAGTCGTGAATCACTCTGCTCAGCCAACTTTGAAAGTATTGTCTTTCTGAGAAGATTTATCACGATCAGCCGCAGGGCGCTAGTGCCTCGTCAGGGCTCAAGTGAGGGATTGGGTGGCTGGGGTCGCAGCGAAGCGGAGCCCCCAGCCGCTGGGGGCTCACTGTCGTTCGACCCCAGCCACCCCTCATCGCAGTCTTGACGAGGCACTAGCCCCGGTTCTTGCACCAAAAACCGGGGCTAGCGCCCTGCGGCTAATTGGGTTGCGGGCGAAGCCCGCGCCAAGGTCCAGCGTTGGATCGCGGGGCGATTCACGACTATCGAACATCCACGCATTATTTTGATTAAGAATCTGACGGACGCGATTTTCGGTTCCGGGAAACGTTGCAAAGACGATACCATACAATGAGCAGATCGGGCTGCCTGAAAGTAACCAGACAGGAATCATCGCATGTTGGAATTGACTGGCACGAAACAGCGGTTGTGTGACGGGATGACTCGCCGCACCGCGATCAGGATCGGTGCGCTGGGAATGGGAGGGCTTTCGCTGCCAGGGTTGCTGAGAGCGGAACAGGTCGCGGGAATTCGGCAGTCGCACAAGTCTGTGATCATGATCTATATGGTCGGGGCTCCGCCGCATCAGGATATGTACGACCTGAAGATGGACGCTCCGTCGGAGATTCGTGGCGAGTTCCGGCCGATCCCCACAAACGTGCCGGGGATCGAAATCTGCGAACACATGCCATACATGGCAAAGATCATGGACCGCTGTATTCCGCTGCGGTCGGTGTACGGATCGCCCAACGGTTCCCACGATTCGTTTATCTGCTACACGGGACGGTCATTCGTAAATCAGCCGCCAGGTGGCTGGCCGGCGATCGGACCTATCGTGTCCAAAGTGAGAGGGGCAGCGGATCCAGCCGTTCCGCCGTTCATTGGTCTGGCACCTGACTCCGGACACCCGCCGTATGGTTCACCGGGCCATCCCGGGTTTCTGGGAGTTGGCCATGCGGCATTTCGTCCCTCCGGACCGGCGAAGGCCGACATGGTTCTCAACGCGATCACTCAGGACCGCCTGAAGAATCGCGGCGAGCTGCTTCAGTCGTTCGATCGCATGCGGCGTGATATCGACACTCGCGGCACGCTGAAAGGCATCGACGACATCAATGCGCAGGCATTGGGCATTCTGACATCGAGCAAACTCGCTGAGGCGTTCGATCTGACGCGGGAAGATCCAGCCGTCATCGAACGGTATGGCAAGGGCGACACGAAGAATTATGGCGACGGTGCTCCGCGAAATCCCGAACACTTCCTGCTCGCGCGGCGACTTGTCGAAGCGGGAGCTCGTGTGGTGACGCTGAACTTCGGTCGCTGGGATTTCCACAGTCAGAATTTCAGCGAGGCGAAGAACACGCATCTGCCAATCTTCGACCGTGCTCTTTCGGCATTGATCGAAGACTTGCATGAACGAGGCTTGAGCAACGACGTGGCCGTCGTGGCGTGGGGCGAGTTCGGTCGTACGCCGCAGATCAACAAAGATGCCGGTCGCGACCATTGGCCGCAGGTGGGTGGAGGATTGATCGCGGGCGGCGGTTTCCGCACTGGACAGGTCATTGGTTCAACGGATCGGATGGGAGCCGAAATCGCCAGTCGCCCAGTTCACTTTGGCGAAGTCCATGCAAGCCTGCATCGATTTTTGGGCCTCGATCCGGAAACAAAACTGAACGACCTCGCCGGTCGCCCTCAGTACCTCGTCGATGGTCACCAGCCGCTGCCCGAGTTGTTTTGATGTCACGCGGGTTCGCAGCTCCGAAGCCACGCGGATTCGGCAAAGGAAACAAATGAGTTGCCAACGTCAAAATCGTCGCCAAATTCTGCATGCGGGGGCGGCCGCGTGGATGTCCGCCAGTGTAGCCCCGATGCTGCAGTGGGCTGCGAGTTCGACGGCGTCCGCTGCGAATTCAGCACCGCCTGAAGGAAGCCTGGCCGCGACATTCGGGCGGGCAAAGAGCGTTCTGTGGGTCTATCTCAGCGGAGGACCGTCGCAGTATGAAACGTTCGACCCTAAGCCCGACGCTCCGGCTGAAATCCGTGGTTCGTTTTCGCCGATCGCGACCAGCGTTGCGGGAGTTCAGTTCTGCGAGCTGCTTCCTCGGATCTCTACGATTGCTCACAAGCTGGCGGTCGTGCGATCGTTTGCTACCGATGATCCGAATCATGAATCGGCCGGGTACTGGATCAACACCGGACGCAAGTACGCCGGTCCCGACATGCGAGCACTAGCGCCGACAGATTGGCCAACGCTGGGCTCAATTATCAGGATGCTCAAACCAACGGAAGGTGGCCCATTCAGTTCGGTCATGCTGCCTGAAGCAATCATCGCCAACCCGAATGTCTTCCTGCCGGGTCAGAATGCTGGGTTTCTCGGTCGCCGCTGGGATCCGGAGATTCTGAAGTGTGATCCGTCCGCGCCCGATTTTCGAATCGAGAGTCTGACGTTGCCGGAGCAGGTATCCCCTGCCCGTCTGCAATCCCGAGACGCGTTACTCACCGGACTGAATGCATCACGGCAGGCCGACGCGACTGCAATCGTGGACTACGAGCGTTTAAGTCACGAAGCGATGAACATGCTTCTGTCAGGAACGGCGGACGGAGCATTTGCGATCGACAAAGAGTCGCCAAAGCTAAGGGACCGCTATGGTCGCGGGCATTGGGGACAGTCGATTCTGCTGGCCCGCCGTTTGATTGAATCCGGCGTGCGGATGGTCTTCGTCAACTGGCCTCGAGAGCCGGGCGATCTGAGTGCTCCCAATCCTTTGTGGGACACGCACGCAAACAACGACGTCCGGATGAAGAACGTGCTGTGTCCACAGTTTGACCACGGGTTCACGGCGCTGATTGAGGACCTTGAAGACCGCGGGATGCTCGATGAGACTCTGGTCATCGCAATTGGTGAAATGGGGCGTACTCCAAAGTTCAATGGATCAGGCGGACGAGATCACTGGGGAAATGTCTTCAGCTTCGCAATGGCCGGCGCAGGAATTCGTCCGGGGCAGGTCTATGGAGCCAGCGATCGGGATGGTGCGTATCCGGCACAGGATCGTGTCACGCCACCCGAGCTCACCGCGACGATCTTCCATCTGTTGGGCATTAGTCACGAAGCCACGTTCCCGGATCGCACGGGGCGACCTCTGCCCGTCGCCGAAGGAGAACCGATTGCGGCTTTGCTTTGAGGGATGGATCGATGCATAATGACCATCCTTCTCTTAATTCCTGCCGATCCTGCGCTGGATTCCACCCTGCCAGCCTCCCTCCCAAACACTGCGAATTACAGTTCATGAAGAATTCTTTGATCATCACCTTGCTGATGTTCCAAATTGCAGGTGCGGTTCCCGCTGCTGATGGTCAGGAGACACCGATCACTCTGGAAGCCGCCAGAGTACAGGGGCGAACCCAATCGAGGTTCCTGAAAGAGTCGACCGTCGAGGCAACCGCGACACCCGGCGACACAGTGCCGGTGTCGAACGTCGCTGCCTTTCGCGAGTCGGTCGAGCCGGTTCTAAAAAAGAGCTGTCTGGCTTGTCACGGTCCCGAGAAATCAGAAGGCCGACTTCGCTTCGACCAACTGAACCCGGACCTTCTGACCGGTCCCGATGTCGAGCGTTGGCGTGAGGTCTTCGGCGCGCTCAGCAAGTCCGAGATGCCTCCCGAGGACGCATCGGAGTACGCACTCGCGGACGCCGATCGTGGAAGAATCGTCGATTGGCTCAGCGAGGAACTCAATGCAGCATCGCTCGTCCGCCGCAACAGCAAAGAGCATTCGTCCTTTCGACGGCTGACGAATTACGAATACAACTACGCTCTGCAGGACCTGCTGGGGCTGCCTTATAATCTTGCGAACAAGCTGCCGCCGGAGTCCACATCCGAAGATGGTTTTCAGAACAGTTCGGAACTGCTGCAGATGTCGGCCATGCAATTCCAGATCTACCGTGAGACCGGGTTGAAGGCTCTTAAGCGGGCGACAGTCAGTGGTGAGCGTCCGCCAGCCGTCACGTACATTGTTTCGATGCAGGAAGAATTCGAGAAGGCGGTTTCGAAAAAGGATGAGGCGGCCTCTGACACCGTTAAGAAGCAACGAAAGCCGCGAAATCAGCACGAGCTGTTTCATCTCGAGACCGGCGAAAGCACACCGTTCTCCGGCGGAAAGACGATGCCTCGTGACGCGGCTGCTGTTGGTGAAACTCCAGCCGTTTCTCCGGTAGTGCTTGTTCTTCCGAAGTCCAATGAGCTCAAGCTGGATCTCGATCGCTTTCTTCCCGACGAAGGGATCATGCGCGTTCGTGTTCGAACTGCTCGCTCAACGATGAACCCTGATGAATACGCAAGCCTGCGGTTGATTTTCAGTGCCCACACCAGCAACGACGCCAACTTCTCCGAGGTCATCAGTGATCGTGACATTCCCGTAACGGCATCTGTCGACGATCCACAGTTCATTCACTTTGATATTCGGCTGGCTGATATTCAGCGCAATCCATTTCGACACCTCGAGACGACTTTCCCCAGACGTGACGAATTTCTGCACATTCGAAACGTCTCGAATGCGCGGGACGGTGAGGAAGGTCTCCAGGTGCTGATCGACCATATCGAGATCATTGCTCCCTATTACGAGCAATGGCCACCGAAAACCCACACGGATATCTTCTTTGCCAGTGACAATAAGAGTGACGAGCAGGTTTATGGCCGCGAGGTGCTGAGTCGATTTCTGCGACGTGTTTGGCGTCGCCCCGTCGCGTCAGATGAAGTCGACCAGTTCATGGCTCTGTTTGCGAAATACAGGCCGGAATTCGCGACGTTCGAAGATGCGATGGTCGAAGTGCTTGCAACCACACTGGCCACGCCGGAGTTTCTTTACCTGACGCAACGAGCGACAAGCGATGCCGATCGTAGCCGGACTCGTGAGAGTTCAGCCCGAAGTCTCACGACTTCTGCTACGAGCTCGATCAGCGATCTGGAGTTCGCCAGTCGCCTCTCTCTGTTCCTGTGGTCAAGCATCCCGGATGACGAATTACTGCAGCTCGCGGGGGAGGGACGACTCCGAGAGCCAGATATCCTGACTGCTCAGGTCAAACGCATGCTGTCAGACCCGCGTTCAGAAAGGTTATCCACGCACTTCGTCGACCAATGGCTGGGCCTGGACAGAATGAATAGTGTGACTCATGTCACCGACAGCTCATTGAAGGCCGCGATGCTGGAAGAGCCGGTCGCCTTCTTTGAGGATGTGCTGAAGAACAATCGCAGCGTCATGGACTTTCTCCATTCCGATTACGCCGTCGTCAACGAGCGGCTCGCAGCACACTATCATATTCCGGACGTCTACGGTCCGCATTTTCGCAACGTGCCAATTACACCGCAAACAAATCGTGGTGGCCTGTTAACGAACGCCATCATCATGACGATGAATTCCGATGGTAAGGATTCTCATCCGCTCAAACGCGGCGTCTGGACACTGAAACGCATCCTCGACGATCCACCACCACCGCCTCCACCGAATGTTCCGGAAGTCGATCTGACAGATCCGGAGATTCTGAAAATGACTCTGAAGGAACGGATCGTCAATCATCGCAACAAACCAGCCTGCCTCTCATGCCATTCTCGAATCGATCCCTGGGGAATTGCGTTTGAAAACTATGATGCCCTGGGAGTCTATCGGACTCATGTGAATAACCAGCCGGTTGATGCGACGTCAGAACTGTTCAATCGACAACCGCTGGCTGGAATCGATGGGCTCAAACGATACTTGTTGATGGATCGACAGGACCAGTTTTCCCGAGCGATGGTGCATAAACTGACAGCGTATGCACTCGGCAGACCACTGACCTTTGCCGACAGTGCTGACATCGACAACTTGACCTCGCAATTGAGACGCCGCGAAGATCGCCTCAGCGACCTGATTCAACTAATCATCAACAGCTCCTTCTTCAATACGAAATAGACAAGAGAATGAAGACAGAAGAATTGGGACCCATCATGAACAACAAATCTGCTGTACTGAATCGCCGAACATTTCTTCGCGGCTCCGGCCTTGCTCTGGCATTGCCGTGGTTTGAATCGATGGCTGTCGGTAGTCCGGCATTGAATGAAACACCAAAACGATTCGTCAGCATCTATCACCCGGATGGCGTTGGATTGCCACTCAAGTCCGATCCGGCGTGGACGGACTGGAGCTGGTTCCCTCAGGGCGGCGAGACGGACTTCCGATTGACGAAGGTTCTGGATGTTCTCGAACCGCTGCGGAGCGACATCACAGTCTACTCAGGGCTGTCACATCCGGACGCTCGAACCGTACATGGCCATTCGAACGCGGATCAGTACCTGACCGGCGCGCCCATCGGCGGAAACGGGCCTTATCGGAATACGATCTCACTGGATCAGGTCTACGCGGAGCACGCGGGCGACTTCACTCGACATTCGTCACTCGTCATGTCGACCAATGGCGGAGTCGGCGGCCCGCGGGGCGCTCAGACTCAGTCGTACAATCGAGAAGGCCGACCGATCCCGGCGATGAACAAGCCGAAGGAAATCTTCGACATGCTGTTCGTGACCAGCGGCAAAGACGCAGCCGCCAGACTGGCCAGAAGCAAGAGTGCCCTCGATCTGCTGATTGAGAACACTCGGTCGCTGAATCGCGAACTCTCTATCCGCGATCAGGAAACGCTTCGGCAATATCTGGACGCTGTACGGGATACGGAATTGAAACTTGTTAAGGCCCAAAAGTGGATCGATACGCCGATCCCGCAGGTCGAAACCCGCAATCTGCATCTGGACGCTGAACCCAAAGAGGCGCGGCTGTATTTCCAGACGATGTATGAACTGATCTATCTGGCCTTCCTGAGCGATTCAACTCGCGTCGCGACATTTCAGCTGGGACGCGAAAACGGCGAAGGCCCGCACGATCTGCTGTCGCTCGCCGTTGGTCTCGGTGCTGCTCATGGCCTGACTCATGACATCAAGAAGCCGGGCGGCTGGCAAAACCTGGGCACTTACAATCGCTATCAGGCTGAAGAGTTCGGTCGTTTCGCGCAGAGACTCAAGGATACGCCCGAGCCGACCGGCAATGGCAATATGCTGGACAACACTCTGGCCATGCATGGCTCCGCTTCCAGCAGTTTTCATCTGTCTCGCAACTATCCTATCATTTCGGCCGGTGGAAAAAACCTCGGCTTCACCAACGGTCGATATCTGAAATTCGGCAGCGGCAATGAAGACAACCAGGCCGGTGCGGGCATTGACACCGATGCTGGTTGGCAAAGCAAGCCGGAAGTCGAAGAACTGCCGCTGTCGAAACTTTTCGTCACGATCCTGCAGAGGCTGGGTGTCGAGACCGATTCGTTCGGAGGGCAGACGGGAACGTTGATTCGAGTCTGATTCGGGTGGTACGCCCGATTTCCATGATCCATGGCGATGGCCGACCCATCAGGGAGTTGCTGTGAGCAAGTCGTTTGCGTGCGAACCCGATAAACAACTGTCATTTGAAGAGGGGCAACCGATGAACACATCATCGACCCGTCGTGAATTCCTCCAACAGACAACGCAGTCCTCGATGATTCTGGGCGCTGCAGCCGTGCTCGGCGGAGTGCATGCGTTCGGCAATGAAAAACCCGCAAAGTTGCGACTGGGAATCATCGGCTGCGGCGGGATCATGACGCATCACGTGAAGGGACTGGTGGACCGTCGCGACGCAGCCTCACTCGCGTGGCTGTGTGATGTCGATCCGACTCAAATCGAGCGCATGGGCAAGCTCGTGACGCGCGACTTTCAAGCCGCGCCGCCGAAACGGACGGCCCGATACGAAGAGGTCATTGAGGACAAGGACGTCGATGCCGTGATCATCGCGACGCCGCACCACTGGCACGCGCCGATCGCGCTGGCTGCGATGGCGGCGGGAAAGGATTGCTACATCGAAAAGCCGATCTCGCACGTCTTCAACGAAGGGCCGCTGATCATCGCAGCAGCGAAGAAATACGGTCGAGTCGTGCAGCAAGGGAGCCAGATGCGAAGCAGTCCCGTGACGGAGAAAGCCGGAAAGTTGCTCAAGGAAGGAATCATCGGCGAGGTCAAGGTGGCTCGCGCGTGGACGGCGGAGACTCGCACGGTCGAGAAGCCTCAGCCCGACGGCACGCCGCCAGGCGGAGTCGACTACGACCGCTGGCTCGGCCCAGCGCCGAAGCGACCGTTCAATCCGCATCGGTGGCATCAGACATGGCGGATGTTCAGCGACTACGGCAACGGCGAGATCGGCGACGACGGCATTCACGATCTCGACCTGGCCGCGTGGGGACTCGGCATCACGACGCTGCCGAAGCAGATCACCGCCCGCGGCGGACGCATGTTGCTCGACGGTCACGCCAGCGAGTATCCCGACAACATGAACGTCACTTACGAATACCCCGACGGTCGGCTGCTGATCTACGAGAACTATCCATTCACGGCTTACGGCCTGCACGGTTTCGACAACGGCAACGTCTTCTACGGGACCGAGGGCTACATGATCTTCTCTCGCCGCGGCGCGTTCAGCGTCTTTCAAGGTCCAAAAGGAACACCCGGCCCAACCGAAGGCAAACAGCTTCGCGGCCAGCGCGGCTACGCCGAGCATATGGCCGAGTTTCTGAACGCCATCCGTCAGCGCACACCGACAAAGGCGTCCGCCGAGGTCGCCCATCGAAGCTGCGCTCTCGTTCATCTCGGCGAGATTGCCTTCCGCACGCGAGGCCGAATTGACTTCGACCCGCAGACTGAACGGTTTATCGACTGCGACGAAGCCAATGCCTTGCTCACCAAACGGTATCGCGCCCCTTACGTTCTGCCGGAGGTCGCATGAATCTTCAATTCGTCAGCCTGCTGCCACAACCGTGTCTTCACTGCCTTGTCTTCATTGCGTTGATCGTCACGACCGCCGTTGCGCCTGCGGAAGATTCGTCCGAATCGATTCCGTTTCAAAATCCGCGACGATTGAGCGACGCCCGGATCAGCTGCGAACGAATTCCGCTGGGCGAACCGGACGACTACAAGCCCTGCATCGCGAAGTTGCCCAGCGGCGAACTGCTGCTGACGACGTTTCATCAGCACAAGCGCGACGGCGACAATGTCATGGAGCAGACACTGCTGTTTCGTTCGCCGGATGCCGGGCGAACGTGGACCGGTCCTCAGCCGCTCGGTGTGCGAGCGATCATCGGAACCGAAACCGACGATGGCTTCGAGTTCGACTTCGCGCACGATCGCATCATGCTGGATTCGAAAACTCCTGTCGGAACGCCACAAGGCGGAGGCTTTGGGCTCACCGTGCAGCTTGATGATGGTAAGCTGGTGACGTCCTATTCACTTGTCGCACCACATCGAGCGAATCGTCGCGATCGCCTGCAACGGATCCGCCTCGGTACCCATTTGACCGCTTTGTCTTGAGGTCCCTGTTTATGCTGACAATTCACGGATCACCTCGAAGAACCTGCGATGGGCACAGCCGTCGCGAGTTGTTGCAAGCTGGGGGCGCGGGGTTGTTTGGCCTGTCGTTGCCGAAGTTGCTGGCGGCCGAGTCGCATGCGTCGGACGTTGTGCCGAAGGCCAGGTCGGTCATTTTCCTCCTTTTATTTGGTGGTCCGAGCCAGCTCGAGACGTACGATTTGAAGCCCGATGCTCCTGAAGCGATTCGCGGGCCGTTTCGTCCGATCGCCTGTCGCACGCCGGAACTGTTGATCGGTGAGTGTTTGCCAAACACGGCTCAGGTCTCGGACAAGTTCTGCGTCGTGCGGACGATGACGCACTCGTTCAACGATCACAGCGGTGGCGGGCATTACCTGCAAACCGGCAAGCGCTGGCATGTGCCGATCGGCGGCGGGTTCAGTCCGACGCC
>CAZHET010000011.1:0-30055 GCA_964531585.1 uncultured Planctomycetaceae bacterium | reverse complement strand
GGCAGTCTCTGTGCTTTACGCGGCGATTCTGGAGATCGGTATCTTCCGCGAACTAGCGCTGCGGGACCTGCCGGACATCGCTTTGTCGACGGGAATCGTGACGGCCGTCGTGTTCATTCTGGTCGGAGCCGGCACCGCGTTCAGTTGGGTGATCTCGTTCGCCGAAATCCCCGGCGTGCTGATCAACGACTGGCTCGGCCTGGCCGCCGACTCGGGTTACTGGACGATCATGCTGACCATCGCCGGGGCGTATTTCATCGGATGCATGTTCGTGGACCCGATCGTCGTGATCCTGATCCTGACGCCGATCTTCCATCCCGTCGCGATGGCCGCCGGCATCGATCCCGTCCTGGTCGGAACGGTCGTCACGCTGCAGGTGGCAATTGGTTCTGCGACGCCCCCGTTCGGCTGCGACATCTTCACGGCCATCGCCATCTTCCGCCGGCCGTACCTGGAAGTCATCCGCGGCACGCCGCCATTCATCGCGATCCTTTTGCTGGCCGCCGTGCTGTTAATCGCGTTTCCATCGATCGCGCTGTTTCTGCGCGACCTCGCGTTCTGACCAGCGGGGAGAATTCATGAATCTTTCGAAAAGTTATCAACCTGTGGGCCTCCTGCGAGTGCTGCTGATCCTTGTGCCTGCTTTCTGTCTGACATCCTGCTCTCAGCAGCCCGAGAATGACCGGCAGCCGCGCGAACACTGGCGGTTCGCCATCGAAGAAACCGCTGGCAGCGTCCAGGACGCTTACGCGCAGAAGTTCAAAGAGCTGATCGAAGAACGCTCCGGCGGAGACATCGAAGTGACCGTCTACCCGTACGGCACACTCGGCACCTCAGATCAGATCACCGAACTGGTTGACATGGGCGCCGTCCAGTTCGCGATGGCCTCACCCGGACACCTCGGAAAACTGATCCCGGAAGTCCAGGTCTTCCTGCTGCATTTCGTGTTCTCCGACGACGAACGAGTCAACAACGAGGTCCTGAACAACGACCCCGAACTGCGAGAGGCCCTGGAAAAACTTTACGCCGCCAAACGCATGAAGCTGCTGTCAGTTTACTCAGAAGGCTGGCAGGTGTGGACCACGAAGAAACCGATTCGCCACCCCGACGATTTCAAAGGCGTCAAGTTCCGAGTCATGACCTCGCCACTCCTGCTGGCTGCCTACAATGCCTACGGGGCCAGCGCCACGCCACTGCCGTACTCCGAGGTCTACAGTGCGTTACAGCTCAACATGATCGATGGTCAGGAGAACCCGGTCTTCGCGATTGAAGAAATGAGTTTCTACGAAGTCACCGACTGGATGATTTTTCCAAAGCACGCACCCTTCATCACAACTTCAGTGACGAATCAGGACTTCTTCGAAAGCCTCACGCCGGACCGGCAGCAACTGGTGCGTGAGGTCGTCAATGAACTCAACGAATACATTCTTCAGGTGGAACAGGACTACAACCGGAAACGCCTCGACCGCATCCGCGAACGCAAACCCGATCTGCAGATCATCACAGACCTGACCGACGAACAACGAGCTGCCTTCCGCGAAGCCAGTCAGCCGGTGGTCGACCGGTTTATTGGACTCGCGGGTGATTCAGGTCGAGCATTACATCAGAAGCTGACAGACGCAGTTCGCGCTGCCGACCAGCGTGCAGGTTCAAATCGCCGAGGCGACACAGACTGAGGCTGGACATTGCAGAGTTGATCGCAGAGAAAAGAATGGAACGGTATCGACTCCGCGCGATTGGACCCGCGTGAAGAATGCGCGATCATTCCCGCCAGGGCGCAGCGGCTGTGAATCGGGAGCGCTCTGCGAACTCAAACTACAGACCATCAGTTTCATGAAGGCTGATCCGCGCGATGTCTGAACTCGAAATGATCCGGTCACGTTACGACGTCGCGGTTGTCGGTGGCGGTCACAACGGGCTGGTGGCGGCCTGCTATCTGGCCAGGGCGGGATTGTCCGTCGTCGTGCTGGAACGGAATGCGGAATTCGGCGGTGCCACTCAGTCGAAGCGGCTCTTCGCGGGGATTGACGCCAGGCTTTCCGCGTATGCGTACCTGGTGAGTCTGTTCCCGCAGAAGATCTGCGATGACCTTGGGCTGAACCAACAGCTCAAAGCGCGATCGACAGCCTCTTACACACCGTCGCTGGCGAACGGCCGATTCCGCGAGCTGCTGATTCGCAATGGTGGTGCCGACTGCAACCGGGATGCGTTTCGCGAGCTGACCGGAGACGACCGTGACTACCACGGATATCTGCAACTGCAGGACACGCAGCAGCGTCTGGCCGCGGTCATCTGGCCCGGCCTGACCGAACCGCTGGTGACTCGACAGGAAATGCATGCTCGACTGGATCCCGCCGCCAGGCTCGCGTGGCAGGCTCTGATCGAAGAACCGCTCGGAAACGTGATCGAACGGCTGATTTCCGATGATCTGATTCGCGGGCTGGTGTTCACCGACGGAAAGATTGGCCTGGCGACTCATCCGCACGATCCGTCGCTGCTGCAGAACCGGTGCTTTCTGTATCACGTCATCGGTCAGGGAACCGGGGAATGGCGTGTCCCGGTCGGCGGCATGGGGGCACTGGTGGACGAACTGGTCCGAGTCGCCAGGTCCACCGGAAATGTGACTTTGGTCGCGGACGCGAAGGTCAGCAGCATCCAGCCAGGCACCAGACAATGCTCGATTGAGTTCGAAATGTCGGGCAAACAGCATGACGTCGACGCTCAATTTGTGCTTTGCAACGCGTCGGCACACGTGCTGGAGCAACTGACCGGGGTGCAGAACAGCTCCGCGCAGAATTCCCCCGAAGGTGCCGGGTTCAAGGTCAATATGCTGCTGAAGCGACTGCCCGCACTGCGTTCAACGAGTTGCCCGCCGGCATCAGCGTTCGCGGGAACCTTCCATATCGACGAAGGTTACGATCAGATGCAGGACAGCTACCGTGCGAGCATGGCCGGTCACGTACCGGAGAAGCCACCAGGAGAAATCTACTGCCATACGCTGACCGACAATTCGATCCTTTCCGAAGACCTGATCCGTCGCGGATTCCACACGCTGACACTGTTCGGACTGGATATGCCCTGCCGGTTGTTTGAAAACGACAACGACCGAGTTCGCGACGAAGTGCTGGCGAAGTATCTGGACGGGATCAATCAGTACCTCGCAGAGCCGATCGAAAGCTGCCTGGCAGTCGACTCGAACGGCGCTCCATGCATTGAAGCGATGAGCCCGGTTGACCTGCAGCACAGGCTGCACCTGCCGCAGGGAAACATCTTTCACGGCGATCTCACGTGGCCATTTGCGGAATCGAACGACCAGGCCGGACTGTGGGGAGTCGAAACCGCGCATTCCAACGTTCTGCTGTGCGGATCGTCGGCCGTTCGGGGCGGCGCAGTCAGCGGAATTCCCGGCCACAACGCGGCAATGAAAGTTCTGCAGCAGTTGCGCGGATCAGCGGCCGACCGCCCGGCATAATGCATGCCCGGTACGTGACCCCCGCAAGCGACTGGCGGCGCATAGAAATTCGTGACAACACTGATCTGCCAGTAACCTGCGCCTGAAACCAGTCCGCTCCGTCGCGACGTGATACGAGTCCGATCGTATGGTTGTGACAGGGACAAATGCGTGGCGCTACGGCACATCGACGGCGATCACCCACCACGACACGGGGCCGGAGTCGTATGTGGCGAAGCGTCGCAACCGGCCATCGTCCTGGATTTCGTAGGCAGCCAGGCGACCGCTTGCCTGGCCGGCTGCGTACAGAAACCTTCCCGTCGGATCGATGGTAAACGAACGCGGTGTTTGTTCGGTCGGCACCGTTCCCAGCGGCGTGAGTTGCCCGGTTTCCTGCTCGACTGCGAACCCCGCAATGCTGTCGTGTCCTCGATTTGCCACGTACACGAACCGGCCATCCGGCGTCATTTCGCAACGGGCTGTCGAATTGAGAGAACCGTCAAAGGTGCCGGGCACCGTCGGGACCGTCTGCTGATGACGCAGAGTGGCGGTATTGCGATCGACGACATAGGCGCCAACGCTGTCCGCTGCTTCGTTGCTGGTGTAGGCCCAGCGATCCGATGGATGCATGACGATATGCCGAGGCTGGTCGCCAGTCGGTGCCGTCACGAATGGTGGATCACATGCGGTCAGCATTCCGGTCGTCTGGTCAAAACGAAACTGAAAAATGCGGTTGGCACCCGTGTGCGAAACAAGTGCCATCTGGTTCTGCGAATCCAGTGCGATCCCATGTGCATTTTCAGCGGTTGGAACAGTTTGCAGCGGCTCTTCACTGATGGCCCCGTCGCCACCAATTGCGTGGACGCAGACCTTGTTGGCCTGGTAATACGCGCTCAATAAAAAGCGTCCGGAATGATCGGGCAGCAGGTAGGCCGGATCGGCACCACCTTCGACGACGCTGACCGGAGTCAATCGCCCGGATGCTGGATCGATTCGAAAACTTGCCAGTTGACCTGTGGATCGAAACGACACAAACAGCGTTCTTCGATCAGGAGACACGTTCATGCAGGCCGGTTCGGCGGGGCATTCGGTGGTGTGCCGCTTTGTCAGTTCGCCAGTCCGTGGATCGCGAGCAAACGTGACGATCTTCTGTTCGGTCAGAAGCGAAACGAACAGCCACGGTCGGCCTTCAGTTTCCACAGTCTGTGCGCACACACTGGAAACAACAGAAATCCGTGACCCAACAGGAAACAGCAGAAGCGCAATACACAGCGAGCAGCCTGTCCGGATAAGTCTTTTCATGATCTGTTCCAATCAAAACTGGTCCTCAGTCGATAAACCTGGTGCCTGTTGCCGGTCAATCGCGCACGTTGGTCTTGCACGCGCCGGACGGCTCAGCGTGGCTTTGCAGCCACGTCATCCACAGGCACCAGCGAACGCGCCATCCTGCGACACTCAGGCGAACACGTCGCGCGAAAGCACCGCTGTCATTCAGTGCGACCGCCTGAAGCTGCCTGAGTCATTTTCTCGCTGATCATAACAAGCTTGTAGTCGCGCAGGCGTTTTTCGTTCAGCCAGTACGGGCTGGTGATTTCCTTAAACGCGTAAATCGCGGCCTGAATTCCTTCGGCCCATGCGACGGTGACCAGCTTGATGTCGCCGTGGACGTCACCGACGGCAAAGATGCCTCGGCGGCTGGTTTCGAAATACGGATCGATTGCAATGCTGCCGTCGCTGTTCAATCGGATCTTCAGCCGTTCAAAAGTCTCTTTCGCCGACAGAAAGCCAATCTGCACAATGGCCAGTTCAGAGTGAAGTTGTTCGCCTGACGTGAGCACCGTCGTCAGTGCGCCGTCGCGGACAGCGGCCTCAGCAATTTCGCAGTTTGCGTGAACTTTTCCGCCAAGGTCGCAGACACGCGCCACCGTGTCGGCTTTGGCGACCGGAGTCTGTTTGCGAACGATGACGTCGACGGCCGCGTTCCGCTGCAAAGCCATGACCGCGGCGTCGAACGCCGAATCGCCTCCACCAACGATGATGACATGATCACCGCGGTAGTCGTTGATTCGAGGAACTCGATAAAACACATTCTTCCAGCCAAGCGCATCGAGCACGGGCAGCTTTCGCGGATAGTGCAGCAGCCCGCAGGCCAGAATCACTTTTCTGCAAAGGTATTCGGCCTTCGAAGTCACGACCCTGCGAAGCCGGTCGTCTTTTTGTTCTTCGTCGGTATCGATGATCTCGGTCAGTTCTTCGTCAAACCGAAACTGCACGAGCGCGTTCTGAGCCTGTCGGAACGTTCGTTCGGACAGCTCCTGCCCGGTGATGCCGTCAGGAAACCCCGGGATATCGACGATCCTCTTGTCAGCGTACAGAAACTGCGGTTGCCCGCCGGGTTCGGACTTGGCTTCCACAACAAGAGTCGTCAGCCCGCGATGGGCGGTTGTCAAACTGGCCGCCAGTCCGGCGGGACCGGCTCCGATGATGACGACGTCCCAGTAAGCGAGCTTCGAAAAATCGGTATTCGGATCGAGTTCAGTGACTTTGAAATCTGCCATAGGACCGCCTTTCGAATCGGGAGAACCGGACATCGTCCGCACAGGGGCAGACGCGATTCGGCGTTTCAGGAAGAGTAGCAGGCCGACAGCCGCGGCATTTGCGGAAAGCAGGTGTTTCTCTGCCTGGGGAATCACTGTTGTCGCGCTGGATGTGTGCTGACCTGCCAGAAGCCATCCGCCCTGAGAAGTGGCAACGCGTCATTGCGTCACCGGTCCGTTGCGCGGCTGCGTTCCAGCGAAGAATTCCGTCGCGTCGCGTCCCGGCAGCGAACGCAACGCGACATCCGCACAAGTGAATCCGGAGGCGATGGTGGCCTCAGCGAGCACGAATCCGTGAAGCAATGCTGGTCGCCAGGTTCACGTCGGTATTCTCGACAGCATGCTGCTGCTCCTGCGAAGTCAGCGGCTCGGTGTTGTCCAATTGAGACTCCAGAACCGTCACATCGGCCTCAGACGCATCGTGCCCTTCGAGCTGGCGCTGACGTACGCGTGCCTTGAGCACATCCTCGTCGCCCCCGCACCTGATGATGACGAACGGGACTCCGCGGTGTTTCGCGAGTCGGGAAAACCGTTCCCGTTCGGCCCGTTTCAGAAATGTCGCGTCGACGACAACGGGAAAGCCGGCATGCATCACGTCGCCTGCAAGCTCCGCCAGCCGGTCGTAAGTCGCGGCGGTTGTCTCCGGCGAGTACATCTGCGGCTTCGACTCCGCCGGTGAGCCTTCATCCAGTGCCAGGCCAAACAAGCGCTTGCGTTCCACATCAGATCGAATGCGAATGACGTTCATGTGTTCGACAAGCTGCTGCGTCGCCGTGGTCTTTCCGCTGCCCGACGGGCCGGTCGTGATCAGCAGGGCCGAAGGATTCGCAGCGTTGTAGCGCCGGGCGAGTTCCAGATACCCGCGGCAATCGTTCGCCAGATGCTGTTGTTCAGCCGGCGACACGTTCGGCTGCTGACTGCGGATGGCGTCGATCTTCGCCCGCACGGCAGCCCGGTAGGCACAATAAAACGGCAGCACGTTCAGTCCGGCGTAGTCACCGCTTCGTTCCAGCCAGCGATTCAGAAACCGGTTGGCGACACTCGAACAGCCACGGTCATCGAAGTCCATGACGGCGAAGGCAATGTCGTTGATGATGTCGATCCAGCGCAGGTCTTCGTTGAAATCGATGCCGTCGAAAACGGTGATGCGATCATCCCGCAGGAACATGTTTCCCAGGTGCAGGTCGCCGTGACATTCACGAATCATCCCGCGTCGTTTTCGTTCTTCGAAGGATGAACGCAGGCGATGAAATTCCTGTTCCGCCTGCAGCAGGAGAATCTGCACGAGATCGCGAACGGAGTCCGCTGTCGATTGCAGTGCGCCAAAATTATCCCGCACCGGCACCATCACGGCGTCCGGCGAACCGAACGTCGAATCCTGCGGCGCAACAGCCGCGTGACGGTGGAATTCCGCGCACTGGTCAGCGAGGCTGTCGATCTGACTGTGCGTCAACTCGGTCAGCGGCAGACGACTAAGCAGTCGGCTCTGGTCGAACTGCAGCATCTGAACGGCGTATTCGATGGCCGGACCGTCCCCGCACAGGCTGGGACGTTCCTCCGTTCCTGTAATCGGGACAACGTCCAGATACAGTTCCGGTGCGAGTCGGCGATTCAGACGGAGCTCTTCTTCACAGTAGTGGCGGCGACGTTCGAGTGTCGTGAAATCCACAAACCCGAAGTCAACAGGCTTCTTGATCTTGTAAGCGCGCAGGCCGGTCAGCAGGATCCACGAAATGTGAGTCTCTACCAGTTCGACGCTGTTGCACGGGTGAGGAAACACTGCCGGATTCATCAATCCGTCGATCAACGCGCGTGGGGCACCGCTCATGTTTGAAACCTCCGGGAAGTCGACTGATTCCGGCCTGCCATTTGCTTCGCAGTTGTTGTGCCGTGCTCTGTCACGCTGTTACCGCCGGTACTTTCGTAGAGGTTTGTTTCATGACTGCCACTGAATCGACCGCATCAGAATCGACCGCATCTGCATCGACCATATCGGACGTTCTGCGTGGAGTCGGGTTTCTGGAAGCACTGTCTGCCGACGATCTGGCAAAGATCGTCGGCATCGCGTCGATTGAAAAGTTCACAACGTCCGCCGTGCTGTTTCAGGAAGGCGCGGAATGCGAATTTCTGTATCTGGTGGCAGAAGGCAGCATCGGCCTGGACATGTGCCTGCCTCGCCGGGGTTGCATGAGAATGCTGACGCTGGGGCCCGGTGAAATCGTAGGCTGGTCGGCACTGCTGGCGGATGCCCGGATGACGGCCCGCGCAGTCGTGGTCGAAGACTCGACGCTGGTTGCGTTTCCGGCGCAGCAGTTGCAGGATTTGTGTGACGAGGACCACGACGTCGGATATGTGCTCATGAAGCAGGTGGCTGCCGCGCTGTCCCGCCGACTGCTGGCCACGCGTCTGCAGCAGCTTGATATGTTCATCGAAACCAGTTCGTAGGCATGGAACAAGTGAACGACAGGATGAGCGCTTCCGCCGAATACTTCCTGCCTGCCGAACAACTGCAGACGTTGATCGATGCTCTGTCGGCCGATGGCTATCTGGTTATCGGGCCGACCGTCGATCAGGAGGCGATTGTCTACGACGAAATCGAGTCCGCTGCCGAGCTGCCTCGCGGCTGGACCGACCGTCAGGCACCGGGAAGTTATCGCCTGGAGCGGCGCGACGATGACGCGTACTTCGGTTACGTGGTCGGGCCGCATTCATGGAAGAAGTATCTGTTCCCGCCGCTGGCAACGGTCGCCACCGCCGATCGAACGGACGATGGCTGGACGTTGGGAACTCCCGATGAAGCTGTCCCGCGGTATGCGTTTCTGGGAGTGCGAGCGTGCGAACTGGCGGCGATTCGCGTTCAGGACAAGGTCTTTACCGGCGGGCCGTACGTCGATCCGATATACAGGCAACGTCGCGACGCCGCATTCATCGTCGCCGTAAACTGCACGCTGGCGGCTCCGACGTGTTTCTGCACGTCGATGAAGACCGGGCCGAAATGCGACGCCGGATTCGATCTGGCGCTGACCGAAATCGACGACGGGTTCGTTGTCGAAGTGGGCTCCGATCGCGGCGCAGATGTGCTGCAGCGACTGACGGTTAATCCCGCGGGTTCCGGCCATTCATCCACCGCCCAGGCCGCTCGTCAGCAGGCCGTCGATCAGATTCAGAAGACGCTCGATACCGACGGCATCCGAGACCTGCTGCTGGGAAATCTCGAACATCCGCGCTGGAACGAAGTCGCGACACGCTGCCTGTCGTGTACGAACTGCACAATGGTTTGTCCGACGTGTTTCTGTTCAACCGTGACTGAAGTCACCGATCTGACCGGCGATCACGTCGATCGGCAGCGGCAGTGGGATTCGTGCTTCAACATCGACTTCAGCTACATGAACGGAGCCATCGTGCGTGACGAAATCCGCAGCCGCTTCCGGCAGTGGATGACTCACAAGCTGGCCTCGTGGCATGACCAGTTCGGTTCGTCCGGCTGCGTGGGCTGCGGTCGCTGCATCACGTGGTGCCCCGTGGGAATCGATCTGACCGAAGAAGTCGCCGCGATTCGCGATGCTCCGAGTCGCACACCTGAGCTGCCCGACGTGCGGGAGGGCGCGCCTGAATGACTGCGTCTGTGTGTCTGTCGACAAATCCGTGGCTGGCGAAGCCGGTTCGCATTCAAAAAGTCGTCACCGAAACTCCGGGAGTCGCGACGTACGATCTGGCCTTCGACGACGCAGCGTTCGGCGCGGAGTATTCGTTTCGTCCGGGGCAGTTCAATATGCTGTACCTGCCCGGAGTCGGCGAAGTGGCGATCTCGATCAGCGGCGATCCGGCCGATCGGTCGAAGGTGCCTCACACGATTCGCGAAGCCGGCAACGTGACTCGTGCCCTGGCCGGACTGCGCGCAGGCATGAGTATCGGTCTGCGCGGGCCGTTCGGTTCAAGCTGGCCGATGGAACGGTGTGTCGGAAAAGACGTCATCGTCGTCGCAGGTGGCATCGGGCTGGCTCCGCTGCGGTCGGCGATTCTGGAACTGCTGACCGGCCGAAATCAGTTCGGCACACTGTCGCTGCTGTACGGAGCACGCATGCCGCGCGACTTGTTGTACAGCGACGAATACGACGACTGGCGTTCGCGCGGGTTCGACGTTCAGACGACTGTCGACCGCAGCCCGATCGGCTACAACGGCCATGTGGGAGTCGTCACGCAGCTGCTTGATCGGCTGCCGCTGCCGCGGCCGGAAGATACGCTGCTGCTGACATGCGGACCGGAAGTCATGATGTGGTACACCGTTCAGACGGCATTGCGTCGCGGTCTGCGGTCGGATTGCCTTTTCGTTTCTTTGGAACGGAACATGAACTGTGCCGTGGGGCTGTGCGGTCATTGCCAGCTCGGCCCGGAATTCCTGTGCAAGGACGGCCCCGTGTTTCCTTACGACCGTGTTGCATCGATTCTGAAAGTCAATGATTTGTGACCACCAGGTTGAGCAGGCATCGATGACAACTCTCGCAACAAAGCCAAAACTCGCCGTCTTCAAGTTTGCGTCCTGCGACGGTTGCCAGTTGTCTCTGCTGGACTGCGAAGACGAACTGCTGGCAATCGCCGGTGCCGTCGACATTGCTCACTTCCTGGAAGCCACCAGCCGCGTCGAACCCGGCCCGTATGACATCGCCCTCGTTGAAGGTTCCATCACAACCGCTCACGACGCGCAGCGAATTCGGGACGTTCGAGAACAATCGGAATTCCTAATCACGATCGGAGCCTGTGCGACGGCGGGAGGAATTCAGTCGCTGAAAAACTGGGCTGATCACGAGGAATTCCTGCGCTGCGTCTACGCGCGGCCGGAATTCATTTCGACGCTGGCCACATCAACACCGGTTACTGAACACGTGAAGGTGGATTTCGAACTGCGAGGCTGCCCGATCAATCGTCATCAGCTTGTCGAGGTTCTCGCCGCGCTGCTTGCCGGACGAAAACCTCGCACGCCGACTCACAGCGTGTGCCTGGACTGCAAACGCCGCGGCACGGTGTGCGTGGAAGTCGCGCGTGGCATTCCGTGCATCGGACCGGTCACGCAGGCCGGCTGCGGAGCCATCTGCCCGGCATATGACCGTGGCTGCTACGGCTGCTTCGGCCCGGCCGCTCAGCCGAACTGCAGCAGCCTGACGAACCATTACGCGTCGATGGGAACCACCAGCAAACAACTGCTGCCGCTGCTGCGAAACTTCAACGCCGCGGCTGCAGAATTCCGTCACGCGAGCAACAGCCTTGAATCAAAATGACCAACATCCGCACCATCAAAGTTGAAGCGCTGACGCGAGTCGAAGGAGAAGGGGGTCTGCACGTCACACTGGACGGCGACACGATCCGCGACGTGCAGCTTGCGATCTACGAACCGCCAAGGTTCTTCGAAGCGTTTCTGCGAGGCCGGCCGCTGGAAGAAGTGCCGGACATCACCGCCCGCATCTGCGGCATCTGTCCCGTCGCCTACCAGATGAGTGCCGTCCATGCTCTGGAACACGCGCTTGGTGTTACGATCACGCCGGAAATTCGCCGGCTGCGGCGACTGCTGTACTGCGGCGAATGGATCGAAAGCCACGCTCTGCACATGCATCTGCTGCACGCTCCGGATTTCTTCGGAGTCGACAGCGGCATCGACCTGGCCGCGACATTTCCCGCAGAAGTGAACCGCGGTCTGCGCCTTAAGAAGCACGGCAACGAACTGCTGGAAGTTCTTGGCGGCCGCGCCATTCATCCCATCAACGTCGCCGTCGGCGGCTTTTACCGTGCGCCGAAACGCGATGAACTGCAGCGGCTGATTCCTGACTTCGAATGTGGACTGGACGCTGCCATCGCCGCAACAAAATGGGTCGCGACGCTCGACTTTCCCGACTTCACACGAGACTACGACCTGGTGGCGCTGTCCCACCCCGATGAATACGCGATGAATGAAGGCCAGGTCGCATCAACGTCCGGCCTGAGCATCCCCGTCGCCGACTACGAACGCGAATTTGAAGAACGGCATATCAAACACAGCACCGCGCTGCATTCGGTGCGACTGAATTCGCACAACGGCGGACAGCCGAGCAGCTATCACGTCGGCCCGCTGGCTCGCGTGGCGCTGAACTTCGACAGGTTGTCCGAGTCTGCTCGCCGGACGGCCGACGAAATCGGCTGCGACGCTTCCTGCCGCAATCCGTTTCAGGCGATCATCGCTCGCGGACTGGAAGTGATTCACGCATACGAAGAAGCGCTGGCGATTCTTCGAGACTACCGGCCGTTCCAGCCGCAGCGCATGGACTATGACTACAAAACGGGCGAAGGTTGTGCCGCGACGGAAGCTCCGCGCGGACTGATCTATCACCGCTACAAGGTCGCGGACGACGGGACCGTAACGTTTGCAAAGATCGTTCCGCCGACGTCGCAGAATCAATGGCAGATCGAAGAAGATCTGCGAGCATGGCTGCCGGATATTCTGCATCAGGACGATCGAACAACGGCCATGGACTGTGAACGACTGATCCGCTGCTACGATCCGTGTATCAGTTGTTCCACGCATTTCCTGAAACTGACCGTAACTCAGTCGCGCCGCGACTGAAGTGCCAGTCATCAGGCGTGCTGAAAGAACGAACGTCCAACATGCCAGTATGCGGAGTGACAGAATGTCGCGACGCGGCGAGACGCGACTACGATTGGCGACGGATTGGCAGTGCTATGAAACATCAACCTCGAATTCTCTTTGTCGGCCTCGGCAGTTCGCATGGCGACGATCAGATCGGCTGGCTTGTCGTCAACGCAGTCTCGAAGCATTTTCCGGACGATGGCGACGTGATGGTCCGCAAAGCGGCGCTGCCGCTGGATATTCTGGACTGGCTGGACGGAGTCGGCTGTCTGCACGTTGTTGATGCCAGCCGCGGTGAAGAACCGGCCGGCACTGTCTTTCGGTTCGAGACATCATCCGGCATCGCGTCCGGGTGCCAGTTTCTTCCGGAACTCAGCCGGCTGCATTGCAGCGGTAGTCACGACTTCGGGCTGTCAGCCGTTCTGGAACTTGCGGAACGACTTGGCCAGCTGCCTGATCGCATCATTGTCCACGCGGTGGCGGGAAAGCAGTTTCGATCCGACGATACAGTGTGCGAGGAACTGGAAGCCGTCCTTCCGGAAGTCGCTCACACGATTCTGAATGAACTCAATCATGCACGAAGCGTCCCTGGTACGGTCGTTGCTGACTCAGGTTGAGCAGCTTCGCGCCGTACACGGCGGCGGAACGGTTACGCAGATCGAAGTCGAAATCGGTCCGCTCAGCGGAGTCGAAGCGCTGCTGGTGCGTGACGCGTTTTCCTGGCTGGCCGCAGAATCGAATCTGCACAACGCGGAGCTGGTCATTCACGAAACGGAGCTGCAGGCAGTGTGTAACGAATGCGGTAACGCATTTACGCTGCCGTCATTTCGTTTTGAATGTCCGCACTGCGAATCAAGACACGTGCGGGTGACTCACGGCGACCAGTTTCGACTGCTGAATGTGACGATGGAAATTTGTGAAACAACAGAGGCCAGCGTATGACGACCACCAGCATCATTCCCGTCAACCAGGACATTCAGGCGGAAAAAAAACGTCGTGCCGCGGAACAGCGCAGGGAATTCACTCGGCGCGGTGTGTTCGTCGTGAATCTGGTGTCGTCGCCAGGAGCCGGGAAAACCAGTCTGCTCGAGGCTACGGCAAGGCACTGGGGAAACTCGCGCCGCATGGCAGTGCTGGTTGGCGATCTGGCAACCGAACGCGATGCCGATCGACTGCGCCCGTTTGTTCCTGTCGAACAACTGACGACAGGCGGAGCGTGTCATCTGGAACTGTCACTGGTGCAGAGCGGACTGCAGAAGCTTCCGACTGACGACTACGAATTTCTGTTCATCGAAAACATCGGAAACCTGGTGTGTCCCGCAGCGCACGATCTCGGCGAACACCTGCGAGTCGCGGTGCTGAGCGTGACCGAGGGCGACGACAAGCCTGGCAAGTATCCGAAGATGTTCCGCACCAGTGACGCACTGGTCATCAGCAAGACAGACCTGCTGCCTCACGTGCCGTTTTCCGTCGACGCGGCCGTTGAGGATGCTCGACTGATCCAGCCGGATCTGAAAGCGTTCACCGTTTGTTCTTTGACGAGAGACGGCATCGCTGACTGGTGCAGCTATCTTGATGAAGCTCGCAATCGACTGCTGACTCCTGTGGATGCCTGCGGGCCGGCATCAGTGGTCTAACGGCGTTTGTATGACTGCCCATGCTCGTTTCACTGACTTCCGCAAACACTCTTCGGGCCGCGCGGTTCCTGCTGCGTGGACATGTGCAGGGCATCGGCGTGCGCCCCGCGGTGGCTCGGCTGGCCACGTCACTTCAACTGAACGGCAGCGTCAGCAACCGTTCCACCGGAGTGGAAATCGTGGTCGAAGGGGAGGCCGCGGGAATGGCGCTGTTTGCTGACCGGCTGATCGCAGCACTTCCGCTCTCCGCCATCGTCGAAACCTTCACGCGAGTCGACACTGACGTTGCCGGCCTGCAGTCGTTTCAGATTGAACCGGCTGACCTCACCGGAAGGCTTGCGACATTCGTGCCGCGCGATCTGGCGGTGTGCGATGACTGCCTCCGCGAAGTGGCCACCACGGCTGATCGACGCCACGGCTACGCCTTCACAAGCTGCACGAACTGCGGGCCGCGTTTTTCGATCATTGAAGCCATGCCGTACGAACGCGGTGATACGTCGATGAGCGAGTTTGCTCTGTGCGCCGCCTGCCAACGCGAATACGAGCAGCCGTCCGACCGGCGTTTTCATGCTCAGACGAATGCCTGTCCCGATTGCGGGCCGCGAATTTCCACTGCGGCTGTGTCCTCATGCGCAGAGGTCATCGGCCAGGCACGGGACGCACTTCGCGAAGGCGGCATCGTTGCGATGAAAGGTGTTGGCGGTTACCAGTTGCTGTGCGACGCAACTTCGGCTGAAGCGGTCGCCCGGCTGCGACAACTCAAGCAGCGCCGTTCCAAACCACTTGCGGTGATGCTGGAGGAATCGATGCTGGGCGACCTGCACGGCCATGAGCACGAGCAGTTTCACAGCCCGCGCAACGCGATCGTTCTGGTGCTGTCGTCGTGCGTGACCGGTCTGGCGGCGAACGTGTCGGCAGGGTTAAACACGGTGGGAATCATGAAGCCGACGACGCCTCTGCACTGGCGGCTGCTGGCAGCGGTCGGCCGGCCACTGGTCGTCACGAGCGGCAATATCGACGGCGAGCCGCTGGCGTATGAGGACGATTCCGGACGCGACTCGATCAGGAGAATCGCTGACGTCGTTCTGCATCACAACCGAAGAATCGTGCGGCCGATCGATGACAGCGTCGTGCGGTGCATCGCGGGTCGAGTTGTGACGATACGAGCCGCTCGCGGGATTGCTCCGCTGCCGTTGAAACTGCATTGTGACCGACAGATTCTGGCGGTCGGGGGTCACCAGAAAAGTTCCGTCGCGATTTGCAACGGAACACAAAGCATTCTCGGGCCACACATCGGTGACCTCGATTCCATTGCCACGCGGGAACGCTTTGTTGAACAGTCGCGCGAACTGATGAATCTCTACGGTGTCGAGCCGGAAGTCATCGCGCACGATCAGCATCCGGACTACTTCACAACTCGCTGGGCGGAAGAACAGAACCTGCCGATGATCGCCGTGCAGCATCATCACGCTCACGTGGTCGCGGGGATGGTGGAACATGGCTGGCTGGATCGCACAGCGCTGGGAGTCGCATTCGACGGAACAGGTTTCGGCGCAGACGGGACGATCTGGGGTGGCGAGTTTCTGTTGGCGACGGCTTGTGCCTTCGAGCGAGTTGCGTCGATCCGTCCGTTCCATCTCATCGGCGGCGAACATGCCATCCGCCAGCCATCGCGGATCGCTCAGGCACTGGTGCTGGATTCCGTCGGTACGGGGTCCGGCGTCAGGTTTGTCGCCGCGACAACCGGGCAGAATCTCAATTCGCCGCAGGGCATCGTCACACCGTCCTTTGGTCGCGACTCCCTGCCGCCGCTTTGTGCCCGGCTGCCCGGATCGCGAACGAGCAGCATGGGTCGCTTGTTTGACGGAGTCGCCTCGATCATCCTGGATCTGAATGACTGCTCATTCGAAGGACAACCGGCAATGATGCTGGAAGCGGCGTGCGATTGGTCCGCACAGGGGGAGTACCCGATACCTTGCGACGATAGTGGCTCGTTCATGGAACTCGACTGGCGACCGCTGATTCGCGAACTGTTATCTGAGAAAACGGCCGGTGCATCCGTCGGCGCAATGGCCATGAAGTTTCATCGAACAGTCGCGGCAGCCGTTGCGGCCGTTGCAGGACGCTTTGTCAATTTCTCCGTCGTTCTGTGCGGAGGCTGTTTTCAGAACAAGGTCTTGACCGAACTCGTTCACGAACAACTTGCGCGTCATCCGTCGCCGGTGGGTCTGCCGGGAATCATTCCTCCCAATGACGGAGGACTGGCAGCCGGCCAACTGGCGGTGGCGAGCGCGCGATTGAGAGTCGGCCAATAGTCAGGACGAATGAGTTTGTGGTGCCATTGCGGGCCTGATACAGAAGACCTGGTGCGACACAGGAGTCGTACAGAACGAGGTTGCCATTCAAACGGAACGGCGCGAGCTCCTGGTCGCGCAACAGAAAGGCCATTTCCATGTGCTTAGGCATTCCCGGCCAGGTCATCAACTGGATCAATCGCGATCCTGTGTTCGGCCGGGCAGAAGTTGAATTCGACGGTATCCGCCGAGTCTGCCACATGGCGTGCGTTCCGGACGCCGCGGTTGGCGAATACGTCGTTGTCCACGCCGGAATCGCCATCAGCCGGATCGATGCCACTGAAGCTCAGCGAGTTTTGAAGGAACTCGGGCAGCTCGGTCTCAGCGACGAATTCGCCACGGAGCCAGCGCCATGAAGTACGTCGACGAGTTCCGCAATGCAGACGTTGCTCGCCAGCTTGTCAGCGAGATCCGGCGCGGCGCGACCCGGCCATGGGTGCTGATGGATGTCTGCGGCGGACAGACTCACAGCCTGCTGCGGCACGGCATCGAGGAAGTGCTGCAGGGAACCGTGGAACTGATTCACGGTCCGGGCTGCCCGGTGTGCGTGACTCCGGCGGAAGACATCGATTCGGCGCAACGTCTCGCAATGCGAGCAAACGTTGTCGTCGCCAGTTTCGGCGACATGCTTCGCGTTCCTGGAAGCCAGCACACGCTGCTGGATATTCGTGCTGACGGGGGCAACGTGCGGATCGTTTATTCGCCGCTGGATGCCGTCGCGCTGGCTCAGCGAAATCCCGATCAGCACGTCGTCTTCTTCGCCGTCGGTTTCGAAACAACCGCTCCCGCAACCGCTCTGGCGGCGCTGCAGGCCCGCGAACTCGGGCTCGACAATTTCTCGATGCTGGTGTCGCACGTGCGAGTGCAGCCGGCGATGGAGGCGTTGATGTGTTCGCCGGGAAACCGAGTGCAGGGGTTTCTGGCCGCCGGCCATGTCTGCGCGATCACAGGTTCTGAATCGTACGACGCTTTTGTCCGCAAGTACCAGGCTCCGGTTGTCGTCACCGGCTTCGAACCGATTGACCTGCTGGAAGGCATCCGCGACTGCGTTCGGCAACTGGAAACCGGCCGCGCCGAAGTCACGAATCAATACACTCGCGCGGTTCAGCGCGAAGGCAACCAACACGCCAGAAACGTCGTTGATCGCGTCTACGAAATCGCCGATTGTCCGTGGCGAGGTTTCGGCGTGATCCCGCGAGGCGGCCTGCGGCTGCGACCGGACTTCTCACACTTCGACGCGCGACTGCGGTTTGAAAGCGAGCAGTGCGCATCACCTGCCGTGCTTCCTGCTGCTGACTGTCTCGATCCTGACTGTCCCGCTGCTGACTGTCCCGATCTTTACTGTCCCGCTGCTGATGTTCTGGCCGGCCGACTGCGGCCGACTGAATGCCCGTACTTCGGAACTCGCTGCACGCCCGATTCACCGCTGGGTGCCCCCATGGTTTCGTCGGAAGGAGCCTGTGCGGCCTATCATCGCTATTCGCTGCTGCCGTCAGAACGGATCGGGGAAGTGGTTTCATGAGTTCGACGTCCTGGCATCTGAACTGCCCGATCGCGATCGGTGTACACAGCGAACGCATCACGCTCGCTCACGGCGAAGGAGCGCGCCTGACGCGGCGACTGATCGATGAACACATCCGGCCGCGTTTTCAGAACGAGGCTCTTGACACTCTGCCGGACGCGGCCCATGTGACGGTTGGTGAACGCCGAATCGCCGTCACGACTGACAGCTTTGTGGTCTTGCCGCTGTTCTTCCCCGGAGGCGACATCGGTTCGCTGGCGGTGCACGGGACGGTCAACGACCTGGCGGTTTCCGGAGCCATCCCGAAGTGGCTCACGCTGTCAATGATCGTCGAAGAAGGCTTGCCTCTGCCGTTGCTCGACAGAATCCTCGACAGCGTTGCGGCAGCAGCACGTGAGTGCCAGGTGCAGGTCATCGCCGGTGACACCAAGGTCGTTCCGCGTGGCGCTGCGGACGGGCTCTTTCTGAACACAACCGGCCTCGGCGAACTCGTCGATCCGGTTCCTGCCGGTCCGCGGTCGATTCAGGCGGGAGATATCATCATCGTGTCCGGCGCGATTGGCCGTCACGGCATCGCAGTGTTGTGTGCTCGCGAAGAACTGGCCCTGGAACCTCCGCCGAAATCCGATTCTGCACCGCTGACGGAAGTCGTCGCCTTGCTGCGAAAGGCCGCCGGTCCGGACGTCCGCGCGATCCGCGACGCCACTCGCGGCGGGGTCTCCGCAGTTCTGCACGAATGGTCGGCGGCCTGTGGACTCACCTTCTGTCTGAGCGAATCGCAGATTCCGCTCACACCTGACGTTCGCGGAGCCAGCGAGTTGCTGGGACTTGATCCGTTGCACATCGCCTGTGAAGGAACCCTGGTGGCGGCACTCGCCGCTGAATCTGCAGATGCCGCCATCGCAGCCCTGCGAACGCATCCGCAGGCCCGCGGTGCTGCAGTCATTGGCGTCGTCAGCCCCGGGTCCATCTGCCCGGTCACAATTCAAAGAACGCTCGGGCGTGAACAGCCGCTGGACGAACCGTCGGGAGCACCACTGCCCCGAATTTGCTGAAGCATCAACGGTTCTCCGCCGCTGGTTGGTTCGCTGTTTTCGCGGCTCGAAGCGTCATTCCCAGCCCAGCTGCCATCAGCACATAACCCGGCACGCACAGCCACCACCAGAACTGACCGGGCGTGTAACGACGCAGTTCGGCGATTCCCCCCTCCGCCAGTTCGGTCGCAGCAGGCTGAAGAAACGTGATCAGTCCGAGCAAAGCTCCACTCACGACCGCTCTGCCAGCAGGGCGACGGTCAGAATCATCACGACGGTCGCGGCTTCGCGACTCAGTTCCAGCACGGTGTCGTACGAATCGAGAAACTTCAGCGGAAAGATGTCCAGCGGACTGTCGGAGTAATACAGGCGACGCATATACACGACGACTGCAGATTCCAGCAGCGCCATCGCGACGGAATACACAGACAGAATTGTCAGAGTGCGGTTCATGTTTGATTCCCCGGCTGCCGAGTTCCCATGCGTCATACTCCGGCGGAAACAATCGCTGGGCCGCGAACGGACTGTCCGTCCTGATGCATCAACCGTTGTCGAAACGCAATGTGCCTGCGTCGCGTAATTTCGACAAGAGGACGCCATGCCAGCGCTGTCAGCCGATTGCGAATCAACAGGTGCCAGCACAGGTTCGAGCGTTTGTAGAGATACGACATTACCAGATAGGGCAGCACGGACCGCCAGTCATCGGGGCGGCGCTTCCAGATGGACGCGTGCGAAAAGATTCGCTCGTAACACCGGGCGTAGCCGTCCTCAAGCTGCTGCGCGGACATCCGCTTCGGCTGAAAGACCGCGTGAGCCGTGTCGTACAGCGTCCAGTTTCTGTGCAGCAGCCGCCCTTCCGCCTCCATCTGCCGGAACAGCGGCGTGCCGGGGTAAGGTGTCATGATGTGAAACGTCGCACACTCCAGCCGGTTCTCTTCGACCCAGTCCATCGTGATATCGAACACTTCAGGCCCGTCATGGTCGAAGCCCAGAACGAAACTGCCGTTCACCTGAATCCCGTTGTCGTGCAGCAAGCTGACACGACGCGAATAGTCCGCAGTCGAGGGACTTTTCTTCTGAGCATCGCTGATGTTTCGGTTGTTCAGCGACTCGAATCCGACAAACACCCCCGTGCAGCCGGCCAGCGCCATTTCGCGAACCAGCGTCGGATCGTCGGTCACGTCGATCGATACCGCGGCGCTCCAGATCCTTTCCAGTGGCCGCAGTCCCTGGCAAAGCTGCCTCAGGTAATCCGGCTTTGATCCCAGATTGTTGTCGGTGAACACAGCGTACGGCTGGTCGTCGGCCGCGAACTCGGACACGATCTGCGAAACATCCCGCATCATGTAGGGCATGTGCAGACCGTGAGTCGCCAGGTAGCAGAATCCACATCGATTGTGACAGCCGCGTGTCGCAATCAGGCTTGACGTGGTGAGAAAGCTTCGTCGTGGCAGCAGGTCCCGGCGCGGTGGGGGATCATCCCGGTAGGGTCTGGTAAAGCCGGAGCGATATTCGGACTGCAGCCGATGGTTCTCGACGTCACGCAGAATCTGTCCCCACAACACAACGCCGTCGCCGATCGCCAGGGCATCGGCATGAGGAGCGCATTCTTCCGGGCACGAAATCACATGGAGGCCGCCGAGAACCACTTTCGTCCCCATCCGTCGGAACCAGCGAGCCAGTTCGAAAGCCCGCTCGGCGAATGTCAGGTGAACCGTAATTCCCACCACTTGCGGAACCGGATCACACGGCGGTGGCCCCTGCAGCAGATTCTCATCCCAGTAACGGACTTCCCAGTTTTCCGGAGTACTGGCAGCGATACTTGTCAGGGCCAGCGAAGGAGTCAGCACGTGCTTGCCGAAACTCGCGTGCGGATCTTTGGGGTAGAACGGATTGACCAGCAACGCGTAGCGTCGCCGCACGTCAGCGGACGTCAGCGGCGGGGCAAGTCGAGGTGCGATTCGCATCGCACGCGGCATCCACTGAAATTTCATTGTCACTGCCTTGTTCGGATGTTGACTTTGACTCCGGAAGCATCGACTTTGCAATGCAAAGTGTGTGGTCAAAAAAACACAGCGCTACGCGGGCACCCATCCCCCGGACAGGAACTGATCACCCGCAGCCGGCCGCGACTTCGCTCGTGCATCAGCAATGATTTTTTCCAGGACACTGATGTACTCAACAAAGCGCTGCCGACCGATCGGCGTCAGGCGGCACAACGTCTGCGGACGTGACCCGCTGGTTCCTTTCCAGATCTCAACCAGACCGGCGTCGCTGAGGACTTTGAGGTGTCGGCTGAGGTTTCCATCGGTCAGCGAACAAAGCTGCTTCAGGTCATTGAACAACAGACCTTCTGCATTCGCCGCCAGAGACGCCATGATTCCCAGCCGCGCCTTCTCGTGCATTACGCGATCGAGCCCGTCATAGGAAAACCGCCCCTCACCGGAACGCGGCGTGTCCGCGGCATGGTCAGTGCGGTTTGCATCAGAAGCCATCTGACCGCTCCAGAGTCCAGTACAGAATGCCGGCGGTCAGCAACTGGCCGCCACCGAAACTGATTGCCATCTGCCACGGCGAGAACGCGTTTGCGCCCTGCCCCAACCACAAACAACCGCAGCCACATGTGAGATAGTACAGTCCGACCCAGGCCGTCGGGCGTGGCAGCAGTCTGCACGACGCAAACACGCCAAGTCCGAACAACAGCGACCACAGCCCCGGCAGCATCCACCCCACCTGCGGTGCGGCCCGCGCAATGCAGAACGTCAGCAGTGCGCCCACAACAACACAGGGCAGAAACTGTTCGACTGCCAGTTGCGTCATCTGGCGAGACAACCCCGGCCCGGCAATGTGCGCCCTCCAGATCAGCTCCGCGGCGACAATCATCAGACTGGCTGTCGCAACACTGACCCACAGCAGCAGATAGCGATCCAGGTCACTTTCCGCCGACGCGACAAACCGCGATTGAATTGCCGCTGCCGCCAGCCCCAGCAGACAACGCCGTTAAGAGTTTTTCCCCCGGAAAACACGCTCGTTTAACCCGTGGCCGAAAGGCCAGGCCGTCACGGCTTGCACCAACCTGGCCTCTCGGCCACGGGTTAAACGAAAATAAACTCTTAACGGCGTTGCCCAGCAGACCGCTGGCACCGACGGTCACTGATCGATAGCCCCGAAAAACTTCACTTCGCACGATCTGTCGGCGAATGTCGGAAATCTGTCGCAAGGCCTCATCAAGTTGCATCATCGTCACCCGATCGAAATGCAGGCCCTTTCACTTTGCATCACAAAGTACCAACATCGGGCGAGTCCGTCAATGGCACGCCTGAACGCGCGGAGCACTTGAGGCGAAGCAGGAATCGAGTTTCTGCGAAGCAGCCCGGACGATGATACTCTCGTCGCGCGACTTCGACGGAATCGGAGTTCCGTCGTACCAGGAGGATGGATCATCCGGATTGCAGCCGGAATCACTCTGTCGGCTGCTGACGTCCACGCAGGACGTACGCCGGATGTCCGTAGAGATCAGAATTCGCAATCACTTTCCATTCGTCGACAAGGCGGTCGTAGTTCTGAGGCGTCGCGCGCCGGTCGGACAGGTTCTGCCAGAATTCACCAGACCCGACCAGCACATTGTCCAGGCGGGCACCGCTGAGGTTGACGTCGGTCAGGTCCGCGTCTGTGAGGTTCGCGCCTCTCAGGTCCGCGGCGCGAAAATCCGCGTGAGCGAGCTTTGCTGCGTGCAAATCGGCCTGGTTGAACTGCGAATCGACCACGCGCGAGTTCTCCAGATCGGCTTCCGTCAGCCTGGCGTTTCGCAGATTGCTCATTTCAACATCGCCCAGAACTGCTTTGCTGAGATCGGCTTCCGACAGATCCGCATGAATCAGCCTGGCGTTCACGAAACTGCAATCGACAAGGATCGCCTGACGAAGATCGGCGTCAACCAGATCGGCGCCATGGAACGACGCGTCTCGCGCGTCCGCGCCGCTCAGCCTGGCTTTGATCAAGACCGCCTCACAGAATGACGCTCGCTGCAGCTGTGCACTCGAAAGGTCGGCGCTCAACAGTTCCGTCCTGGAGAAGTCTGCATCGTTCGCAGCTGTGTCGGCCAGTGATGACCAGCTCAGGTCCGCTTCGTCAATCCGCGCGTAAGTCAGTTGTGCGGCTTCCAGATTGCAATGGTCTGCCGTAGCCCGCGTCAAAATCGCATGCGACAGATTCGCCTGACGAAGTGAAGCATGTGAAAGTGTCGCATCAGAGAAGTTGCATTCCTGCAGATCCATGCCATCCAGAACCGCACGTGTGAGGTTGGCCCCCGACAGGTTTGCTCCCGCCAGCGGGCATCCCCGCAGGTCTGCGCCTTCCAGATTCAGGTTTTCGTACGGATGCGCCTGCTGCCATTCGCTGATGGCCTCCCGTCCGTGTTGAACAACTTCGATATGCTGCTGTATGACCATGAATGCTGCCCTGTTCACTCGCAAAGTTTTTCCACCGGGACTGTTCCAGCTTGATTGTCCGCCGATGAGGTCCCGGCGGAATACGAGTTGCTGACAATGCACGTGATGTACCAAACAAGGTTCCATCGGCGAACCGCAGGCAGCCGGGGCTTTTCGGACACGCTGATTCAGCACAGCGCACCCGCGTGTGCGATACGTCTCGCATGGCCGACTGGGCGCGCCGGGTGCGATTTCGCACAGACAGCTCGTGTTTGCCTGTTCGGAAATGCGTTCTCGGCTGCAGGCAGCTCCAGGACGTGGTTCGTGCGTCGTGACGCTGGATTCGGGAGATGCCGGAATGCAAGCCATGATACTGCCGCGGATCGTCTCGCTCGACGAGTGTCACGAGCCGTTGACGCTGGTGGATGCCCCTGTGCCTGAGCCTCAGGCGGGCGAAATTCTGATCCGCATTGCTGCCTGTGGCGTCTGCCACACGGAACTGGATGAAATCGAAGGCCGCACGGCTCCGCCGCGGTTTCCGGTGATCCCCGGTCACGAAGTTGTTGGACGCGTCGAGCGAACCGGAAATAGTGTCACGTGGCATCGCCGTGGCGACCGCGTTGGAGTCGGCTGGATCGGCTGTTCGACGGGAACGCACGACGAAAACCTGGCCGCTTCATTCCGGGCAACGGGCCGTGATGTCAACGGTGGCTACGCGGAATTCATGACTGTGCCCGAAGACTACGCCTATCCGATTCCGGATGTCTTCACGGACGAGCAGGCCGCTCCGCTGCTGTGTGCCGGAGCGATCGGTTACCGGGCTCTGCGCCTCACAAATCTGCACAATGGTCAGCGACTGGGTCTGACCGGCTTCGGCGGCTCGGCTCATCTGGTGCTGCAGCTTGCGAAACACCTGTTTCCGGAAACCGACGTCTATGTCTTCGCGCGTGATCAGGCCTCACGCGACTTTGCGCTGGAACTGGGAGCTGTCTGGGCGGGAGATACGACAGATCGTTCTCCGCAACGGCTGCACGCCGTGATCGATACAACTCCTGCATGGCTGCCGGTTGTGGAAGCCATGAGCAACCTGCTGCCTGGCGGACGACTTGTCATTAACGCAATTCGCAAGGAGGACCAGGACAAGAGTGAGCTGCTGAAACTGAGCTACCACGATCATCTGTGGATGGAACGCGAAATCAAAACCGTCGCAAACATCACTCAGTATGACATCCGCGATTTCCTGCCCATCGCCGCAGAGATCCCGATTCGTCCGCAGGTGGAAACCTATGCTCTCGAAGATGCCAACCAGGCACTGCTCGATTTGAAACACAGGAATGTTCGAGGAGCGAAGGTGTTGAGGATCCGTGCCTGACGAAACAGCGACAGGTTCCGTGAGCGGCAGGGCGCTAGCCGCCGGTTTTTCCCGGCGTTTTTCCATGCAGACACCGGCGGCTAGCGCCGTGCCGCTCACAAGTGAGTGCCATTGGGCCAGCGCCTTGCCGCTTACTGCAACGGAATCTTCACGACGTGCGGTTAGGCGGTCGGCTCCGGAGCGGCGAAGTTGATGAGCGTTTCCATGTAATTGGCTCGTTCGTAAGCCTTGCGGTACGGTGCGAAACGGGCACACATGCTGCCTTTGAGTTGCTGCACGGAGGCGTAGTCGCGTTCGTCCAGCCAGCAGCGCAGGTCGTTTACAATTTCCGTCACAACCTGGGGACCACGTTTGAAGAGCACTCCGGCGATCATCGTGATGTCGGCACCTGCCAGCAGCAGCTTCACCACTTCGTCCGACGAACTCACGCCGCTGGTCGCTGCCAGGGAGGCATCGGGCAGCTGTCCTCGCAGAATTCCCAGCCACCGCAGTGGCACGCGCATATCGTCCGTCGTCGTCAGAGTCAGTTCCGTTGTGAATTCCAGCGTGTCGAGATTGATGTCGGGGTACAGATAGCGATTAAAAAATACCAGGCCGTCCGCTCCGTGCTCGCACAGACGTCGGGCCATGTGCGGAATGGAACTGAAATACGGACCAATCTTCACGGACAATGGAATTCTTACAGCATCTCTGACCATCTGCACCATGCCCAGATACCGGCGCTCGACTTCGTCGGCTGTCTGCTCAGCATCGGTCGCGATCAGGTAGACGTTCAGTTCAATGGCATCCGCGCCGGCGGCTTCCAACTGACTGGCATATCGCACCCAGCCGCCGGGAGTGGCACCATTCAGACTGGCAATAATGGGTATAGAGAGTGCCTGTTTGGCTGCACGCAGGTGATCCAGATAGTCATCCAGGCCGCTGTTGTATTCGTCCATATCCGGAAATAAGGACATGGCTTCCGCGAAGCCTGAGGAATGCACTTCCTGAAACCGGTGAAACTCCATCTGCTCGTGTTCGATCTGTTCTTCGAACAGGGATGGCAGCACGGCCGCAGCGATTCCCGCATCTTCCAGCCGGCGCAGCATGTCCAGATCGCCGGTGAGTGGGCAGGCGGATGCGACAACCGGATGCGGCAGTTGCAGTCCCATATACTGAGTGCGCAGATCAGCGGTCATGTGGCAGGTTCCTGTTGGACAACATCCCGCTCAATGCCAGCCATTTGTTCATAAAAATGCCACTGGTCATCGATATCTTTCTGAGCCAGATCAAACAGCCGCTCCGCAGTTTCCGGATCGGTTCTGCTCAGCACGGCAAAACGAGCTTCTTTCATGGCATAGTCGCGGAAGCTGACGGTCGGGCGGCGACTGTCCAGATGAAATGCGTGCTGCTGCCCCTGTGCGTCCCGCGGGTCATAGCGATACAGTGGCCAGAATGCGCTGTTCACAGCGTCCTTCTGGTGCGTCATGCTGCGGGACATATCAATCCCGTGAGCAATACACGGGCTGAAGGCGATGATCAGGGACACGCCGGGGTATGATTCCGCTTCCTGGAAGGCCTTCAATGACTGCAGCGGCTGGGCACCCATCGCGACCTGGGCGACATATACGTTGCCATATTCGACCGCCATCATTCCCAGATCTTTGCGGCGAGTCGTCTTGCCTCCGGCCGCGAACTTGGCCACTGCAGCTCGTGGAGTTGCCTTGGATGCCTGACCGCCGGTATTGGAATACACTTCCGTGTCCAGAACCAGAATGTTGACATTTCTGCCGGAAGCCAGGACGTGGTCGAGTCCGCCAAAGCCAATGTCATACGCCCAGCCGTCACCGCCGACGATCCACATGCTGCGCTTGACCAGAACGTCGGCGACAGCCTTCAAATCCAGTGCGTCCGGCCCGGCGATCGTTTCAAGCTGCTGCTTTAGTTGTTTGACCCTTTCTCGCTGTTCGGCGATTTCCGTTTCGCTGGATTGCGGGCAGTCAAGAATGGCGCTGACCAGGTCCGTGCCGAGGTCATTTTCCAGTCGCTTCAGCAGCGTGTGTGCGAACTGTTCCTGCTGGTCGAGCGCCAGGCGCATGCCGAGACCGAATTCGGCGTTATCCTCGAAAAGCGAGTTCGACCACGCGGGTCCGCGTCCTTCGGAATTGACGGACCACGGGGTTGTCGGCAGATTGCCGCCATAAATCGACGAACAGCCGGTGGCGTTGGCGATCAGTGCACGGTCACCAAACAGTTGGCTCATCATCTTGAGATAGGGAGTTTCGCCGCAACCGGCGCAGGCTCCGGAGAATTCAAAGAGTGGTTCCAGCAACTGCAGGCTTTTGATCCTGCTTCCGTCAACCTGAGTACGACTTGCCGGTGGCAGATTAATAAAGAAGTCGAAGTTGGCTCGTTCTCGTTCAAGATGGGCGACCTTCGGCTGCATATTGATCGCTTTGTGGCTGGCAACTTCCTTGCTGCGGGCCGGGCAGACATCAACGCAGACTCCGCACCCGGTGCAATCGTCCGGGGCGACCTGAATCATGAACATCTGCCCGGCGAAATCTCTGCCCGACCACGTCTTCGAAGCGAATCCACCGGGCGCGGCGGCAAGCTGTTCCGGGGCGGCAATGCCCGCGCGAATGGCGGCGTGAGGACAGACCAGATCGCACAGGCCGCATTCGATACAGATATCGGCGTCCCAGATCGGGATTTCCCGTGCGATGCTGCGTTTTTCGAATTTGGCGGTGCCGGTGGGAAACGTGCCGTCGACGGGCATCGCGCTGACCGGCAGCAGGTCTCCTTTGCCTTCAATGATCAGACTGGTCACGCGCTTGACGAAGTCCGGCACCGTACTGCCGACAGCGGGTCGACGAGTCACAGTCGATGTTGCCTCGTCCGGAACGTGTACCTGATGCAAATTTGCCAGAGTGGCATCGACAGCGTCGTAGTTGCGCTGCAGCACAGTTTCACCGCGCTTGGAATACGTTTTCCTGATGGCGGTTTTGATGTGTTCAATGGCTTCGTCACGCGGCAGAACGTCGGCCAGGGCAAAGAAGCACGTTTGCATCACGGTGTTGATGCGACCGGCGAGCCCGGCCAGTTTCGCGACCTGGTCCGCGTCGATCACGAACAGTCGAAGCTGTTTATCGATGATCTGCTGCTGGGCGTCATTTGGCAGATGCTCCCAGACATCGTCGGGGCCATACGGACTGTTGACCAGAAAGGTGGCTCGTTCTTCGGCAATCGTCAGCACATCGCGAGTGGTCAGGAACTGCCATTGATGACAGGCAACGAAGCTGGCACGTTCGATCAGGTACGAGGACTGAATCGGGCGTCGGCTGAACCGCAGGTGCGACACGGTGACCGAGCCGGCTTTTTTGGAGTCGTAGACGAAGTAGCCCTGAGCATACATGGGCGTGTTTTCGCCGATGATTTTGACGGAATTTTTATTGGCTCCAACTGTGCCGTCGCTGCCGAGCCCATAAAAGACACTGCGTTGTACGTCCGCGGGTTCTCGCCAGTCGTCAGTGTTCCATTTCAGGCTGAGATGGGTGACGTCATCAACGATGCCGATCGTGAAGTGCCGTTTCGGTGCGCTCTGTTTCAGTTCGTTCAGCACAGCCATAACCATCGCGGGAGTAAACTCCTTCGACGACAGGCCGTAGCGGCCACCGATGACATGCGGCAGCGGACGCCCCGCTTTCTGCTCGGTCCACGATTCCGCCAGCGCCGTGACGACATCCTGGTACAGCGGCTCACCCGTCGCACCGGGCTCTTTCGTGCGGTCGAGCACGGCGATGGACTGTGTTGATTCAGGCAATACGCGGATGAAATCATCGGTTGCGAACGGGCGGTACAGGCGGACCTTCACAACGCCGACCTTTTCTCCGTTGCCGCGAAGCCGTTCGACGACTTCTTCGACCGCACCTGCGCCGGAACCCATGATGACGATGACACGCTCGGCATCGTGAGGCCCAATGTAGTCGAACAGCCGGTATTGTCGCCCTGTCACCTCGGCGAAACGATCCATTGTTCGCTGCACGATTCCGCGGCAGTCGTTGTAGAACGGGTTGGCTGCTTCGCGTGCCTGGAAGAACACGTCGGGGTTCTGCGCTGTGCCTCGCAGGACCGGCCGATCGGGATTCAGGCTGCGTTCACGATGAGCGCGCTGCAGTCGCTCATCGATCACGCGGCGGATGTCATCGAATGTGAGCTGTTCGATCCTGTTGACTTCGTGAGACGTGCGGAATCCGTCAAAGAAGTGCAGAAACGGAATCCGCGATTCCAGCGTCGCCGCCTGAGCGATCAGGGCGAAGTCATGGACTTCCTGCACGGATCCGGACGCCAGCATGGCCCAGCCCGTGGAACGAACGGACATCACGTCGCTGTGATCGCCGAAGATTGAAAGGGCGTGTGTCGCGACGGACCGTGCGGCAACATGGAAAACCGTCGACGTCAGTTCGCCGGCGATTTTGAACATGTTCGGAATCATCAGCAGCAACCCCTGCGACGCCGTAAACGTCGTCGTGAGTGCTCCTGCCTGCAGCGCTCCGTGAACGGCTCCGGCGGCACCTCCTTCGCTTTGCATTGCGATGACGTCGGGAATCGTGCCGAAGACGTTTTCACGCTTTCGCGAGGACCAGGTGTCCGCGAGTTCGCCCATTGGTGAAGCGGGCGTAATAGGATAGATGGCAATGACTTCGTTGGTGGCGTGAGCGATCAGAGCGGCCGCTTCGTTGCCGTCAATCGTTGTTTGCTGTCGTTGCATGTTCGCGGTATCCGGGCTGTCGCTGTTCCGTGTGTATGTGCGGCATCGCAACTGCCGTGCCGCCGCGGAAGCCTGCGTCGATCGCATGTGGCGGGGACGACTCAACGACACGATGCGAAATCGTGAGCGCGCCGATCCGCCCACAGTGTGCGGCTGCACTGCGCCCGGACGCCGCGTGCGGCGGCGATTCGCGTGACTGCGTACCTACTGCTTTGTCATGCCTCAGAATTGGGGTTGACCGTCGTTCCCGCGCGGGCGGGAATTCCGTTTTCGACGCGCTGGATTCCCGCCC
>CAZHET010000010.1:0-30410 GCA_964531585.1 uncultured Planctomycetaceae bacterium | reverse complement strand
CAACCTGGCCTCTCGGCCACGGGTTAAACGAAAATAAACTCTTAACGGCGTTGGCTGCAGGGGCTGGCCAAAGCGCAGTCAGGAACAGCATTCCGCTCGCGCGTTGACCCGGACGATATCGTGCAGTCTGTTTTTCGGACGTTCTTCCGTCGAGCCAGGCAAGGCCATTTTGCGGAATCAACACTCAGACTTGTGATCGACGACGTCACGGAAGGCATGACTCCCAGCCAGCGCGAAGTCATTCAGCTTCGTCTGGACGGCACTCCCGTGGCAGAAATCGCCGAATCGACAAAACGTTCCAAACGATCGGTCGAACGAACGCTGCAGGCTTTTCGCGAAGTGCTGCGACAGGAACTTGATGAGGAGCCCGACTCGTGATGCGCCCCGGTGAAACCGTGATGACCGACTTTGAATCGATTGTCGAAGCGTTCGAAGCAGCGCTGCAGGATGCGTCACTTCACAGCAGCAGCAGCAGCAGCAGCAGCAGCAGCGGCAGCGGCGGCAAAGTCAGCATCCGTGACTTTCTGCCTGACGAAGGGGATCCGCTGTACATGGACGTGCTGCAGGAACTGATTCGCATCGACATGGAGTTTCACTTCTCGGAATCGCAACCTGTCTCGCTCGACGATTATCGCAGCGAGTTTCCGCAGGCGTTCACTTCCCCGGAACGGGTCGAACCGCTGGCATTCGAAGAATACCGGCTGTCGCTGCAGACGGATCACCCGGCCGTTGCCGCTGACTACGCAGTCAGGTACGGCATCGACGTGTCTCACTGGCCGGTCGCTGCCTCCATCAGCCCGATGTCTGTGCGTGGATCGCGGCACAGTTTGGCGGGTGCGCCGCACCGAATTCCCGACTGCGCGGCGCGCATTGCTGTTGGCGACGACCTGTTGGATTTTCGAATTGTGGGGGAGCTCGGCCGCGGAGCCTTCGCTCGCGTGTTTCTGGCGGAACAGCGTTCGCTGTCAGACCGACTTGTTGTGCTGAAGGTCTCCGCTGCGCGGCTGAAGGAAGCGGAAAAACTGGCGCAACTGCAGCATACCAACATCGTGCCGATCTATTCGGTGCACCCTGTGGAAGATGCTTCCGTTATCTGCAGTTGCCGAGGCGTCCCGAGGCTGGAGAAGCTGCTGCAGAACGAACTCTCTTTTCCGGAAATCTCCGTCCCGTCCGGAGCCACGCTGAACGACAGTTCCCGCGGGGCATCCCAGACCGTCGCCGACAGCATTTGCCGCGTTTCGACCGTCTCAACCAGCGTCGCGACGGACGTCGCCGATTCGTTCCTGCGCCGCCGTCGACGGGATTGCCGGTGAGATGATTGAGATGAGAACTTTCGCCCGAGCCATTCTGCCAGAATCATTTTTGCCGCAGCCTTGTGAAACCGCACTCAACAGATCATTGAACAAAGAGTGCGCAGGGAAACCACCGCGCCGATTCCCTGGCGCGGAAACTTTTCATCGTGGCCCCGGAACAAACGCTCGAACGAACTTCTTAAAGTGCTGCACCAAATGACCAGCGCGGCGTCAACACCTTCTCCTGTTGAGAGAACAAGCACCGAATCGTCGCGCACCGCTCCAGCGTGAGTAGCGAAGTCTGCCGCACCGATCCGCCAGGAAATTTCCGGAATTCTTCAGTCGACCGGATGGACGCCATCGACACCCAGTAGGCGTTCGCGCGACAGCGGATGGGGGCGTCCCACGTTCCATCTCACGTGCCGCGCCGAGCATTCGCGGCACGCTCCCAAACACTTGATTCACGCCAGCATAGTCCTCAGACTGGTTCGCGGGTCAACCCTATGCTCGCCTCCGCCTGTCGGATTCCGCCTACCTGAACGAGACTTTCGATGAGATTCCTGCTGCTATTGCCTGCCATCGCAATCTGCGCCTGTTCCGCCGGACAAGCCGAGGAATTCGGACGCTGGGAGTTTGACAACGCTGACTCCGGCTGGTCCGCGAATGACCAGGCGACCCTGACCATCGCCGATGGAAGCCTCGTGATTGAAGCGACCGGCGACGACCCGACTCTGACTGCGAATGTGAAAGCGCCGGCGGGCTGGCATGCGCTGACTGTGACCGCTCGCTTCCGCCGCCGGACAGAATTTCAGGTCTTCTGGACCACCGAAAAAGACAACACGGTGTCGGAAGATCGTTCCGTCACGTCCGCTCTGCGAGGTGACGAGAACCAGTTCAGGGAGTTTCAGATCTGGTTCCAGACAGACAGTCCGGTGACATCGCTGCGACTCGATCCAATGTCGCGGCGAGGCCAGATGCACATCGCTTCGATTGTACTGACGGACGACGCACCACCGGAACCGAAGGCGACTCCCGCTGAAAGTATCAACGTCCTGGAAGGCTTCAGGGTTGAACTGCTGCACGCCGTTCGCAGCGAAGAATTCGGTTCGTGGGTCAGTATGACGACTGATCCGAAGGGCCGGCTGATTGTGTCAGATCAGTACGGAAAACTGTACCGCGTGACTCCGCCAGCCGTCGGTTCCGACGACGAAATCGGCATCGAGAAAATCGACGTGGAACTCGGGATGGCTCAGGGGCTGCTGTATGCCTTCGACAGCCTGTACGTGATGGTCAACGGCAACGACGAAATGAAGAGCGGTCTGTACCGCGTCACGGATTCCGATAGCGACGATCACTTTGACACCGTCGAAGTTCTGCGACATCTGGACGGTGGCGGCGAACACGGACCGCACGCCATCGTGCTGGCTCCGGACGGCAAGTCGCTGTATGTGTGCGCCGGAAATCACACCAATGTTCCGGAGTTCGAACACTCGCGAGTCCCCCGCAACTGGGACGAAGATCACCTGCTGCCCCGCATGTGGGACGCCGGCGGGCACGCGGTCGGCCGCATGGCTCCCGGTGGCTGGATCGCCAACGTCAGTCCTGACGGCGGCGAATGGACGCTGCACGCCAGCGGCTTCCGCAACGAATACGACATCGCCTTCAGCCCGGACGGCGAACTGTTCACGTACGATGCCGACATGGAATGGGACGTCGGCACTCCCTGGTACCGGCCGACTCGCGTCAATCACGCGACCAGCGGTGCCGAATTCGGCTGGCGTTCGGGAACCGGAAAATGGCCGACATGGTATCCGGACAGTCTGCCGTCTGTGGTCGACATCGGGCCGGGTTCGCCAACCGGGATCGGCTTCGGCACGGCAGCGAAGTTCCCGGCGAAGTACCAGAAGTCGCTGTTCATCGCTGACTGGAGCTACGGCATCATCTACGCCGTCCATCTGACTCCGGCAGGCTCCACGTTCACCGGCGAAGCGGAACCATTTATTTCCGGCGTGCCTCTGCCAGTCACGGATATGGTGGTGAGTCCCGTCGATGGAGCCTTCTACTTCACCATCGGCGGTCGCAGGACTCAGTCCGCGCTGTACCGCGTGACCTACACCGGCAGCGAATCCACCGCTCCGGCAACGTCACCCACAACGAAAGGTGCCGAACTGCGTGAGCTGCGGCATCGGCTGGAAGCTCTGCATCGCGACGACGCGAAGAACGCGATCGCCGAAGCGTGGCGGTATCTCGGCCACGAAGATCGCAACATTCGCTTCGCCGCCCGAGTTGCCATTGAGCATCGGCCGGTTTCCGAGTGGGAAGACAAAGCCCTGGCGGAAAATTCCAGCCCGGACGCGAAGCTGACCGCGCTGCTGGCGCTGGCTCGGTGCGGCGACGACTACCTGCAGGATTCCATCATCACGTCAATGGCATCACTGCACGGCATGGAGCTGAGCGAAGATCAGAAGCTGGCGGCATTGCGAGTGCTCGGGCTGACGTTCATCCGCATGGGCGAACCCGGACAGGAAACCAAAGGCAGCATCGCCGCGGCATTGTCCGGCATGTATCCGTCGGACAGTCCGCGCATGAACCGCGAATTGTGTGCGCTGCTCGTCTATCTGGGCGACAGCAGCGTAGCCGGCAAAACCGTCGAACTGATGGAAAACGCACCGACTCAGGAAGAGCGGATGTACTACGCTCTGTGTCTGCGAGCATTGAAGAACGGCTGGACGATTGAGCAGCGGGCACGCTACTTCCGCTGGTTCGTGGACTCCGCCACGATGCGCGGCGGTCATTCATTCGGCGGCTTTCTGAAGAATATGCGCGACGAAGCCATCGACACCCTGAGTGACGAAGAAAAGAAGGCGCTGGAAGAGGTCCTGGCGCTGGTGCCGGAACCCGCTGAGCCGACGATCGAAGCGGCCAGCCGCCCATTCGTTCAGGAATGGACGGTGGACGATCTGCTGGCGGACGTCGAAGCCGGACTGCACGGACGAAACTACGAAAACGGCCGCCGCATGTTTGTCGCAACGGCATGTTACAAGTGCCATCGCTTCGCCGGAGAAGGCGGAATCGTGGGACCGGATCTGACCGGCGTAGCTCGTCGCTTTAACGCCCGCAGTCTGCTGGAATCACTCGTCGATCCCAGCAAGGTCGTCAGCGATCAGTACGAAGCCAGTGTGTTTGTGCTGAACGACGGACGGCAGGTCGTCGGTCGCGTCGTGAATCTGAACGGAGACTCGCTGATGGTCAGCGAAAACATGCTGGATCCCGGCAACCTGACCTCGTTCAAACGGGACGAGATTGAGGAATCGTTTACGTCCAAAACATCGATGATGCCGAAAGGGCTGCTGAACAATCTGACTCGCGACGAGATTCTCGATCTGGTGGCGTACCTGCAGTCCGGCGGTAATGCGACAGCCGACGTCTTCGCGGCCGCGACGAATTCGGTTCCCGCCACTGCCTTCACGGAATCCGGTCACACAACCGACGCCGTTGAAGTCGTGAAGCAGCGAGTCACCCAACAGCAGGCCGTTCTTCTGGATGTCCGCGAACAGGACGAATGGGACGAAGGGCACCTGAAGCTGGCGAAGCTGCTTCCGCTCAGCATCGTACGCACCGGTGATCTGTCGGCCGAACAGCAGAAGCTGCTTCCACAGGATCAGCCCATCTACGTCCACTGCCGCAGTGGAGGACGGGTGCTTGTTTTCGCGGAATTGCTTCGGAAGAAAGGCTACGACGTACGTCCGCTGAAATCCGGCTACGAAGCTCTGCTGAAAGCAGATTTCGAGAAAGCGCCGTAGTCCCGTCCGGCTCGCGCACGACGATGGGCCCGGGCTACGCTACGCCGTCGCTTCCTTGCGATTCCTGGGGAGCCTCAGCCCTGCGAGGCCTCTCAGAAATCGCTGCGGGACACGTACAGGCAGCCGATGCCGAGGACCACGGCAAGGAAGGCGATGTTGCTCAGCAGAGGTTTCCAGACGTCGAATTTGACTCGTTCTTCCAGCAATTCGCGACGACCGGACTCGCCGCGGCGCCGGCCTTCGCTGACGGGGACCGACGTCTGATCGGTCAGCGTGTAGCGCACGAAGTTGTCGAGTTCCGACGGTTTTGGAAGCACGGTATGCAGCGGCTTGATGCCGTAGTCGTAGACCTTATAGACCCAACTCTGCGGCGCGGAGTATTCGGCAACGAGTTCCGCCGACGCGACGTTGTAACTTCGAACGGAGATGCGGCCATCGGTCACCAGCAGGTGACCGGCCGCATCGTAGGCCACGGCATTCGTGACGCCGTCTTCCACGGGACGCCAATCCAGCGGACGCATCGCCGCCACGTCGAGCAGCCACAGCGTGTTGTCGTGAGTCAGCACCGCATGCGATGCACCGTCCGGAGAGGCTTCTGCGATTTTGGGAAGCACGTCATCGGGAAGGTGGTCTTCCAACAGTGTTTCCAGATCGGTCGAGTTCAGGACGAAGATATTTCCGCCCGACGTGGCGACCGTCACCACGCCGCCGGACATTGCGACGACGGCGCTGTCGGTGGTCTCCAGATCTCGTGACGGGCCGAGCGTGTACATACCGTCTTCGCCGCGATCGAGTCGCTGCACGACACCTTCGCCGTAGTAGATCAGCGTGCCGGTTTGTGAATCCATGGCGACGGCGTATTCAGTCGCGATGTCGGGCATGTCTTTGGGCTGAACGGGGCGGAACGCGGAGTTGCTGGTGGAATTCAGCAGTCCGCCGGTGAGTCCGCTGAGAAACTTCTGAGTTTGTTTTTCCTTGTCTGTCTGGCCGGCGAATTCGTAGATGGCCTGTCGATCCGGCAGGATGACCGTGCCGTTGTTCAGGACAAACACATCGCGGACCTGACCGGGAACCTGCCCTTCAGTTTCTCGCTCCCAGCGATCATCAGCGGCACCGCTGAGCAGCGTGGCGGCTCCGCCTCGTGGCGGAACGTCGATCGCCACGATTCTGTTTTCCTGCGGATCGTAGACGGGACGAAACCGCAGGCCGGAAAACGCAAACCTCTGAGCGAACGCGGGAATGCCTGGGCCCGGCCGAGCGAAGATCTCGTCCCACTCGCCGGTATCCGGATTCCACAGTCGTGTTTCGCGCGAGCTGTTCACCACGATCACGCCAGCATCCACGGGTGCGATCTCCGTGATTCGTTCCGCGTTGACGACGCCTTCTTCCACGGCGACGCGGGTGGATTCGATCGTCGTGAGGCCGATCCAGAACACGACGACAAGTGCCAGTGACACGATCGCGTTCTTCCAGATGGCTCCTGTGACCGCAGAAATCGAAAAGTAGATCGCGAACAGGAAGACATAGATCGGGATCGAATAAAGCAGTTCGTGCTTCCAGATGCCCAGTCGCAATCCCAGCAGCGCCCAGATACCGCCGACAAGCGTTGCCGCACACAACAGAGTGAAACAGCAGCCACCGAAAAATTTCGTCAGAAACAACAGTGATCGGCTGACGGGTTTGCTCAGCAGCAGAGCGATTTCACCGGGTTCGAATGTCTTCGGCATCATGCCGGCCGTCACCAGTAGTGACGCGAACACTCCAAAGAACCCCAGAAACACGGCCACGATCCCGATCAGCAATTCATCAATCACCGGCCCAAGTTCGCTGGCGGAAATCGGCAGTGGTCCGAATACTTCTGTTCCGCCGTAGGTCAGCGTCATCGCGTTTTCGTCGACGATTCGGATCGCTCGCGGGAATGCCGCGACCAGCAGCAGCAGGTTGCGACGTGACACTTCACGCGCGGACAGGTTTTCTCGCGCGACCAGTTGCTGAGCTTCCTCGTTCAATTCGACGTCCGCGAAGCTTTCGGCGTCGTGGAATTCGGGCATTTCCAGCAGCTTGTTCAGCATGTCGACCGTTGTTCGCTGCATGTCGTTGAAGCCGCCTCGACGCGGGCGCTCGGACGTCTCATCTTCCGGCTTGTCGTCCAGCATCTCGTCGATGCTTGTGCGCTGGTCGTCATTGAGCAGTGACCAGACACGTGCGGCGGGAGTGCCGTCGGTATCGCGAGCTGCCTGGAGTTCCTGCAGAAGACGTTTGGTGTCGACAACTTCCTGTCGGCGGAGCTGCGTGGCAACGTCGTTGCGCAGGCCAAATGGAGCAAGTCCCAGCAGCAGCATGACGATGCCAATGAGTGCGATCCACAGGACTCGCGACGCCATCGCTTCGCGAAAGGAATCCTTCAACACCGCGAGGTAGGGTCTCATGGTTTTCCTTCCCCGACAATTCGCAGAAACGCTTCTTCCAGCGTCAGTTCGCGGCGACGAACGGCCCAGATGCTGACACCTTCCGCTCGCAGGCCGTCAATGGCCGTGTCGACGTCGGCCTGATTCGGAGCCAGAATCTCCACTTCGAAGGCGTCCGCAGACACTGCACGAAGTTTGAAGCCCTCGTGGTTTTGCAGAGTGCCTTCGATGTCGTCTTTCGGTCCCGTCAGCTGAAACACAACGGGTGCGCCTTCGATCGCCTGCGTCAGTTCTTTCACGCTGCCGGTTTTTCGAACGCTGCCGTCGGTCAGAATCGCAACGCTGTCGCAGAGCAGTTCGATTTCCTGCAGCAGGTGGCTGTTCAGGAAAATGCTGTGACCGGCCGTGGCGAGGCCTTTCAGGACGTCGCGAATTTCCTTGCGACCAAGCGGGTCAACTCCGTCGGTCGGTTCGTCAAGTATGATGAGCTGAGGTTTGTGCAGCATGGCCTGAGCCAGGCCCAGTCGTTGCAGCATGCCCTTCGAATAGCCACTGACGCTGTCTTTGCCCCGGCCTGCCAGTCCAACCTGCGACAATAATTCGGGACGTCGCCTCCTCACTTCGCCGACGGACAGGCCGCTCAGGCAGCCGTAGTATTCCAGCGACGTGTCGCCGGTCAGGTGTCGGGGAATGCGGTGGTTTTCCGGCAGGTAGCCGATGTCGCGGCGAGCACTTAGTGATCCGGCGGGTTTGCCAAGCACGGTGGCGCTGCCGGAAGTTCGGCGGACGATTCCCAGCAGCACTTTGATCAGCGTTGTCTTGCCGGCACCATTGGGTCCGAGCAACCCGTAGATATGGCCCTGCGGAACGTCCAGCGACACCTGCCGCAGCGCATGAACTTTTCGCCGTCGAAACAGACCGCTGTTGTAGGTCTTTTCGAGCGATTTTACCTGAATAACAGGGGCGCCGGTCTGCAAAGAAACTTGCCTCGGAGGGAAACCGAACAGATTAATGATGAATAGCTCGCGAACTGGGAGGGCGAGGCTCCTGCCGAGCCGTTTCGGTTAAAGAGCGTTCTGTGCCACAGTGGCTTCGCAGGAACCTCGCCCTCCCGATTTTCGGACGCCCGACCTGGGCAATCCGGACTGAACGCACGGGAGGATGAAGGTTAGCAGCGCTGTTGGCATTCAGTGAATATCGAACGTTGCTCCATTCGCCGATCGAGCGGAATGATTTGCGGGCGTGGTAATTGGGCTATCGATTTTCCAGCATATCCGCGTCTACGCGATCCTGTGGACGCCCGGTGGCTCGCTCATTACGGATGAGATCGCCGCGCGAAACCACCGGCACCGCAACGCCGGCGACAATTTCCGCCCGCTTGACGCAGTCCGCGAAGTCGACGCCCTTGATCGGTGAGTTGACGTCGATTCGCCAAGGCGCTACGCCAATCTAAAAGATGTTTCCGTGCACGGCGAAATCCTGCTCGTCAATCTGATAAACAGGCGCGCCAAAGCGTGCAAGTGCCGCATAGACTCGCGACGAGTTTTCCGGAGTGGCATTGACCCAGAAGTTGATATCCTTCGTCGACCTGGGTGCCCGTGGGGGGCCATCGTGTATCCGCCGACGAGCAGAGACTTAACCTTCGCGTCGGCGAAGCACTGCAACATGTCTTTGAGGTCGGGGTTCAGCATCGGGCGGTACTTTATCCTGACCGGGCAGGAGCGACCAAACCTCGCGGCTCAATTCCCATGCGAATTCAATGCGTTCAGCCATTGTGCCGGCCATGTAGCCGTGATCCGACGACTCATCAAACGTTGACTTCGTGATGGTGACTTCGCGCTTCATCGCAGTTTGAAGTTGGGACTCTGGCTGAGGAACGTCTGCGGATTGTCGAACGTGACCTTGTCGATTGTGGCGTCGCTGTGACCGCGACGTTTCATTTCCAAACGAGCCTTCGGCACGGCCAGAGGATCGCTGCAGCCCCAGTCGCCGGCGGAATTCATCCAGATGCGTTCGGTCCCGTACATTTCGATGATGTCGGTGGCTCGCTGAGGCGTCACTTTCGTATCCGGATAGAGTGTCATTCCGGCCCAGAAGCCGCGGTTCAGCACTTCTTCGACCGTATGTTCTTCCACATGATCAATCAGCACACGCCCCGGTTCGATGCTGCTGGCGGCGATGGCGTCCATGATCAGCCGGGTACCTTTGAGCTTATCTTCCAGATGCGGTGTGTGTACGAGCACGAGCTGATTGTGGGTTTCAGCCAGCGCGATCTGTTCTTCCAGAATGATCATCTCATTCTTCGTGTTCTTGTTCAGCCCGATTTCGCCGATGCCCAGCACGGTATCGCATTTCAGGAAATCAGGAATCAGCGACACGACTTCGCGGGCGAAACCGGGGTCGTCGGCTTCCTTGGGATTGATGCACAGCCAGGTAAAGTGCTGAATGCCGAACTGAGCGGCTCGCCGCGGTTCGTAGTCCGTCAACTGGCGGAAATAGTCGGCAAACCCCTGAGCGGATGAACGGTCGAAGCCCGCCCAGAACGCGGGTTCGGTCACGGCGATGCAGCCGGACTGAGCCATCCGCTGATAATCGTCGGTTGTGCGCGACACCATGTGTATGTGCGGGTCGATGTACTTCATGAACCTGTCACCAAACCAGTTCGTCAAGGGACGAGATTTCAACCACCTGATCCAGCAACGAGTCCAGGCAATTCTCGTCGTGAGTATTCTCGATTCGTTGCCGAACAGGTTCATCGACAGTTTGAAAACGGCGCTCGAGCAGTCGCAGCAACACTGACTGCTTCGCCAGCAGCTTGCCTTCAACGCGGCCTTCGACGCGGCCTTCGACGCGACCTTCGACGCGACCTTCGACGCGACCTTTCTCCCGCCCTGCACGTTCCCAGGAGGTCATGATTTCCTGCACCATTTGATACTCCTCGTCAATAATCAGTTCGTTGTAGGAAACCAGCTCACGCGGAGTCAGTTCCATGTAGGCGTCGACATACTGCAGCAGGATGCTCTCGCGGTCAGTTGAGATTCCCAGCTTCAGAATCATTCGCAGAAAATCCGCCCGCAGCCGAACTCGTTCCCGCCGATTATACGCCATCTTTGCCATCAATGCGTAGACCAGCGGATTGGTGGAGCCCAGAAACCGCCGATAGTCCAGGTGCTTCAGCTTGATCTGATGATAGTGGAAACGGACATAGGTCTGGTTCGCAAGTGACAGTTCAAAAGTGTCGGGAACCCTGGTCTGCCACTTTGCGTCGTCGCTGAACACAGCGACGGGGACGATCGTTGTCTTAAACCGGGAATACAAGGCACAGTGATATTCGAACATCCTTTCGGCAAAGTTCGTCGTCGGGCGTGATGATTCGAACTCGAAGTGGACCAGCACGTAGTGTTCGCCACCGGAGATCAGTCGCGTTTTCACGACAAGATCCAGCACGCGCCTTTCGCCTCGGAACACGTCGGTAAACAGCTCCTGCTGCAGGAACTCGACATGGTCGAAGTCGATCACTGCCGCTTCGTCCGGGCAGAAGAGTTCCATGAACTCCTGAAAGAATGCTTCGACGAGCGTCTTATGGATCTGGTCGTGATCGACGGACATGGACCAGGCGATTTCGTGTGACGAGGTCAGACGGGTCTGGGAGCGCCGGCGGCACCCTTCATGCCGTGAGCCGACTGCGGGACCTCCGTCGAATGATCACTCAGCAGTGCGAGAATGCGTTTGGCCCGGTGTGGCTGGCCGTCGGAAAGAATTGCCAGAGCATCGCGAAACGCCGCGTCGCGAAAATCGGTGCTGCCGGGCTGCTCAATGGATGCGCGGTCGACGCGGTCAAGATACGCCGCGATGTCGACCAATTTCGCGCGATGTTCCATGAAATACGTGTCCAGCACCTGCTGGCGGTTCTGCGGGATTGGCAACATCAGACTGTTTCCGAAGGTCGGACGTGCTGGACGTCGGAAGCCGGAACCGCCAGCGTGTTCCATACAGCGAAGAAGATAAGACTGAAGCCAATGTCACCGGCAAACGTGCCTCGCGCGAACGGGATCGCTTTGGCGTAGCACTCCGCCAGACCCGCCAGTGTGTGAGGATACGTTGCGGGCCACGCGAACCAGACACCGAAATTGCTTACGAGAAAGAACACAACCGCGGCCGCAAGGCTGCCCGCAAGAATGCTGCTGTAGCTGCGGCTCAGGAGGAATCGCCCCACCACAAATGTCAGCGCGTACGCCGAGTACTCGAACCACCAGCTTTCGTAAAAACCGTAGCCCGTGCGGACTTCGATGATCGCGTCCGTCATTGCCCGAACTCCCAGCGGAATCAGCACCGCGGCAGGGTGCCTCAGAACCGATCCGCACAGCAGCGCCAGTGCGCCAAGCGCCGACAGATTAGCAACCGGATTGTCGATGACTCGCAGCAGCACAGCGACGACGCAGGCGGCGACAATCACGAGTGTTCGGGAATGCGGCATGACTGGCTCATTCGTAAGTTGATGGCGAATTCGAGGGCGTGGTACCTGAACAGGTCGGCCAGCGAGCGGCTCGTGTCAGGCGGTCATTCAGCGCGGTCCCCAGCCCCTCCTCAGGGAAACCGTGAGCGATGATAACGTCCAGACCGGCAGAGTCGAGGCTTCTCAGTGCGGCAAAGAAACGTGCGGCACAGGTCCGAAGATCCACTGTCGGCGAAACTGTCGGCGAAACTGCGGGCGACAGCTGTTCCACACGAACGAAGCCGTCTGTGAATTGGCAAGGCCCGTAAGTCAACAGGCCGCACCGGCAGCGGGCGAGCGGTTCGGCCACGGCGTCCGTCGGCAGTAACAGCAGCCGTGTGGACGGAGCATAGTGGCGGCTGAGCATTCCCGGAGCGGGCTGGGCCGCATCTTCCCGCGACGGATCAATGGTCGCCACACGCAACCGACCGATTATCGCTTCGATTTCGCCCAGCGGCAGACCGCCATGTCTGAGCAGCACCGGCTGTTCGGCAGCAAGCGATACGATCGTCGATTCCAGACCGACGGAACACGGGCCGCCGTCAAGCACCGCGTCGATGCGATCACCCAGCCCGTCGACCACGTGCTGAGCGGTCGTGGGGCTGATGCCACCGAACGGATTGGCGCTCGGTGCGGCAATGGGACAGCCCGCTTCGCGCAGAAGTTGCAGGGCGAGCGGATGAGCAGGAACGCGCAGTCCCACCGCCGGCAAACCCGCAGTGACCAGGTCCGGGATGATATCTCGCTTCGGCAGCACCAGCGTCAGCGGTCCCGGCCAGAATGCATCAGCGAGCGCTGCAGCCTGCGACGGAAAATCCGTCACCAGACGAGCGGCCTGCTCACGGTCGGTCACGTGAACAATCAGCGGGTCGAACGTTGGCCGCCGCTTGGCTTCGAAGATTCCTGCGACCGCCGTCGGATTTGTTGCATCCGCTCCCAGTCCATACACCGTTTCCGTGGGGAAGGCGACCAGCAGCCCGCATCGAATTTTCTCAGCGACAAGCGAAACATCAGTGGTGACCATTGCAGAAACGGGCAATCGTTGGCATTTTGGTTCGGTGACAGACGTCGGCAGTCTATGATACGAGCAGCGAATTTCAGTCCATATTCTTATGGTGACAACATGCCTGACGCCGGAGTACTTGCAACCATTCTGCTGATTGTCGGCCTGTTCCTGCTCGCACTGGAACTGATGATCCCCAGCTTCGGAATCATCGGCATTTGTGCGGCCATCACTCTGCTGATTTCGGCGTGGTGCGCGTGGCAGGCGTGGTGGGGCACGAGCCCGGGTTTCTTCTGGACATACGTGAGTTTCTGGGTCCTGGGCATACCGGCCGTATTCGTTGGGATGCTGGTCACGATGCAGTACACGAAGCTGGGCGACGCCGTCGTGTTGCGCGGTCCCGGAAAAGAAACGGCATCCCCGACGAAGCAAGGCGGCGAACTGCAGACGCTGGTCGGCACCAATGGCAAGGCTTTGACGCTGCTGACTCCCGGAGGCATGGTCAGCGTCGACGGCGAACGTTTTCACGCGGAAAGCCCTGGCATGTTGATCGAACCGGAGACCGCAATCCAGGTGGTCGCCGTCAAGGGGACGCGGCTGGTTGTAAAGCCGACAACGTCCGCGCCGTCCGGATCCGCGCCGTCAGCCGGAGAACCGACCGCGGCAGAACCACCGGTCGCCGAGCTTGCGAAGACTGTTGTTCCGCAGGAAGCTGCTGCAGCAAGCGATGCATCTTCTGCCGACAAGGCCGAACGGGCCTCGGATTTTGCGACGGCGCAGTCGGGTGAGAGCCGGAACGGCAACGCCACGTCCAGCGCAGTCGGGCACGAAGTCGGCAGAACGCGAGAACGTAACGCCAACGGTGACATCCTTGACTTCGACGTGCCCGAGAATTACACCGCCGGGTAGAGAATCGCGGAGTTTCCGTGATCCGTCACGTGGGAAGCTTCGTATTTGGCCGGACGCGGCACGAAGCGTAAGGCCGAACACACTTTAAGAAGGCGTTCTCATGGACATGGGACCGATGCAATGGGCGGCGATCGTCGTCATCCTGCTGCTGGCGATCATATTTCTGGCCGTTTTTGCACAGTTCGCCAGTTTGTGGCTGCAGTGCAAGATGACCGGAGCGAAGGTTTCGCTTGTCAATCTGATCACAATGCGGTTTCGCAAGGTCAACCCGACAGTCATCGTCCGCAGCATGATCATGGCGGTGCAGGCCGGAGTGACTCGAAATTATCCGATCACACGCGAAAAGCTGGAAGCTCACTATCTGGCTGGCGGCAATGTTCCGAACGTCATCCGTGCGCTGATCGCCGCTCAGCGGGCAGACATCGATCTCGACTGGCAGACGGCTCAGGCAATCGACCTGGCGGGCCGCGACATTCTGGAAGCCGTGCGCACCAGCGTGTATCCGAAAGTCATCGATTGTCCTGATCCCAAGCGAACCGCGGGAACATTGGACGCTGTCGCCGGCGATGGCATTCAGTTGCGGGCTCGAGCCCGCGTGACGGTTCGCACGAACATTCAGCAACTGGTCGGCGGTGCGACGGAAGAAACCGTGATTGCCCGAGTCGGGCAGGGCATCGTGCAGGCAATCGGCTCGACTCCGTTGTACAGCACGGTTCTGGAAAACCCGGACAAGATTTCCAAAACCGTATTGCAGCAGGGCCTGGAAGCTCAGACGGCGTATGAAATCGTGTCGATCGACATTGCCGACATCGACGTGGGCGAGAACATCGGTGCCCGGCTGCAGGCAGACCAGGCGGAGGCCGACATGCGAGTGGCTCAGGCAAAGGCCGAACAGATGCGTGCTCAGGCACGGGCTCGCGAGCAGGAAATGATAGCCCGCATCCAGGAAAACCGGGCCAAGGTTGTGCTGGCGGAAGCTCAGGTGCCACAGGCGGTGGCGGAAGCATTCGGAAGCCGAAAACTTGGGTTGCTGGATTTCTACGAACTGAAGAACGTACAGGCCGACACACTGATGCGTCAGGCGATTGCCGGTGAAGGCCGACGGCCGATGCAGGACCCGGGTAACTGACCGGACGGGAGAATCTTGTGGAAAAGCTGATCGTTCTCATCATCTTCATCGCCATCAGCGCGATTCGCGGCTTGATGAAGAACGCTGAAGAAAAGGCGCAGAAAGCGCAGCGCAAAGTCGCTGCCGCAGGCAACCTTGCACCGGAGCGCCAGAAGCGGGTGCAGAGCGAAATCGATGCCTTTCTTTCGGAAGTCGGAGCCGCACCGCCGAAACCGCAGGCCCCGCGCCCCGCGCCTCCACGTCCGGTTCCGGCACCGCCAGCAGCTCAGTCACAATCGGCGCGTCAGCGGTCGGCGGCGAATCAGCCGCGCCGCCGCCAGCCGACTCGCACGGCTCCGAAAGCTCAGCCGGAGCGCCGCCCACCGATCGGAACACCTGCACCCTCGGCTGGTCGGCAGCAGGTGGGAGGCTCCATTGCGTCGCACGTTGATCAGTACATTTCGAAGCACGTCACGCAGCATCTCGACCATGACGTCGATGAACTGGTTCAGGCAGACATCGTCGACAGCGTGAATTCCCATTTGGGTATGCGGGGCCGCGAGATGCCGGCGCTGACCGGATCTGCTCAGGCAGTACCGCCCGCGGACGAAATCGTCCGGCTGCTGCGTGATCCGGCCGGCATTCGACAGGCGATTCTGATCAACGAAATCCTGTCCCGGCCGCGAGCATTGCGGCGGTAGGGCAGACGCACGCTGAGTTCCGCGTTGCTGGGGAAATCAGGGCGGGTGTCTGGTATGCTTCTGCGCTGCTCATCGTGTCCCGTCGCCGTTTTGTGATGCTGCTGCCCAATGGCCGAGCCGTTTCGTCGAGTTCTGCTGCTTACCAGCGAACTGTCCTTCCGAGGATCGTCGATTCTGACGCTGCGCCTGGCACGGGAGCTTGAGAACCGCGGCATCGAAACGGTCACGCTGTGTACTCACCAAAGCCCACTGGATCTGGAACTGACAGCCGGGCTGAAGATCTTCGCGATGCAGGGTTACGGGCTGCCGGTCTGGAGACGCGTTGTCGGCCGCACCGTGCTCAGTCAGCTCACGCCGCAGCCTCCCGATGTCATTCATGTGCAGAGCGTGTCGATGCTGCCGCAGGGATTGTGGCTGGCCGCTGCCCTCGACCGCCCGATCGTTCTGAGCCTTGTCGATCAGACGGAAGCGACGCGCATTCCGCTGTTGCCGCAACTGGAAAGACTGAACGCGCTGATCTGCGTCAGCGACAGCGTGCGAACCGCGATTCCGGCGCATCCACGACTGGAACGAATCGAAAAGCGGGTCATCCTTCCGGGAGTCCGGTTGCCCGCTCTTCCGCAGCAGAATCCGATTCTGCCGGCAGATCGTGATCCGGTCATTGGCATGGCGGGCCCGCTGGAGATTCTGAAGGGAGGCTCGTTCTTTCTGCGAGCTTGTCATCGCGTGATTGAACAGGGCCACAGGATTCGGATTGTCATTACCGGCTCCGGCCCGGAAGGACGCAATCTGCGGCGTCTGGCGGCATCACTGGAACTGACCGACCAGGTGACCTTTGTCGACGACGGTGCCGAAATGCGGGCCTACCTTTCAGCGATCGACATCTTCTGCCTGCCGTCGCTGCAGCAGGGACTGGGAGTCATGATGCTGGAAGCAATGGCGCTGGGGCGACCAGTGATTGCGTCCGGCGTCGGTGGAATTCTGAGCGTGATTTCCGACGACCTGACCGGCCTGATCGTGCCGCCGTCGGACAGTCGAGCCATCGCGGAACATGTCCTGGAACTGCTGGCGAATCCGGACCGCGCGAGGCAGCTTGGCGACGCCGGACGGCGGCTCGTCGAAACGCACTTCAGCATTGAGCGGGTCGTTCAGGAGATGATGGCTCTGTACGAAGAAGTCCGGCGCGGCGAAGAAGCGACTCAAAGCGCGGTCGCGATGACCCTGCCAACAGGCACTTCCCAATGAATGCGGAGGTCATTGCGATCGGCTCCGAACTAACGTGCGGAGCGCGTCTCGACACCAACAGCCAGTGGCTCAGTCGCGAACTGGAAGCCCGTGGCTGGATGGTTCAGCGGCACACGACCGTCGCCGACGATCATGCGGCGATGGTTCGCGTGTTTCAGGAAGCCGCACAGCGTTCGCGTCTGGTCGTCGTCACCGGCGGACTCGGGCCCACGTTGGACGACATCACGCGAGACACGCTGGCGGAAGCGTTCGACCAGCCGCTGGTGGAAGATCCAGCGGCTCTGCGGCACATCGAAGAGCTGTTTCGCAGCCGGGGTCGCGAAATGCCCGAACGCAACAAGGTTCAGGCCCTGCGCCCGCGCGACGCCCAAACACTGCACAACGCTCACGGAACCGCGCCGGGAATTGTCCTGTCGCTGTCTGAACCGGATTGCCTGATTGGCGTCCTGCCCGGCGTGCCGGCTGAAATGACTCGAATGTTTCACGAGCAGTTGCTGCAGCACCTGCCGCACAGCACGATTGTCGTCAGGCGTTCGGTGCTGCGGACCTTCGGCTATGGCGAGTCCGACGCAGAACGACTGCTCGGAGACCTGACCGCTCGCGGACGCAATCCGGAAGTCGGCATCACGGCCAGCGGAGCTGTCATTTCGCTGTCCGTGACCGCTCGCGCCGCGAGCGACGCAGAATGTGCCCTGCTGACTGCGGCGGTTCGCGACCAGATTCGAGCAAAACTGGGAACAGCCGTCTTCGCCGAAACCAATGACGAACTTGAAGGCGTCGTTGCCTCAATTCTGATCGAGCGAGGCCTGCACGTGGCTTTGCTGGAAGGCACAACCACGGGAGGCCTCATCGGACAGTGGCTGACGGAAGAAGATTTTGCCGCGGAACTGGTTTCGTTCAGTCAGCTGTTCCCCACGCCGGCGTCCATGAATCCCGAACATCCCGAAGACTGGCAGACGTCCGTCCGCAGCCGGGCGCGCAGCCTGCTGGATCAGCGGACTGCTGACTTCGTGCTGATTTCTTCGCCGGCAACACGCCAGGAAAACGGAAACGGGATTCAGATGCGCTGCGGCAGCGTGCGGGTCATCGGAGCAGACTTCGACCGCGAACTGGATGTCAGCATGACCGGCAATCTGGCCATTTTTCGTGAGCGAGCCGCCCGGACAGCTTTGAATCTGCTGCGCCTGCAACTGCTGAGAACTTCATGAACGACGCCAGCTCTGACAACGAATCCGAATTCCTTGAAGTGCGCCCCGCGACGATCGATGACCTGCCGGAACTGGAACTGCTGGTCGAACGGTTTGTCAAAGCGAACCGACTGTTGCCGCGGACTCCCGATGAACTGCAGGACCTGATCCCCTTCGGCTTTGTCGCCTGCGCCAACAATCGGCTGGTGGGTTTTGCCGCGCTGGAGATCTATTCGTCCAAACTCGCGGAAATCCGCAGTCTGGCCGTGACAGAAGAGATGCAGGGGCGAGGCCTTGGAAAACGGCTGGTTGAACAGTGCGTCGCACTCGCTCACAGCCGCAACGTACTGGAAGTGATGGCAATCACGTCGGCAGAGCACTTCTTTCAGTCGTGCGGTTTCGACTTCACGCTGCCGGGAGAGAAGAAGGCGCTGTTCATTCAGACTCGCGAACATCCGTAGGAATTCCGCGGTTCGGCATTCCACGCAAACCCGGCTCCACTGCGGAATCTTCCGGCAGCAAAAAAGCCAACACACCAAGTACCACCGCGACCGCCGCGTACAGACTGGTGATCACCGACACCGGACCCTGCGCGTCGCCCGGCCCCCAATTCTGAATGTTGATGAGTGCGAAGCAGAACAGCGTGATCGCCGGACCGCTGAGGCCGAACCACACACCTCGCCAGTGGCGGACGCGATACGCCAGAAACGCAATCGGCAACCCCAGCAGCGAAATGACGGGACCGCTGAAGACGATGCTTTCGATATCGACAATCGCGGCAATGGCCCCGCCGACGATCGTCAGGATCTTGACACCAACCAGCACCAAAAAAATCCGCCGGGCATGAAACCTTTCGGGAACAGCAACGGGATCGTCCCGGTGTTCCGGCGCGAGATACGGATTGTATTCGCGGTTAAGCAGCCGATCCGGGTTGTCGGTGGGCGAGTTCATACCGGACGAATTCAGGACAGAGGAATGACTCGCTTCATCAGTGTCGCAGGAATCACCAGGATGACGACAAGCGACGCCAGCTTCGCGTCGCCCGTGACGCAGAATACTGTCGTGGCGTCCAGAAAGATGATTGTCAGCAGCAGCAGCCCCACCGTTTTCTGGACAACGCGCGGCTGAGCGTTGCGAGCCGCCCGAAAGCAGCGAACCACCACGTTCACGGCGATCATTCCCAGAGCGATCACGGTGCCATTGGCAACGCTTGGCGGAAAATTGCCGCTGCGAGCCAGCCACACGTCGATCGCAATCCCGGCCAGCATCACCACGATCGCAGCGTTCATGGACATGCGCGACGCATTTCCGGCCTCGTGGCGGGCGAACCAGGTGACGCCTACGATGTAGATTCCCAGAGCGCTGGCAACGGCCAGCTGCGGGCCCATCCAGTTGTCAGGCCAGACAGCGCTGGTGGACGCTCCCAGCACGATGTTCAGGAAGCGGCATGTGCCCATCCCCAGCGGCCCGGCGACTGTCTTCTTCAGCACCGCGTCGTACAGCACGACGGCAACCGCCAGCATCAGCGCGATCCGCAGACTGCCGGAGCCGGTTGCTGCGGTGCTTCCGGCAAGCCATGCCGCGACGATCCCGGTCAGCAGCAGATTGTTGCCGAGCAGCGACGCCGACCCTTTCGAAATGCGGCCCGACGGGATCGGCCGTTCCGGGCGTTCGACGGCGTCCAGTTCGGCGTCGAACACGTCGTTCAGCACCATCCCGCCCAGATACAGTCCGGCACTGGAAAGCAGCAGCCACCAGAGTTCCGCTTTCGCCAGCAGTTCGCCAACAGTCAGTCCGCCGCCGATGGCCTGGCTGACAAGGAAACCGCACAGGATGTCGGCCAGTGCCGTGAATACCGTCGGCAACCGCATTAGCTTCAGCCACGTCAGCAGCGTAGCGCGCGGCGGCGTAGAAGTGTCGGGATCTGTCATTCGCTCACGCACCCGCGCACTGTTGCCTTCGAGGGACGACGAGACTGCGATCCCGTCGCATGATCACATGATCGCATGATCGCATGATCTCGACGGGATCGCAGTCCCGTCGTAGTGTGCCGGACCAACTGTGCTACACCAACAGATGAGCCAGCGCGTCTTCGGCGGACATCGCGTAACTCAGGTAGAACGGGCCGAATTCCGCGTACTTTGCCGACGCTTTGTCGAACCTCATGCCGTACACGATTTCCTTGATGTACTCCGGCGAACGGCTCCACAACGTCACTCCCCATTCCCAGTCGTCGAAACCCGTCGACGCGGTGATGAGCTGCGAGACCCGACCGGCAAACCTGATCCCCGAAGTGGCGTGTTCGGCCATCATCGCACTGCGAGCGCTGAACGGTTCCATGTACCAGTTGGCAATCGGATGGCGAGCCTTGTTCATCGGGTAAAACGTGATGACGGGAAACGGCGGGATTTCCGGGTACAGCCGCTGCCTGTTCATCATCGGCAGCCGCTGTTCGTATGCGCTGACCTTCGCCTGGAACGCCGGGTCGTCGGGACCTGTGCCTTCCAGCTTTAATCGTTCGGCGTACTGTTCGACGGTTGGCACGTATTCGGAGATCTCCGTGATCGACACAAACGAATACGTCGGTTTCAACACGGCTCCGAGCGGCGTTGCCCGAATCTTCTGCCGCACGGCGTCGATCTTCAAAGGATCGGGGTCCATCATCATCACGCCCAGATCCGCTCGGTGACCGGACACCACAGATACCTGAAGCCGTTCCGGAGCGTGTTCAGCAGACGGGTCCAGCAGGCGAATGACCTCGGCTCGACCATGAGCGCGATCCGCGGGGTCGACGTTTTGCAGAGCCGCCTGGTCGACGGAATAGTAGAGATGCAGACAGTGCCAGCCTTCCGCCATTTTAACGGTCGGTTCGGGAAGGCTCGCTGGTACGTGGGGTCGGTTCACCGGGAGGCCTCTTTGAGGTGAATTTGATACTTCGAAGTTTGCTGCCGCGAACGTTCATCGCGGCGGCCACAGGTTTGCGTGTGGCCGCCACTATAAGGTCCGGTGACGGCATTTCCACCATTGGCGAATTCCCGCTGGCGTCGCGTCTCGCCGGGATGTGACGTGCTGCGCTGTCCAGCCGCGTCCTGTGCAAAAACGGCGGTGATCAGTTTCACACGGCTCACGGAGTATGCTTCAGTCCTGGCGAGACGAAGCTGCCAACAGGACTGCGTTGCCGAGCGTTCTCGCGTAGACGAGTTGTTGCCGCAGCCCGCTGCGACCGGTAAAATGGAGCAAACGGCGGATCCTCTGCCGTTCCTGCCCGGCGATCCCACCTGCCATCCACGATCTCCCGCGCGAACGACCGGTTCCCCATGCTTTGTGGTCGCGTGCGACGATGAGTTTTCCCAATGAAACGTACCGCGTTCCTGATGCTGGTGACCGTTTGCAGTTCGCGGCTGATAGCTGACGAGCCCGCACTCGCAGCAGGCTCTCTGCAGCGCGGCGCCGCCATTTTCGCGGAAACCTGCGCGGCATGTCACGGTGAGCGAGGAGAAGGCGTTGCCGACGTGTATGCTCAGCCGCTGGTCGGCGATAAGTCCACAATCGATCTGACCGAAGTCATCACGGAAACGATGCCCGACGGCGAACCGGAATTGTGCGTCGGCGACGATGCGGTCGCCGTCGCCGAATGGATGCAGCAGGCGTTTTATTCTCCCGAAGCGCAGGCTCGCATCAATCCGCCGCGGACGGAACTCAGCCGACTGACGGTGTCGCAGTATCGCAATGCCGTCGCGGATCTCGCATCAAGCTTCTCATGGACGGCTCAGCCCGGCGACGCCCGCGGATTCGAAGCGAAGTACTACAAATCGCGGCGATTCAGGAAAGACGACCTGGCGTTCGAACGGACAGATGCCACCGTCGATTTCGACTTCGGCGACGCAACTCCCGACGCGGAAAGCATCCCCGGTAATGAAGAATTCTCCGCCTACTGGCAGGGATCCGTAATCGTCGACGAAACCGGCTGGTACGACTTCATCCTGAAAACCGAAAACGGCGGCCGGCTGTACGTGAACGACAGGCAACAGCCGCTGATCGACGCGTGGGTGAAGTCCGGCGACATTCGCGAATACCGCGAACGCCGGTTTCTGCTGTCCGGCCGGCTGTATCCGGTCAAGCTGGAGTGGTTCACGTTCAAGGAACCGACGGCGTCCGTCGGCTTGTGGTGGCGGACGCCGGGTGGGGTCGATCAGCCGATTCCTGAGCGTCAACTGACTCCGGAAGGCAGCCCGGTGATTCTGGTCGTCGACACGCCCTTTCCGCCTGATGACCGCAGCAGCGGCTACGAACGAGGCACGTACATTTCAAAGGAATGGGATGAAGCCACAACCTATGCCGCCATTGAAGCGGCCGATCGTGCTGTATTGATGCTCGGCGACCTGGCCGACACCAGCGAAAACGAGGGCCGCACGGAACGCCTGCGACAGTTCGCCGAAACATTTGTCATGCGCGCCTTTCGGCGACCTCTGACGGATGAGCAGCGTCAGTCGTACATCACGTCCCAGTTTGAAAACAGCGAAACGGCTGACGACGCGGTTCGTCGCATCGTTCTGCTGGCTTTGAAGTCGCCGCGTTTTCTGTATCGTGAAGTCACAGGAGTCGAAGATCAGTACACAACAGCGTCGCGGCTGTCGTTCGCGCTGCTGGATTCGCTGCCCGATGCGCAATTGCTGAGCGCCGCCGAAAATGGGCAGCTCGCCGATCCACAGGCGGTTCGAGAACAGGCGTGGAGGCTCGTCAGCAGTCATCGCAGCCGCGTTCGTCTGCGGGAATTCCTGCGGTCATGGATGAACCTTGACCGTCTCGGCGGACTCAGCAAGGACGCCGACGCGTTTCCGGAATTTACTCCGGAGGTTGCCGCAGATCTGCGGACGTCGCTGGAACTGCTGCTGCAGGAAACGGTCACCGCAGAACAAGGCGGTTTCCAGAAACTGCTGACGGCGGACGAAACGTGGATGAACGAACGGCTGGCCGAATTCTATGGTATCGAACTGCCGGCAGGGTCCGGATTCCGGCGCGTCATCTTCGAACCGGAACACCGCTCTGGTATCGTGTCGCACCCGTTCCTGCTAAGCGGTTTTGCCTACCATGCGACCAGTTCGCCAATTCATCGCGGTGTCTTTGTTTCGCGAGGTATCCTCGGCCGCGCACTCAAGCCGCCGCCAATCGCGGTCGCGCCCCTGGCTCCGGAACTCAACCCGGATCTGACAACTCGCGAACGCGTCATTCTGCAGACCAGTCCGCCAGCATGCGTCAACTGCCACGGCATGATCAACCCCCTCGGTTTCGCTCTGGAAGAATTTGACGCGGTCGGCAGGTTTCGAGTCGACGAAAAGGATCGGCCGATCGATGCGTCCGGAAGCTACCGTGACCGGAAAGGCGAAGTTCAGCAGTTCGCAGGAGCGAAAGAGCTCGCCCGGTTCCTGGTCCACAGCGAGGAAACTCATCGAAGTTTCGTCCGACAGCTATTCCATCACATGGTTCAGCAGCCGATACTGGCGTTCGGTCCGGACACAATTCAGGAACTTGCCGACTTTTTCGCTGAACACGAATTCGATATGAAACATCTGATGGTTGAAATCGCGGTCCGTTCGGCGATGCACAGAGAACCAGACGACGACGTGGCCGTCGTACGGGACAACCCCAAACCCCAACACCGGAACTGAGTGCCCACCGGCCTTGTCCTGGTGGTTCACCGCTTTCGGACAACTCACAACTCACTGCTTTTGCATAACTCTCCGTTCGTCTCATTTCGAAGTGGTGCCGAGCCATCAACCCACCGGGGCCAGCCTGGTGGGTCCTGGGTCGACCTGCAACACGAAAGCCTGCCTCATGACAACTCGCCGACAATTCCTCAAACAACTCGGACTCGCGTCCGCTGCATTGCCGTTTATCACTAACCTCAGCAGCTTTGCGTCTCCGGCTGCCGCGAACGTTCGCAAGCAGCGGCTGGTTGTCATGTTCAGCCCCAACGGCACTGTGCCGTGGAACTTCTGGCCGGATGAAGAAGGGGCCGACTTCCAGCTCAAACGAATTCTGGAACCGCTGGGTGCCTACAAAGACCGAATGCTGGTGCTGCACGGCCTGTGCGACAAGGTCCGCGGCGATGGCGACAATCACATGCGCGGCATGGGCTGCCTGCTGACCGGTACCGAGCTGTTTCCCGGCAACATTCAGGGAGGCTCGGACACTCCTGCCGGCTGGGCCAGCGGGATTTCGATCGATCAGGAGATCCGCAATTTCCTGCAGTCAAAGGAAGAGACTCGCACGAGATTCGGGTCGCTGGAATTCGGCGTGATGGTTCCCGATCGCGCAGACACATGGACTCGCATGAGTTACGCGGGAGCCAACAAGCCACTGGCTCCGATCGACGATCCCTACCAGATGTTCAAGAAGCTGTATGGGCAGGTCAGGGATCGCGAGATGCTGACCAGCGTGCTCGACGATGTGCAGGAAGATCTGCAGAAACTCAGTGCCGTGGTCAGTCAGGAAGACCGCCGTCTGCTGGAAGAGCACGCGACGTTTGTGCGTTCCATGGAACAGCAGCTTCAACAGGATCAGCAGGCCGATGTCGGCCATGCGGTGCCGGAGCTGGAAGCCGGCGTTCGGGAAGAAAACGACAACATTCCGCAGATCACGAAGATGCAGATGGATCTGCTTTTGAACAGTTTCGTGAATGACTTCGCGCGAGTCGCCACGTTTCAGATTACCAATTCCGTCGGTCAGCCGAAGATGACCTGGCTGGGCATCGATGAAGGACACCACGAGCTGTCTCACGAGCCGGACGAGAATGAGGAGGCTCACGAGAAGCTGACCAAAATCAACACATGGTACGCGGAACAACTGGCGTATCTGGTGAAGCGGCTGGCGGAGACTCCGGAACCTGGTGGCTCGGGTTCACTGCTGGACAACACACTGATTCTGTGGGGCAACGAACTTGGCCAGGGGAACAGTCACACCTTGAACAACATCCCGTTCGTGATGGTGGGCAACGGCCTGGACTTCAACATGGGCCGTTCTTTGAAGTTCGACAAGGTGCCGCACAATCGCATGCTGATGGCTCTGGCTCATGGCTTCGGCCACCACGTGGAAACCTTCGGCAGCCCGAATTTCTGCGGCGATGGTGTGCTTACCGGACTGGTGTAAAGATGACGCCACGTCCCACTCCCGTGATGCGGTTGTTTGCGGAAGCGGACTGCACAGTGGCCTGGGCAACGCGCTGCAGGTAGACTAATTTTCGAGAATCTGGCGACGTGTCCGGACCGTTCAAGCCAGCAACCCGGTTCACTCCAGCAATGCAGAGCAGTTCGATGCCGTATTACCTTCCCGAGGATCTTGACCAGATTGTGAAAGAAAGGGTCGCGACCGGGCGCTACCGCGACGCTGATGACCTGCTGCGAGCGGCGCTGACGGCACTTGACGAGGCAGATGCCAACCTCGCAGCCATCGAGGCGTCTATCAGCGAATGGAAGGCAGGCGACGATGGCCTGCCACTGGACAATGCCTTCACAGAAATTCGCTCACAACGTCATGGATTAACGGATCAATGATGCGCAAGGTCGTTGTGCAGCGACTTGCAAAGATTGACATTCAGGAAGCCTGGCACCGTGCCGCTGTACGCGCGCCGCGAACTGCCGACGCGTGGCTTGATCGCCTTCAGGAAACGATAAGCACACTCCAGCAGAATCCCGACCGGTGCCCGCTGGCTGCAGAGAACGGTCGCGTCGAAGTCGAACTTCGCGAACTGTTATTCGGGCGACGTCCAAACGTATTTCGGATTGTCTTCACAATCGACGCGGACACGGTTCGAGTCCTGAGGTTTCTGCGTGCGTCTCGTCGGCATATGTCTCGACAACAGGTTATTGACGCCCTGGAAGAGAGTTCCTGATTGGTTACCGGCTGCGGTCGGCCTCACCGTTGGTCGTTTCGATCTACCAGCTCGCTGAGACGGCTGTTGATGATTCAGACCTGGCTCTCGTCAATTCAGCTCGCCAACTGGCTCCGGTTGCAGGGCAATGCTTGCCGATTCATTGATCCGCTGATTCGTCCGCACTGACCGTGGCCCGATCTTCCGCGGTCAGTGTGTGCAGATTGACCGATTCCCCCGTCGGCACTTCCACGTAGCATGCGGTGACGGAATCGATCTCTTCCGCGGGTGGCAGTTCAGTCGGCAGCCGTGCGTGCCGCAGGAAGAAGACTGACGCTTCGCCGATGACTTCCGCCCGGTCGCGCTGCACCACCAGAGCCGTGCCTTCGTCAATGCCGATGCCCAGAAGCTGTTTCTGTCGGACGATCACCGGCAGCAAATCCGGGCGGCGACCGCGCTGGCTGAAGTGCTGGTCGATGGCGACTGCGGGAAGAAAACCGAATCCTCGTTCATAGCCTTCAGCCATCATCACGGTGTTGCCCAGCGGATGGCCGCGCACGAGATATTCGCCCTGAATGGTCGCCCCGGCGGAACTGCCGGCGACGACTCCGCCGCGTTTCAGCACATCGTGAAACAGTTCGATCGCGTTGGTGCCTTCGTATGCGTCGACGAATCGCCACTGCCGACCGCCTCCAAACCAGATCCCTGTCGCTCGCTTCAACTCGGTCTGAAATTCTTCCGAAGCGATTTCGTCCGGTCGGCTGTGAGGCAGAACCCGAACGTCTTCCACATCGGCATTCGCGAGAAAATCGGGAACGCCTTCGCGAAACGCCTGCCGCCGAGGCACCGCGGTTGGCAGCACGACGATGCGAGCCGAGCTGCCGCCGGCGAGTTCGATGAAACGTTCGACGACATCGTCCGGCATCGCTCCGCCACCCACGATCACCAGCGCACCGGACTCGACGATCGGCGCACCGTGCTGAGGAATTCCCGGATCAATTCCGGCTGAACGGTCGCGTGACGCGCGCTGGAGTTGCACGATGTCGCTGACCTGTCCGGCTTCAATTGGAAATTCCGTCGCGCCGCGATACTTCGATTCAGCCAGCATCACCGTCGCCGAGCCTTCTCCGACGACGACCAGGTTGCGGCCCTGAACGAGCACAGCGGTGGCTTCGTCGATCCCCAGCCCGAAGCGCTCCGGGTGAGAGTCGACGGCCGTTTGCGAACGTTGCTGACGGTTTCGTTGACGAAAATGCTGATCGATGATTGCTCCCGGCAGCAGATCCAGCCCCGCGGCGATCTGTGGTTCGGTGTCTCCGCCGGCGATCATTACGCGAGACATAATGGCGGCACCGGCCGACGTGCCGCCGATGATTCCGCCGCGTTCCAGCAGCCGCTGCAGAGCGGATTCGACAGGCGTGCCGACGAACGCATCGGCGAGCCGGCTTTGTTGCCCGCCGGCGATCCACACCGCCGCCGCGTTGTCGATCTGACTGGCGAGTTCTGAAGGTTCGACTTCAGCCGGTTGGATTTGGTCGGCGGAAAGACCGGCTTCGACCCACGCCGCCGCCGATTCCGCGATCGCGGCATTCGGGTCGGACGCAGCAGTTCCAATAATAACCACGCCGGTTGGGCTTTTCGCCGCGTTCACCGTGTCGACGAAGGCTTCACGAGCGGCTTGCGGAATTGCCCCGCCGCCGCAAATGACCAGCCGTCCGGAAATGCCGTCCGGGTTGATTCCTGACGCTGCTGCGACGGAGCAGCAGCCAAGCCAAACAACAAGTGCAAACGGAACCCATCGGCAAACCGCCGTCATGCGAGCGTGAGAGGAAACCTGTCCCGTGCGATCGTACATGGAAAATGAACACCCTCTGTTTCCGTTGCACCGTCCGTTGCGTCGAAAAGCGGTTTCAGGACACTGCACTGCACAACCCGCGAACGGCAGAATGTGGTACTCGCAAGCTGTGGAATGACCAGACTTCAACGCCTGCACTTCAGCCTACATCACTGCTCGCAATTCAGCTCACATCATCCATCGTCCATACGCTATCCACGCGTCGCCATGTGTCGCCGGGATTCTTGTCCTGCAGAACTTCCGGCAGGCGATTGGGGCGCACGTTGTCGTAGCAATACAGAGCCGCGAAGCGACCAATCGACGCCGGAATGCCGACCGCCGTGAAGTTTGGATGAGCCGTCGCGGGAAACGGGCCGCCGTGGTTCATCGCCGCTGACACGGCGACTCCCGTCGGCATCCTGTCGTTCAGAATGCGGCCGACTTTCGTCCGCAGCGCCGGCTCAATCTGAGCATAGCTATCGTCGTCACTGCCGTCCGTCGCGGTGTACAGGCAGCCGGTCAGGTTGCCTTCCAGGCTTTCTGCAATCGCCAGCATCTGGCTGGCACTGTCGGCCAGGACGAACAGCGAACCGTTGCCGAACGCTTCCGTCTGAAAGGCCATCGGATCCTGCAGGAACTTCGCACCGCTCACCGTCAGCAGCGTATTTTGAAAGCTGACGCCGGTGCCTCCGCCGGGCTGGCCACCGATGACCAGAGTTGCTCCGGCATCCTGCAGAGCCCTGACTCCGGCGGAAAAACTTTTCCGCACACCTTCGTTCAGCATCGTGCCGACAGCAGCCGCTGAGAATCGTTCGGCTACCAGATTCACGAACGCGTCGCCCGCGGTGCCGGATGGCAGAATCACCAGACCGGGGTTCGTGCAGAACTGGCCGGTTCCCATCAGACAGCTTCCGCTGAACTCATCGGCGATCTTATCGGCTCGTTCAGCGAGTGCTCCGTCCAGCACGAACACGGGGTTGATGCTCGACAATTCGGCATAGAACGGCTTGGCCGCCTTGTCCGCGGCGGCTTTCAGCTTCAGCCCCGTGTGGCGTGCTCCCGTGTATCCGCTGGCGGCGATACGCGGATCGCTGACCAGTTTGTAGCCGTCTTCGTGGCTGGTACGGTAGATCAACTGCACCAGAGCCGCGGGCATATTGGTTTTCTGAATCGCAGCCAGCGCAGCCTCGGCGAAGATGCGGGTTGTTTCCGGATGCGATGAATGTCCCTTGGCAATGACGGGATTTCCGGCGGCGATGGCTGCGGCAAAGTCACCTCCGCTGATGCCGTTGAAGGCGTATGGAAAGTTGTTCGGCCCAAACACAACGACCGGACCGATCGGTCCCAGCATGGAACGAATTCCGGCAGTGGTGTCGATGGTCGGCGAACGCCACGAATTCGTGCGAGCAGCCCCAGCCGCCTGGCGAAGCTGGTTCGTCGTGCGAGGCAGTTCGCCGTCGTGCAGTCGAGGTGATTTCGGCAGCCCCGTTTCTGCGTGAGCCGCATCAACCAGCGCCGCCGTGCGGGTTTCGATTTCCGATGCGTATTCTTCCAGGAAGTTCGCAAAGCGTACGCCCGGCCAGCCACGCGTCTGTCGTGACGCATCCGCGGCCGCGGCGATGGCACGATCGATTTCCGGCCACGGGCTGATGGGGAAATCACCGGGAAGCGGCTGTTCGGTGGCGGGGTTGACGGCCTGGAAGGTCTGCGTCGCCGCAGATGTGATCCATTCGCCGTTGATCAGAACTGGGTGAACCATGAGCGACGTGTTTCCGATTGAAGGGCAACGGGTTTGGTACCCAAAGTGTAGGAGAAGCCAGCGCGAGGTTCGAGCATCCCGATTGAGCTGCCTGGTCAGCGTCACCAGGTTGCCGAACGCCCCGGCACCCGTCATGCTGCGTTCACGAAAACTCCGCTGACATCACGAGGTGCGTCCGATGCCAAACGCAATGCCCTGGGTTCCCGACGGTTATACTTCCATCACGTGTTACCTGATCATTCAGGGCGCCGACAAGGCCATCGACTTCTACAGGCAGGTCTTCGGCGCTGAAGAACTGCTGCGGCTGCCGGGGGAAGACGGCCGTATCGCGCACGCCGAACTGCAGATCGGAAACGCTCGCGTCATGCTGGCCGACGAGTATCCGGAAATGGACATCAGGGCTCCCGCAACACTGGGCGGTTCGGCCGTCGGGCTGATGCTTTACGTGGAAGATGCCGACGCTGTCTTCGACGCGGCCATCAAAGCCGGCGCGACAGAATTCAAGCCCCTGTGCGATCAGTTCTACGGCGACCGGTCCGGCACCATCGATGATCCGTTCGGCCACCGCTGGACGATCGCGACACGCACCGACGACGTCTCACACGACGAGGTGCGCAAACGCTACGACGAGATGATGTCCGGAGCGGATTCGGAAGTGGTGATCGAGATGGAATGACGAGCACTGCAGTTCGTCGTGGAAGGGCGAAGCTCGTGCTGAGCCACGTGTGCCAAACAACGCCCGACGCGTCAACGGCTCGGCAGGAGCCTCGCCCTCCCATCTCGTCGCCCCCACTCC
>CAZHET010000009.1:0-30752 GCA_964531585.1 uncultured Planctomycetaceae bacterium | reverse complement strand
GGCCACGGGTTAAACGAGCGTGTTTTCCGGGGGAAAAACTCTTAACGGCGTTGGAGCGAGGGGGCGGATTGCTGGCTGAAATGGGCGTGCATCGCGGCGATCAGGTATTCGTAGGCATTGCGGTTCTGCAGGCGGCAGGTTTCCGAAACCGTCAGGATGCGTTCCAAATGGCGGCTCCCCCGGGAACTCTGCGTGCCAAAGCTCAGCTTGCGGTAGATCACCGCCGGTCGCAGCGTCCGTTCAGCCGTGTTGTTGGTCGGCTCAATCCCTTCGACTTCCAGAAACGTCCACAGGTGTTCCTTGCGAGGCAGGATCTCGTCGCAGAAGCCGATCAGCCTGGCGTTGCCGCTGTAGCTGCCGCGCAGCAGCAGGCTGTTGAACTGGTCCGATGAGCGACACGAGCGACTCCCGCGACCGATTGCCGAAGATGCCAAACACGGCGAACAACGGAGCAACGGCCACCCACAACCAGGCTTTCATCCGCTGCTCTTTGGTCGGCGATTCATCGACAAACAGTTGCGTCTGCTTTTCGAGTTCGCCGCGAAGTTGTTCGTAAGGAGCGGCAACCGCTTCGCTGACGAGATTCTGAATTTTGACGGTCCACGCCGGACTGCAGGGAATGTTCAGCAGGTCTCCCAGGAACATCGACGTGCGGCGCTTGCTGTGACGGAAGTGTCCCATCAACAATCCGGTGAACGCGGCCAGTCGTGGTCCGCACTGTCCGGTCGGCACGCCAGGCGGCAACTGTGCCTGTGTGGTGATGCCGCAGCATGGGCAATGACCGCGGAAGAGTTGATATTCATGGACGACCGGCCTGATCGGCGGCAAGTCCCAGACCTGATGCCGCTTCGGATCGGTGTCGGTGGCCTGCAGATCCCCGCCGCAGCGGCGGCAGGCGTCGGGAACGCAGGGTGTGACGGTGTCACATTCTTCGCTCGGGATCAGCTCACGAAGGGACCGTTTGTGACCTTTCTGTCCGCCTTGTTTTCGTTTCTTCCCGGACGACTTCGGCTTCCGCTGCGGCCTCGCATGCGGGGGTGCGCGAAGACGACGGGATGGCTGGGCTCACACAAAGGCACGGAGGCACTGCGGTGTCGACTTCAGCGGAGCCAGATCCGGGTGTCCTGGCAACGTGTGTGGCTTGTTGCCGCAAAGCTGAGTTGGGCGGGCTGCACGCGAGCGGCGGCCGGCAGTTGTTTCAGTGCGGCCTGGCAGGGCTTTCCGACCGCTGCGCGGCACAGCTTGCCTGAACGGCAAGCTGTGGTACCCGGTGCGGCTTTGTACCTTTGTGGCTTTGTGTGCGACTTCGTTCGCGTGGTGGCACTGGCATCGCAACCTGATGTGTGCCACTGGCTCTGCCAGTGCCGTCAGTCTGTCAGCAAGAAACACTGGCAATGCCAGTGGCATACTTTCACCCCATGGACAGCGCCACCCTGCCGACACTCAGGCCGACACTTACGCAACACATTCGCAGGCTTCCTCCCCACGGTTCGGTGCGTCCTCGCAGTTGCCCTCGTCTGGTGCCTGTTCCCATGATGTGTCAATGGCTGAACCCGTCGAATGAACGCCGAAATTCGACACGGGGGACTGTTTCCGGATGGAACGGCACCCCACAAACTCACTCCCGTGCCGGGCGAACGGCTGCGCGGGCTTCAATCCGGCTCGCGGCGAGGACGTGAAGATCATTCAGGCCGTCTTTTCGGGACTTCACGAACGAGGTGGCTTCCACAATGCTGACATTCGCCGCCAACTCTACCGAGACCCCCGTGACCGAGACCTTTTTCGACGGCGCGACGGCGTGCGAATGCTGTGACTCGGCAACTGAAACGCCTGCACGTTCGCGGCCTGATCGGAAGAGTCCTGTGAACTCGGCGCGGGTGACTGACGACACGTGGCCAGTCACTTCTCGGAGCACACGTCCGCCTTCACTTCCACGGACTGTTACAGGTCGCATAAAATCCTGCACGGCGCAGTTCTGACAAAGTCAGACTCTAACTGGACAGCGCCAACATCCGCGCACGAGTCGACGCAAGTCGTTTACTGTCAGTAGCTTGCAGAATATTATTACGGAACGGAATAGGTACTGAATGCGTTTGACGCAAATCGCGTGCTGAAAGTAATTTACGGCGAATTCGATTCAGAACCTGGCGCTGTCCTGTTAGGCGTTCGAACGACAAGTAGTTGCCCATGGCACAAATTGATGACGCGGCTCAGTCAACAAGTGAACTCGTTGCGGCGATGCAGTCCGGCGAACTGACCAGCCGCGCGCTGACCGAAGAATGCCTGGCACGTATCCGCGAGCGCAATCCGACGCTCAACGCTTTCATTTCTGTCGACGAAGCCGGCGCGCTCGCTCAGGCAGACGCAATCGACAGCAGGCGGAAATCGGGCGCGTCCGTGGGACTGCTGCACGGGATTCCTGTGGGAATCAAGGACAACATGTGCCAGACCGGAATCCGCACAACCTGCGGCAGCCGGATGCTGCAGAACTTCAAGCCACCTTACGACGCTCATGTCGTCGAACGCCTGCTGGCCGAAGACGCTGTCATCATCGGCAAGACGAACATGGACGAGTTCGCGATGGGGTCGTCCACGGAAACATCGTTCTTCGGGGCCGCTCGAAATCCGTTCGACACCGAACACTCCGCCGGCGGTTCCAGCGGTGGTTCGGCGGCGGCCGTGGCCGCGGGCATGGTACCGCTGGCTCTCGGTTCTGACACCGGCGGTTCGATTCGACAGCCGGCATCATTCTGCGGCGTCGTCGGTATGAAGCCCACTTACGGGCGCGTGTCCCGCTACGGGCTGATCGCGTTCGCGAGTTCGCTCGACCAGATCGGCCCGTTCGCCAGAGACACAACCGGAGCCGCACTTTTGCTGCAGGCAATCAGCGGGCATGATGCTCGCGATTCGACGTCGGTCGATTGCCCGGTTTCGCCGTATCCGGACGATCTCAATCAGTCGCTTTCCGGACTTCGCATCGGCATCGTCGAAGAACACTATGGTGAAGGCATCGACCCCGAAGTCGCCGCTGCGGTGCGGGAGTCGATCGCGAAGCTCGAAGCCGCCGGAGCCACCGTCAGCACGGTGGAACTGCCGCATGCGAAGTATTGCGTGGCCACGTATTACCTGATCGCTCCCAGTGAAGCTTCCAGCAATCTGGCTCGCTACGACGGCATCCACTACGGCCACCGCGCCGAAAACTTCGACGACATGATCGACCTGTACTGTCGCAGCCGAGGCGAAGGATTCGGCCCGGAAGTCAAACGCCGTATCATGCTGGGAACCTACTCGCTTTCCGCCGGCTACTACGATGCGTATTACCTGAAGGCGCTGAAAGTTCGACGCCGCATCCGGGAGGACTACGACAAGGCATTCGCCAGTGTCGACGTGATCGCGGGGCCGGTGGCACCAACGCCCGCCTTTCGGCTGGGCGAAAAACTGAATGATCCGCTGGCAATGTATCTGAACGATCTGTACACGATCGGGGCAAACCTGGCGGGGATTCCGGCGATTTCCGTCCCGTGCGGTCAAGGCTCATCATCGCTGCCGATCGGCCTGCAGTTGCAGGCTCCTGCCTTCGGGGAATCCCGTCTGCTGCGCGCCGCACGGTTGCTGGAACAGGCACGCGTCTGACCGTCACGATTTTATAATCAGCCGAATCGTACTTTTGAAACAGGGATTCGGCTGATTATAAAGTTGGTCTTTTCAGAGCCGCTGGACAGCCGCCGGTGGTCAGATCTACATGCAGCGTGTGAAGCGGGGGCGCTCGGCCGCTCAGAACATCGACGACCTGTGTTTCGCCAAAGATGGCCTGCTGGCTCGCGAATTCGACAATCTGTATGCCGCATTGTTTGAAAATTCCGAACGTCACGAGGCGCTTATCCGGGCACTGGCCGCCACACACCAGGGACTGACTCGCGCGGAACTGGTTCAGGCCGTCGAACTTGAAAGTGGCGGTACACTGACGAAGGTGCTGAACGAACTCACCGAATCCGGATTCATCCGCGAAATGCCGGCGCTGCATGCCATCCGCAAGAACTCATTGCTGCGGCTGATCGACGAATACTCGTTGTTCTACGTCAAGTGGATCGAAACCAATCGCATGAGCGGCTCCGACGTCTGGCTGACGAAGTCTTCCGGGCAGAAGTACAAAAGCTGGTGCGGCTACGCGTTCGAAAGCCTGTGTCTGAAACACACACAGCAGATCAAGGTGGCGCTGGGAATTTCCGGGGTCCTGACGGAAGAAGCGTCGTGGCACCACCGGTCGGCAGGAGGCAGCGACGAAGGTGCTCAGATCGATCTGCTGATCGACCGCAATGACCAGTGCATCAACATCTGCGAAATGAAATTCACGGACGCACCGTTCGCCATCGACAGGCGTTATGCCGATGAACTGCGCCGCAAGCTGGCCGTGTTTCGCGACCGGACGAAAACGAACAAATCCGTGTTTCTGACGATGGTCACCTCCACCGGACTTCGCCAGAATCAGTACTCCGACGAACTGGTTTCCGGCGAAGTGACGCTGGCCGACCTGTTCATGCCGCTGAAACTGCGAAAATCATAATCAGCCGAATCGCCTGTTCAGAAACCACATTCGGCTGAATATAAAATCTCACACAATTCCATGCCCGACTACACGACCATCATCGGACTTGAAGTTCACACGCAGTTGAAGACGAAATCCAAGCTGTTCTGCGGCTGCGCGAACGAGTTCAACCCGGACAATCCGAACACGCAGACGTGTCCCGTGTGCCTGGGACTGCCCGGCTCGCTGCCCGTGATGAACCGCCATGCCTTCGATCTCTCGCTGAAGACTGCTCTGGCGCTGAACTGCAACATTCCGCACTTCACCAAGTGGGACCGAAAGCAGTACTACTATCCGGATCTGCCGAAGGCGTACCAGATCAGCCAGTACGATCTGCCGTTCAGTGAGCACGGCTGGCTGGACATCGCCGGTGATGAACCGGGTGCAGAGCCGCGGCGAATCCGCATCACGCGGGCTCATCTGGAAGAAGACGCCGGCAAGAACGTTCACGACGAATCCGGCCGCGGCGGTGACAGTCTCGTCGATCTGAATCGCACCGGCACGCCGCTGCTGGAAATCGTCAGCGAGCCGGACCTGCGATCCGCCGCGGAAGCAAAGCGCTATCTGGAAGACCTGAGATCACTGCTGCTGTTTATCGGAGTTTCCGACTGCAACATGCAGGAAGGCTCGCTGCGGTGCGATGCCAATGTCAACCTGCACATCGACAACGGTGATGGTTCAACAACCGCGACCCCGATTGTCGAACTGAAGAACATGAACAGCTTCCGCAATGTTGAGCTGGCGATTGAATATGAAGCAAAGCGGCAGTTCCGCGAGTATCAGAAAACCGGCCTTACAATCAATGACGCTCCGAAAGTGACTCGCGGCTGGGATGCGGACGGCGGCAAAACGTTTGCTCAGCGAGAGAAGGAAGAGTCCTCCGACTACCGCTACTTTCCGGACCCGGATCTTGTTCCCGTGGTACTGACCGAAGCAGAAGTCGATGCCGTCCGCCGGTCGCTGCCGGAAACGCCGGCTGTCAAACAAGCTCGCTTCCGGAAAATTCCTGGCCTGAGCGAATACGACGTCGGTGTCATCCTCGGCCAGGGGCCGGAGCTGACCGCATACTTTGAAGACGTCGCTCAGCGCTGCGGCGACGGCAAGGTTGCTGCCAACTGGGTTACACAGGACGTCCTGCGCGACCTCAACGCCGGCAAAGGAACGCTTGCTGAATTTCCGATCACGGCGGAAATTCTCGGGGCATTGCTGACGTGGGTGACCGCCGGACGCCTGACAACGAAGAGTGCTCGCGACGTCTACGCCGCACTGCGAGAACAGGCTGCCGCCGACGAATCCGTCGCGGCAGAGGATGTTGACCGCATCATCGCCGAACGCAAACTGGAGACCGTCCGCGACACGGGTGCCCTGGAAGCAGCGATTGCTGCGGCCATCGCAGCCAAACCCGACGCCGTTGCCGACGTCAAGGCCGGCAAGCAGCAGGCTGTTGGTCCGATGATCGGCATGATCATGAAACAGGTTGCGGGAGCAGATCCGAAGGCGGTTCGTGAGCTGCTGATCAGGGCGATTCAGGAACAATGAACTCGGCCAGTACGCCGGAAGCCGCCATTGTTCCTACACCTGCCCGCCAAGACTTGTGCCGAACCATCGGCTCAGAACGGCTTCACCAACCGCTGTGATCACGGCAAAGAACAGCACTCCCAGCAGCGCGGCGGCAATCACGGTCGCGTAGAGTTCGTCCATCTGAAACCCACCGCTGCTCTTGCGCTGAATCAGGGCTCCCAGCCCCGGCTGGCTGGAACCGACAAAGAATTCGCCGACGATCGCCCCGACGACCGCCGTCCCGCTGGCAATGCGAATTCCGCTGATGACATAGGGCAGAGCGGACGGCAGGCGCAGCTTCCACAAGGTCTGCCACCACGTCGCGGAATTCAGCCGGAACAGGTCGAGCAGATTCGTCTCCACCTGCAGCAGCCCCGTCGTCGTACTGGTAATGACCGGAAAGATGCTGATGATGAGGGCCACCAGCGCCACACTGTGGAAGCCCCGACCGAAAGAAATGATCACGATCGGAGCCACTGCGATGATCGGCACGGTCTGCAGCAGAATCGCGTAGGGATACAGCGCGGTTCGCACAAGCCGCGACTGAGCGAACACGAACGCGGTCAGGAATCCCAGCACCGCGCTTCCCAGCAGGCCCGTGCCCGCAGCCGCGGCGGTTCGCAGAGTGGCCGACGTCAGTATGTCGGACATCCCCGCAAACGCCAGCGCGACGGCTTTCGGCGACGGTACAATGATCGGCGACACTCGCGTGACGATGATCAGCAGTTGCCACAGTCCCGCCAGCAGGAGCAGAACTGCTGGCGGGAGCAGAACCCGAACAGCCTTCGCTTTCGCTGTCTTCGCTTTCGCTGGCGGAGCGTTGTGTTGATTTCGAAGTCCGGTCATCGGTGTTTCACTGGAGGTATTTCTCTGGAGGTGCTTCACTGGAGGTGCTTCACTGGAAAGGACAGTGTATTCGGCCCTGGCGTCAGACGTGCAGCGTGTCCATCACCTGCCTCACAACGGCACCAAACTCCGGTGACGTCCGGTCAGCGTTTGTTCGTTCAACCGGAAGCGGAACTGCGATCTCCCCTGTTACTGTTGCAGGCAGGCCGCCCATCACGAGCACTCGATCGCTCATGAACACCGCTTCGTGAATATTGTGAGTCACCAGGACCGTCGTCACACCTCGCTGATTGTGGATCCGTCTGACTTCCTGCTGGAGCTGCGAGCGCAGAATGTCGTCCAGCGCGGCAAAGGGTTCGTCCAGCAGCAGCAGTTCCGGTTCAGTGACCAGCGCTCTGGCGAGTGACACCCGCATTCTCATTCCGCCGGAAAGCTGAGCCGGACGCTTGTCGGCATCGGCAGCAGGCAGCCCCGTCAGTTGCAGCAGGTCGAGCGCCTGCTGACGAGTGCCCCGAGTTTCTGCAGCACCAAGTTCTGCTGGAAGGCAGACATTGTCCACGGCCGAGCGCCACGGCAGCAAAGTGGCGTCCTGAAAGACGAATCCAACACGACACCCGGACACACGAGCGCCCGATCCGGTTCGCACCGATCCGGTTCGCACCAATCCCACCGTTGGAATCAGCAGTCCGGCGATCATGCGCAGCAGTGTCGACTTGCCGCAACCGGACGGGCCGACGATTGCCACGAACTCGCCGCGCCTGATGATCAGTTCCGGAATGCGGATGACGGCCTGCTGCGCACCGGAAAACGTCAGTTCCGCGCCGATCAGGTTCACGGCTGAGACCGGGGCCGCATCGCTGTCCCGATTCACTTCCTGCACAGTCATTTCACTTCCTGCACAGTCATCGCGTCAATGCTCGGAATTGACAACGCGCAGAGCGATGTCGTTTTCAAACGGCGGGGACGACAACGTCGCGGCTCCGCCGACATGGTAGCCCGGCTGATCGCTGCGAGCCCAGGGGCAGGCATAACGATTCGGCAGCGGCGCGAGCGTATTGGCAGTGATCTGAAACGCGTTCGCATCTTCGCGGTACACTCCCGAAAACGTTCGCGTGTGATTCAGGCCGTGCCGCTGCAGTTCGCTGAAGTATTTCTCGTAGTCGAAGTCCAGATTCAGCAGAGCTCCGTAGTGTTCACCCGACGTGACCAGAATCGTCGGCTGACCTCTCCACTGAAAGTAGTGCGGATTGTCCGGATGCAGCGCCAGAAACGGCGATTCTGAACTCTGTCCCCGCGCGAGTCCCGCGGAGACAAACGTCAGAGCGGCGAAGAACAACAGAGTCCTTCGCCAGTGGCAAAGTTGACAGGTGTTGGGGAGCATGTCCGCAGCCGTCCGGTAGATCGAAAATGGACAAGACAAAACCGATTCCCAATGATCGTAGCCGCGCACATCCTGGTTGTCCCCTGTTCCCAGTTGCGAAACCCGACGGGCGTTTCATCCCGCGTCGCGTCCCGGCCGATGCTGGCAGCATCGGCGACGTGGCAAAAAATCCGCAGTCTTCCATACTCTGCGAACGCACGTTTGAATATCATCAGTTGACGTGTCACGACCCGCCTGGCCAGCACATGCAGCGAGAACCTCCTATGACTCGACCTGCCCTCATCGGTTCGCAGCTTCAGCACCTGATGTCCCGACGTCAGGCGATTCGATCCGGATCGCTGGCTGTTCCCGGACTCTCCCTGGCTTCGTTGCTGCAGGCTCAGTCTCGCGCTGCGGATTTGGGCAGCGCCGGAACAGCCTTCGGCAAAGCGAAGAACATTATCTTTCTGTACCTTGCCGGGGGACCGCCGCAGCACGAAACCTTCGATCCCAAACCGGAGGCTCCCGAAGGCATCCGTGGTCCGTTCAAACCGATCAGCACCAACATTCCCGGCATTCAGTTTTGTGAACTGTTGCCTCGCACCGCGGCGATTGCCGACAAGCTGGCGGTCATCCGGTCGGTCGCGACGGACGACAACATCCATTCGTCCAGCGGAGCATGGGTGCTGACGGGGTACAAATACCGCGGAGCGAACGCTCGCATCATCACCGAGACGGACTGGCCGTACTTCGGATCGGTGGTCAAGCTGCTGAAGCCCGCTGACCGAATTCCGGCTCTCACCAGCGTCTGGCTTCCGGATGTAAACCGTCTGAACGAAAACGTCACGCCCGCCGGCCAGACCGGCGGTTTTATGGGATCGCAGTGGAATCCGGAACTGTTCGTCGGTGATCCATCGGCGGGTCGCTACGAGATCGAAAGTCTGAAAAGTACGGATGTCACGACGCCGCGAATGAACCTGCGGCACGACCTGCTGGCTCAGTTGAATACCCGCTTCGACCGGTCCGACCTGGCTGTTCAGCTCTACGACACCTATCAGCAGCAGGCCTTTGATCTGCTGACTTCCGGCAAGGCCCGAACAGCCTTCAACGTCAGCGAAGAACCGGACGAAGTGCGAAATCGCTACGGTCGCAACCGCTGGGGACAGTGCGTGCTGCTGGCCCGACGACTGGTCGAAGCCGGAGTGCGGCTGGTCCATGTGCAGTGGCCGCGCGAACCGGGCGACAACGCAGTCGACAATCCGCTGTGGGACACTCACGCTCAGAACGCCGATCGTGTGGAAGACGTGCTGTGTCCCATGTTCGACGTCGGCTACACCGCGCTGATTCAGGATCTGGACGAACGCGGCCTGCTGGACGAGACGCTCGTTGTGGCAATCGGCGAATTCGGTCGCACGCCGAAGATCAACGCGAATGGCGGTCGCGATCACTGGGGAGCTGTCTTCAGTTGCGTGCTGGCCGGTGCCGGAATCAGCGGCGGACAGGTTTACGGTTCCAGCGACAGGGACGGAGCCTATCCGGCGACGGACCGAGTTGAACCTGGTGACCTGACGGCGTCTATGTTTCATCTGCTGGGCATGGATTACCAGGCGACATTTCCTGATCGACTCGGCCGGCTGCACCGACTGACGGAAGGTGAACCGCTGTGGAAGCTGCTGGGAGATTCTCCTGCCACGGCGGCTCGCGCGGTCGCAGGCGGCAGTGTTCTGCGAGTTCCCGACTACGATCCGGACCAGCAGCTGATGCAGACGGGTTTCAGCGCCGAACCGTCGCTGATTCCGGTCACCGCGGCCAGTCGACCCAAAGGCTGGCGAGCAGACCCGATCGCCGCTGACGATGCTGACTTCGGCGTGCGTCTGACTCCCGGCGATTCTGCCGGAGCAACTGATGCGGTGCTGGGATTTGGCAGCCCGGATTCGACGGTGTCGCCGTTTGAGATTACCGGTACCCCGACGGCATTTTTGGCTCAGGAAGTCCGCAGCCCGTTTGCCGGAACGTATCGTCTGACAGTCTCCGTCCGGGCGGAAGCGTCGTCACAACAGTTCTTTGACACCGTCTTTCGCGAACATTGTCGCTGCCGGATCGCATTCTTTCAGTTCAACGACACGGCCAAACGGACGAACGAACGGAAAGATCTTGCGTCAGTCGAAATCACGCCAAAGTGGCCGACCGACGCAGACCAGTGGAACGAGTTCGAGTTGTCGAAAACGTTCATCAACCCGCAGGCCGGCGCGAATTTCTCATTCGGGGCCGGCATGGGAGTCGTCATTGAACTGACGAAATTCTCGGACGCTTCGATCACCGTCGCATCGCACGAATACGCCAGGCTGCGCATTCGACAGGTAACGCTGAAATTCGCCGGCAAGGAAGTCAACGACAAAGTCACAGTGTGATTCTGTCCGAATGCTGAATTCCGTGTCCATCAGTGAGCCATCGTCACAACGATTCACTGGCACAAGCAAAAGCACGGCTGACATTCGCACCCATACTCATGCAACCCAGGAAAACAGGAATGGCTGGCCCAGGCTGGACAGAACAGGCGACGAACTACGCGAATCAGGCAAAGAATGCAGCCGAAACAGCGATTGACGAGGCCAAACGCCGAGCAGAACAGGCGGCCAAAGATTCTTTCGCATGGACTCAGGCGATGATCGACGTGATCACCGCCAAAGCGGCTGATGGCGAGAAGTCAGCGAAAATCACAGCCACAGAAAAAGCATTCCTCTATACGCTGTATCAGGGCATCGGAGCGGCCGGAGCGGCCAAGGGAATGCCGGAGGCCAGTCTCCTCATTCGCACTTATGTCCGAGTCATCCCTGTGTTGTGGGGCGAACCATCCGCCGTCGACATTGGATCGTACATTTATGAAAACTCGCCGGGCGTCAAAAAGGAGATGGCACGCCAGCTCGAAATCGCGCGAAAACATTTCGCCGGCAATCCGGGTGCCGCCGAGTTCGCTCAACGATCCGGAAAAATGCTGGCCGAGCAAAAGAACAAGCGGATGTTTTACGCGGACAATCGGTTTGTTCTGGAGTCGGTATCTCACTCTGCCGGCGAAACGACCTTTCGTGTTGAGAACCGATACGACTTCGAACCGTTCACCGGCGGCAGTAACTGGCGCAACCACTCGAAGTGGTCCCGCTTTCCTTTCAAGGACTGGGAACTGAAGATCTACGACGGATTGTCCCAGTACCTGACAGTGATCGGACTGGCTGCCGAGTTCGATTATTACGCGGAATGGAAGCGTCGCTGGAAGTAAGCGTGCATCTGCTGGCGCGTCCCGATGAAGCGGAGTTCTGCTACGGTTCGACCGCTGGTTCGGCGGTCGCAGCCGGCGCGCCTCGAAGTCTCCCCAGCGCAGTTTCCGCCGCAGCGCGGATTTCTTCGTTTTCGTCCGACCCGAATGACTCCAAACGAGCAACCGCGGATTCTGCCGCGGGGCCGGCGATTCCCAAAAACCTGATCGCCAGCAGACGGACGGCGTCGCTTTCGTGATCCAGATGGGCAACCAGTTCCGAGACCGTCTGCGGTTCGATGTCGTAAGTTTCATAACGTTCGAGCGCGCGGTTCAAAAAGCGGCTGCTGTCCTCATCGGCCGCCAGCAGAATAATGTCGGGAAGAAAAATGTTCCCGCGCCGACCGAATCGCTGCAGACCTCGAAAAGCCTGCCGACGTACGTCTGACTCCTGATCGTGCAGTGCCCTGGCCAGAAACGGGCGAATCACCGGCGGTTCCAGATCAAGGTTGCCGATAGTTCGTACCGTGGCCGCGCGGACGTCGACGTTTTCGTCATCGAGCATCGTTGTCAGTCTGTCGAAAGCAGGCAGCGCCGCGGAACCCAGTTCACTAAGCGTCTGCGTGACGACAACTTTCAGCTTGGGATCATCACTGTCCAGCAGTTCCGTCAGTGCCGGCACAGCTTCGGCGGCGGCTCGGCCATGACTGCCGATCATCGCTGCCGCGGCGATGCGCACGTCGCCGTCCGGACTTCTGAGCTTGTCAACGACTGCCGGAAGGGCGCGGCGACCGAGCGGCCCGGCCGAACGAATCGCATCGATGGCCCGCCGCTGCACGTTCGGATCATCGTCGCTGAGCATCGCCGCGAAGTCATCGATGAGTGCCGCATCGCGTTCGGCGGCTTCGAACAGTATGCCGATGGCCTGCTGACGAATCGCGGGCGAATCATCATGCAGTTTTTCTCGGATTGCCGGCACCGCTTCGCGAGCCCGTGGCCCGAGATTGCCGATGGCAGTCAGAAATGCGGCCTGCACGTTGCGGTCCGGGTCGGCGAGTCCCGCCGAGAGCTTCTGCACAGTCCCGGGAGCAAGCGGCAGGATCTGACCGAGTGCCAAAGCCGCTCCCTGACGTACTCGCGCGTCGGAATCAACAAGCGCCTCATTCAACAGCTCGACGATCGGGCGGCCGATCAGCGCCAGAGCCTCGCCGATCTGGTCAATTCGGCTGCCCGGCCGCCGCAGCGCGTCAATCAGCATCGGTGCTGATTCCGGACCAAGCTGCCGCAGAAGAAACGCTGCATGCCAGGTGACTCCGGCATGATCCGCCGTCAGCAGGTCGCTCAAATCGGGTTGAAGCTTTTTCAGCAGCGGTCGATCACTGACCAGCGCGTTCACAGCCGCCAGGCGAACGGCTTCGTCGGAACTTTGCAGATTCAGAAGCAGGATCTGTCGCCGCTCGTCATCGGCGATGTCGAATGCCGACAGCGCTGTAACACCTGCCGCTCGCACGGCTGCCGGGGAATCCTCGCGGACCGCCGCCAGCACCGACTGCAGGACGCGTTCGTCGGCGCTGGACGTAATTCCAAGCGCCCTCACAGCGCCCGCTCGAACGTCCGGGTTTTCGCCTTCACACGCTTTGAGAAGTTCTTCGACCGCCGCTTCGCCGATTCGCCCCAGAGCCGTCGATGCTTCCAGACGAACCCGCTGTTCGGTGTCACTGAGCGCCTGGACGAGTTCGGGAACCGCCGCGGCAGCCGATGGTCCGATTCGTCCCAAAGCCATGGCCACTTCGGCTCGCACGTTGTCTGCTTCGGCGCTCAGCAGTTCGCGCAGAGGCTCGACGGCCGACGCACCAATGGCCGCCAGCGCCATCGCGGAACGATAGTCCTGGTGCAGTTCTTCGTTTCTCTTGCCCCCGTATTCAGTCTTCAGCGTGTGAATCAGTGCGGGGACGGCACCTGCGGCGGCTGGTCCCATGTCGGTAACAGTGTCGAAGACAGCAAGCCGCACCTGACCGTCTTTCTCGCTGACCAGCAGCTCGCTGAACAGCGGCAGCAGTTGCTGCTGAGTCTGCTCGCCGGCGCTGCGTGTGGCGAGTGCGGCTCGGCGGCGGACTTCGACGTCTTCGCTTTGAAGGTCAGCAGCAAGCTGCTCGGAGGCTGCAGCCAGCGATTGTTGCCCGGCCAACGCGCCGAATGCGGTCAGATACGCCAGGGTTACGATAATCGAAGTGCGGCGAACGACTGACACAGAAGGTACCGGAACAAGGCTGTTCATACGCAGAGCGCCGTCAGATAGGGGACGAAATGCTACGGGGCCAAATACGAATAGCAGATGTCAGACGTCAGAAACGAAACGATCGCAAACCGAATCGCCTGCTTCCAGGCTTGCTGCAACCGCGTGCGTCCCTGCAGTTATTTCGGGGGCTAAGCCCCGATCGAAGGCAGCAGGGCCTGAACCCCGATGAGGATTGCGTCAGCGAACTGGCGCAGAAACCTCGCTACGTCGTCAGCAGTCCCGGCAGTGTTTCTGTGCTGTCGCCGAAGCGATCGACGGGCACACCTGCCTGCTGCAACATGGCCAGCAGCAGGTTTGACATCGGCGTTTCCGGACGACACTTCAGATGCTGCCCGGCCTTGAACGTGCCGCCGCCTTTGCCGACGACGATCACCGGCAGATTCACGTGATCATGGCGGTCGCCATCGCTGATGCCGCTGCCGTAGAGCACCATTGAATTGTCCAGCAGAGTCGTTCCGTTGGCTTCTTCGACCGTCATCATTTTTTCGACCATGTAGGCCAGAATGGAAATGTGGTAGCGGTCGATTTCGCGAAGCCTGGCGTTTTTGTCGTCTTCGTTGCCGTGGTGAGACAGTTCGTGATGACCGTCGGTGAAGCCCAGCCACGGGTAATTTCGATCCGTGGCTTCCTTCGTCACCATGAACGACGACGCTCGCGTACTGTCCGTTTCAAACGCCAGCACCGTCAGGTCGCACATCAGGCGCAGGTGTTCGTCGAAGTCTTCCGGAATTCCGGTCGGACGTGTGAAATCGATGCCGGAAATATCGGCGGTGATCGCAGCATTCTGCATGCGCCGTTCAACCTCGCGAACTCCGGTCAGGTACTGATCCAGCTTGCGTTTGTCCGGCGAACCGACGCGGTTGCGTACGCGGTTGGCGTCGTCGACGACATAGTCCAGAATGCTTTTGCGATAGAAATCCCGTTCAGCGACGGTCGACTGAGTCAGCTTGCTGCTGCCTTCTGTGAAGAGCCGGTCGAAGACCAGTTTGGGGTTCATTTCGTACGGAGCCGGCGATGTCGGCGTGCGCCAGGAAATGTGAGTCTTATAGGTGCCGCTGTACCCGAACGCGTTGCCGGAACGAGGCGATTCGCAGCCGAGTTCCAGGCTGGGAAACCGCGTGGCGTTGCCGACATGCTTCGCGTAAAGCTGATCGATGGAAATGTCGACTCGGACGTCGTCCTGAGTCCGGTAGGCCTGCGCTCCGGTCAGAAAACTGGCGGAACCCTGACCGTGCCCGCAGCCTCCATCATCACCGTTGGTCATGGCCGTGTTGTGAGTCAGCCCGTGAAAACAGTTCAGATAGTCGCGAGCAAACGACAGCGGTTGCAGCGTAGCCGGCAGTTCGGTCAGGACTCCCGGATGTTCGGGAAACCATGTTGGCAGATGGACTCCGTTCGGAACGTACCAAAAGGACATGCGAACCGGTGGAGTTGCTGCGGCAGCCGCCGCCGAACTGCCCGCCTTCGCGACGGTTGGCTGCAGACCTTCCAGCCACGGCAGTGCCAGAGCTGCGCCCATGCCTCGCAGAACGGAACGTCGATCAAGTTGTGGCTTCTTCATGGTGTGTGTCCACTTTCAGGTGCGTCGTGAAAGGTGCAGGAGATGCGGCCGGAGTTTTGACGAACTGCTGATGTCAGCCAGCCGGACGAATGTGCTGCATTCCCTGGTTGAAAAGCGCCTTCGCAAATTTGAGTGCGACAGCCGTAGGTCTTCCATAACCGCTAAAACGGCAAACTCTATTCCCGCGAGACGCCGCGGTTTTGAAACGCCTCGCTTTCAACAATTCCGAACACGATATTCTGAATTCGATACTCGTCGTTCATGAGCTGTTCGCGGATCGCTTCCACGGTGCAGAAGTCGTGCGGTTCCAGTCCCCGACCCTGAGCGTAGGTTAACATGTTTTCGATCAGGCAACGCGTGAATTTCCGTGTCTCGGTCGACTTCAGCACCTGTTTCAGGCCCGCTGCGTCCTGAAAACTGCGGTCGCCGAGCAGTTCCCCGGACGCATCAATAGCAAAGTCGCCGTCCGTCGTTCTCCAGCGGCCGACGGCGTCAAAGTTTTCCAGAGCGAACCCCATCGGATCCATCTGGCTGTGGCAGGAGGCACATTCCGGGTTGGACCGGTGCAGTTCCAGCCGATCGCGCAGGGACGCCGATTCGACCGCCTGCTGTCCTTCGTCCAGCGGCACGACTCCCGGCGGAGGCGGTGGCGGCGGAGTTCCCAGCAACTGCTGCAGAATCCACTGGCCTCGCTTCACCGGCGACGTGCGATTGTGGTTCGACGTCAGCGTCAGGATGCTGGCCTGAGTCACCACACCTCCGCGCCGGTCATCCGGCAGGGAGACAAGTCGAAATTCAGACCCCGTGACCGCGTCGTTGATTTCGTAGTGCCGCGCCAGGTCTTCATTGACGAATGTGTAATCGGCGTCCAGCAGTTCCAGCACGCTGCGATCGTTGCGAAGGATGTGAGCGAAGAACTGCTCCGTTTCCTTCTTCATCGCGGTTCGCAGCGCGTCGTCGAATTCCGGGAACAGCTCCTCGTCGGGAGCCACACCGTCCAGATGGCGAAGCTGCAGCCACTGCCCGGTGAAGTTTTCCACGAACGCCTGCGCTCGCGGGTCGGTCAGCATCCGCATCACATGCGACCGAAGATTGTGCCGCAGCATTCCCTGTCGCGCGTCGTTAAGCAGCGCGTTGTCCGGCAGAGTGCTCCACAGGAAATACGAAAGCCTGCTGGCAAGTTCGTAGTCCGTCAGCGGCCGGTCTTCGGTGGCAGCATCCGGTTCCACCAGAAACAGAAACTGCGGCGATACCAGGACGGCAGACATCGCCACCTGGCACGAGCGTTCGAAGCTTTCGCCGCGATCGTGAGCCATCCGGAACACATCCAGCAGCCGCGTTGTTTCGTCCTCCGTCACAGGCCGCCGGAACGCTTGCTCCGCGAACTTGCCGATCACCTGAGCAGCACATTCCACGCGTGATTCGTCGCCGAAATCGGGAGTGCAAAACAGCAGGTGCCGGTGCGATTCCGGCAAGTCGTCTCGTTCAACGGGGACAGGCCCGCGAACGACCATGGAATCCACGTGCAGTCCCCGATCACCGCCGTAGCGCTGATCGCCGCTGACGTTTGCCGCGGCTTCGGCGGGCATGACGAAATTCTGGCTTTCCGACTGCCCCGGAGCCAGCGAGACATGCACCAGGTTGTCGCCTTCCGCCACAGTCAGCCAGTAGCGATAGACAACCGTTTCGTCCTGCACGCGAGTGGCTTCGACAGTCCGACGATCCCTGCCGAATCCAATCACCAGCTTTGGCGGTGGAACAGATTCCGCAATGCCAACTCGCACCAGGCTGAAGTCCGCGAGGTAGCGTCCCGGAGCCATGTGATGTTCGAATTCCACCGGAGCGTCCGCCGGCAGCGGATAGGTTCTCAGCCCGATCAGTTCCGCGGGCGACCAGGGTTCGACATCGGGCAGCAGAATCGCCGCGTCCATTGCCTGTTCGGCCGCGTCGAAATACTTCTCGATATGGACGGGCGATATGTTCAGCGCCGAACCGACGTTGTCATACCCAAAGCCGACATCGTCCGGAGGAAAGCGGCGAGCCAGATCGAGTTCCAGGCCGACAAGGTCACGAATCGTGTTGTTGTATTCCTGACGGTTCAGCCGGCGCATTACAACGGCTGTGGAACTGACCGACTGACTGCACTGAGCGGCCAGAAAATCCGATTCGATCCACGCCACGACCTGCTGCGTTTCGCGAGGATCGGGCTGTTCCGAATCGGCGGGCGGCATGATGCCGCCTTCGACCGCGTCGAGCACTCGCAGCCACGTCCTGCCGCCGCTGAGCGCGTCCGTCTGGTTCAGATATGCGTCAAGCGCGATACCGCCTTCCGCGTTGCCTTCACTATGACATTCAACGCAGTAGCGGTCCAGAAACGGCAGCACTGCAGACTGAAACGCATCATCTCCACCGCTTTGCTGAGCAACCGCCTGTGTCGACATGCCGCCCGACAGACAACACGTCAGGCCGACGAACGACAGCAGCCCGAAGGACTGCCGCATGCGAGAACGATTCGAAGTCAGGCCGGTCACGCAGCACCTCGCTTCGGCGTCATGAGTCACGTCAAGTGGCGAGGTTCATGATACGCGGCGACGCACGCGAATGCGAGTTCGCCTGGACCACGTTTTCACATGGCCACACCGAAGCGCTTGGTCGCGTCAACCTGGCGCGACATGAACGGCAGCGGTCACTGCAGAGTCGTTTAAGCCGTGGCCGACAGGCCAGGCCGTTTGCGGCACTCTCACCGTGCAACAGCCTGGCCTGTCGGCCACGGGTTAAACGAGACCAACACGTCGTTTCCTGCCGCCTCCGCGTGAACAATTCGGCACATCAACGACGGCTGTAGACGACGGCTGTAGACGACGGCTGTAGACGACGGCTGCTGACGATGGCTGTTCATTCCGGCTTTGTCAGCACCGCCTGCACCATCCAGTCGCCTGCGAACGTGACGTTCTTTCGTTCGCCGCCGGGGGTCCCGATCTTCGAATGACTGCCGTCGGTGCTGGAATCGTAGCTGACATACACGCCCTTGGTGCGTTCGGCGTTGAATTCCATGATGACCCAGAATGTTTCGGGCACCGTGACTTCTTCCTTGAATCGTACCGAGGTCCAGCGGCTTTCGCCTCGCTTGAACGTCGCGTAGGGCACGAATTCTGTGTGAACGACTTCGCTGCCGTCTTCGGACACGATCGTGATGACCACATCCTCGTCAGGAGCCTGCGGGTATCCGTACCGCGCACAATGAATTTTGAGATTCCGCAGTTTCTGGGTCCTGTTCGGCAGCGTGAAGCGGATCATTTCTCCCGTACCGGAGATGCTCTTTCTGCCGTCTGCTTTGCCGTCACCGTACTTCAGCACGAGCTTCGAGTCTGCCCCGTCATCATCCGCCTGCGTTGCCGGCGCGACAGTGGATGGCAGCACGAAAGTTGCTGGCCGCGGCAACGCAACCGAGGCCGCTTCGACGTCCGGCGGCAAAGCGGTTTCGATCGCTGGCGGAACTGCGTTGGCGGTGACTTCGTTGTTGCTGCCTGAGTTATCGGCGGCCCATCCCATGATCGTCGTCGAAAGAACAACGGTTGCGATTACGCTGAGTTTGCCTGTCGTCAACATGGCGGTTTCCTTTGCTGCCAGGTGGAGTGCTTCCGGTGAACAAACTGTGTGTGACGCGGCTCCGTGAGCCGCCGCGGTGCCCGCCGTGATTGTCGAAGTCAGCACTGCCGGACTGACGGACGCTTCCGCCGCGGACTGCCACAGCGCCAGCGAACTCATCAGCGTCGAAACTTCGACGCCGCGTTTTATCAGCCGCAGACGGAATTCGTGCCTGCCGCGCTGCAGGCGTCCTCGCACGGCACCAACGCTGGTGCCCAGAGCCGCGGCAGTTTCTTCGCACGTCCTGCCTTCCAGATAATGCAGCACAAGCGGTGCTCGATAGCTCGCAGGAAGCCGCTGCAGTTCCTCGTCAAACACCTGCTGCTGAAACTGCCTGCTGATGGATTCAAACGGAGATGCATCGATCGTTGGCAATTCCGTACACCAGCGTTTCGTATCGAGACACGATCTGCGCAAACGCGGCTTCGTCACGATCCCGCAGGAACTTTCGCAGGAGCTGTCCGTCGTGACTTTCGACGGACCTGGAAGTCCGTCGTACGGAAAGAGTTCACCTGACGCTCGCGTTGGGTTAATCCGGATTATTCACGCGACTCGCGTGTTGCTGACACAACACGTGTCAGCAACAGGTTTACTTCGAGCGGCGAGAAAGCCCACAGTAAGACGGGACTTTGATCCCGTCGCTGCGATTCGACGGGATCGGAGTCCCGTCGTACGAAGTCGTGAATGAACCGGGTTGACGGGACGCGTCTGCTGTGATCACGCGCGCTGCCGGGTCCGACGCACTCGCGAAGTTCAGTCGGTTGACGTGGGAGCGGTTTCCAGAAACTCGTCCAGGGCTTGCCGGGCCTGCAGTGTGTAGCGGTGATCTTCGCCTCGCGTTTGCTGCAGAATCGTCAGGGTTTCACGCAGGAAGGATTCGGCTTCCGCCGTGCGGTGCAGGCCGACTAGAGCGGTCGCGACGGACTGACGGACGCTGAAAGTCAGTCCGGCTGCTTCGCCGACCTTGCCGTTGTGGAGTTCCAGACAGTCCTGCAGCAGCGGCAGAGCGGCTTCGAACTGACCGATCGCCACCAGCAGTCGTGTCAGCCGGCGGTGAGTCGACAGTGTGTGCGGATGATCGCGGCCGAGCAGTCGCTGCCGTTCGGCAAGCACGCTGCGGTACAGCGAGGCGGCTTCGTCGTGCTGCTGCTGATCGTGCAGAATTCCGGCCAGCGTGTTTTGGGCGTTCAGCAGTTCGACGTTCACTCCTTCGAAGTCATCAACTTCGGCGGCGAGGGATTCAATCACAGCACGGACTTCGCGTTCGGCCTCGTCGAGTCGGCCGCGGTCCCACAGGATGGAGGCGAGATTGAAGCGTGTCGGAGTCGCGTCGCGCGGGTCGGAATCCGGGTGGCGGCCGATCAGCGACAGTGCCTGTTTGTAGAGTTCAGCGGCCCGCTCATCTTTGCCGGCATCCATGTAAACCGTCGCCAGGTTGTTCATCGCGACGATGGTGCGAGGGTGAGTGTCACCCAGCGATGCGGAGCGTTGTTGCAGCACCGTTTCGCGCAGAGAAGCCGCTTCGGCAAGGTCGGTGTCTTCGCCAAGACTTCGGAGTGCTCCGGCGAGTCCATCCAGAGCGGCCAGCGTGTGTTCCTCCGTGTCCCCGAACGCGGTTTTCGCATACTGCAGCGCGAGACGAAGCTGCTCGATCGCTCGTTCGCCTTCGCCGAGCGACCGGTAGGTTTCGCCCAGCGTTTGATGCACGGCAGCAGCGACGCGGTGCCGGTCGGCGAAGACGTCGTCAACGCGATCAGCGGCTTCGTCCATCGCGTCGCGAACCGTCGCGTTGCGTCCCAGACGCGAAGCCTGAGCGGCCCCGAGCACATCCTGCATGAGAAGATTCACGGCTGCCGTGGTTTCGGCTTCCTCCTCGGCGCGCTGAGTCTCGGCCTGCGCCAGTTCAGCGGCCTGTGCGAAGCGTTCGGCATTGGCTTCGGCTCGCCGCCACTGCCAGACAACTCCTGAAATTCCCAGCACCACCGCGAGCGTCAGCACCGCGGACAGCGACGCGACCGTGGGATTGCGCCGACACCACCGCCACAGTTTTTCCGGACGACTCGGCGGCCGCGCCTTCACGGACCGGCCGGAAAGAAACGCCCGCAGTTCGTCGGCAAGTTCCGCGGCTGAGGCATATCGCGATGACGGATTCTTCTGCAGACACTTCAGACAAACGGATTCCAGATCGACGGGCACCGAAGGAACGAGCGCTCGAACGGATACCGGTTCGCGGTCACGGACCATTGTCAGCGTGTCGGTAATGTTGGTTCCGCGAAACGGCGGCCGGCCGGTCAGCGCCGCGTACAGGATGGCTCCCAGTCCGTAGATGTCCATCGCGCGGTGTGGTTCGTCGCCGGTGGTCTGTTCGGGCGACATGAATCCCGGCGTCCCCAGCAGCGCACCGGACATCGTCTGACTGTCCAGATTCAGATTGCGGGCGAGTCCGAAGTCGGCCAGTTTCGCGTTTCCGTCGGCATCCATCAGAACATTGGCCGGTTTCAGATCGCGATGAATGATGCCGATTTCGTGTGCTGCTGCGATTGCTTCCGTGATCTGCAGCAGAATCTCGGCGGCTCGTTTCGCCGACGGCAGATCCTGGCGAAGCGTGTCGTCCAGGCTGCCGCCGGGCATCAGTTCCAGAACCAGATACGGCCGCTGCTGGTACTCGCCTGTTTCGAAGATCTGCACGATGTTGGGATGATTGAGTCCGGCAATCGTGCGAGCTTCCGCCTGCAGCCGCGACACGGCTTCCGCCATGGGAATCGCCACAATCTTCAGCGCGACGGTGCGACCGAGTTCCTGATGCACGGCTCGATAGACGACTCCCATGCCGCCTTCGCCGATCAGTTCCTGCAGCTCGTAGGAACCAATTACCTGATGCGTGCCAATGTCCGAAACCGGTAGCCGTGCGGCGTGATCTGAAGCCAGCGTGCCGGCGTCCTGAATGTCGGCTGATTCCTTGTCGGCCATCAACGCGTCGAGCGCAGCGGCATGATCCGGGAACTGCAGGTGATAGTTTTTGGCCGGAACCGTGCGGCCAGACGTCAGACAGCGTTCCTGATCGATCTGCACCAGTTCGCGCAGCAGGACGCCTCGATGTTCGACTGCAACCTGGTCCAGCAGGTCTCGCATTCGCTGCGCAGAGTGCCCTGACCAGTCGCGATCGAATTCGTCGCACAGCTCATCAATGCGGTTGCGGATTTCGAGAGGCGTGGTCATGAAGGCGTCTGAGTTTTTTCCGAAGGCGATTCTCGTTCCTGTGCCGTTCTCGTTCCGAGCGGCATTCTCGTTCGAGGGCTGGAGCCCTGGAACGAGGGTTAGGCACGGCGTTCCAGGGCAGAGCCCAGGAACGAGGATCCTGTTAGTCCTCTTCCACACGTTCCAGCCACGTATCGCGGATCAGGTCCAGTTTTCTTCGTACCGACCGTTCCGACAGGTTCAGTTTCTGCGCGATATCCGACGTGGAATGTCCCTCCATTCGCCATTGAGCCACCTGGCGCAATTCGTCATTCCTCAGCAGATTCATCAGTTGCTCGTAATCCTCCTGCAAAACGGCCAGGGTTTCCGGGGTCGGAGTCGCGGATTCCAGATCATCGAGCGTCATGCTGCCGATTGAGGTATCAGCCACGGCCATGTCCGCTTCGCCGACCACTTCGCCTCCGCCGCGTTTTTGAGCCACGTTGCGGCGAATTCGGTTCACGCATTTTCGATGAGTCATTGTTGCCAGCAGGACCCACAGTTCGTGCCGGTTGCCGACCTGCTGAAACCGGTCCGCGACCGCTCCCGCACACAGACTTTGCAGCACGCTGAGCGCCACGTCTTCTTCGTCTTCGACACGAGTTTCCGCATTGCGCAGGTGATTCTGCGCGAGTCGAACCAGCTTCTGAAAGTAGCGATCCCAGACCTGCCCGGCGACGGTATTCCCGCCGTGACGCAGCTCGGCCAGCCAGCCGGTAACGGATTGTTCGGAAGGTGGAGTCATGGGGCAGTCAATGACCGTTCTGCTGTGCGGCCCGCCATTCCCACGGAGGCGGAAACACAGCGGTGCTCACTGCGTTCCCTGCTGTGCGGGAATGACGACCCGAGAATGCCTTCGTTCGCGGATGTGCGAGAGAGCCAACTGCCAATCTTCCCTCAACACCTGCAACGTGTCACCCGTTTCGCGTGAATTCTCAGAATTCCGCCGATCTCGCGTCCGTTTTCGATCCAGGCGTGCGAGCAAGACGTGGCAGGTGAATCACACGCTCGGCCGCTCCTTCTCGAACGAAACTCTCAGACACGGGACTGATGAAATGGCACTTCTTGAGTGGCTAAATGGTGTTGGACGGCACGCGGCAGCGCACCGGCGATCGGTCATCGGGAGTCGTTCGCACAAGAATCGACGCAGGCGGCAACAGTACCGTCGATTGCCTTCGCTCGAACGTCTCGAAGCACGCCAACTGTTGACCGCCGGGTTCATGTGGGATGGCGATGTTCTGCAGATCACAGGCTCTGAAGGGAACGACTTCATTGCCGTTCAGCAGGATGAACTGGGTCTGAAGGTCTTCACAGAAGATGCCGTATTTACCGAATACGGAGGCCGGTCGTTCGACACTGCAAGCTCTGTCGATGTGTTCGGGCAGGGCGGCAATGATGTCCTGTTCAGCTATCACACGGACATTCCGGTCAGCCTCAACGGCGGGGGCGGAAACGACTTTCTGTATTCCGACAAAGAGACCGATGTCCTGGACGGCGGCGACGGGTTTGATTGGATTCAGTCCACCGGACTACAGGGCTCGTCGGAAGACGCGTTCGGCATTCCGGGGCTGAACCCGAACTCGGGCAACCTGACTGTGACGCCTCAGCTTGACGACGACGGCCGCATCGGTCTGCATGTCGAAGTTGCTGGTGAAATCAACGTCGCGGGCCAGGCGATCGACGTGACCGGCGGTGCAAACGTCAGCAGTGACGGTGTTGCTGTGGCTGTGACCGGTGCGGTCTCAGTCTGGAACGATGCGTTCGGCATCGACGGGTTCAACCTGTTTGACACCAGCCTGACGATCAGTGCCGGCACCGATGTTCTTGACGGCAACGGCTATCGAGTCGACGTGACTTCCAGCCTGCACGTGTCCGGTACAGACATCGGCATCGACGGCTCTGTTGACGTTCACGACGAAGCCACCAGTGCCGCCTTCACAGGCACGGTCGCCAACTGGGACGACGCCTTCGGAATCGACGGCCTCGATCTGACGAACGCCGAACTCACGGGAAGCGGCTCGATCGACGCCGACGACAATCAGACTTTCATTCTGGGCATTAGCGCTGACCTGCGGCTTGAAAACACGGTCATTGAAGTGTCTGGCAGCGTGAACCTTGAGCCCGATCGAATCGATGCGGCGTTCAGTGGCACGGCCGCCTACTGGGACGACGCCTTCGGAATCGCCGGCCTGGATTTGACGGACAGCGAAATCAATGTCGCGGCGTACTCCGATCGCCAGGACGACTACGCCCTGCACGTTGCCGTTGAGGCGAATCTGCAGGTGGAAGACACAGCGATTGGTGTTTCGGGCAGCGTTGATATCACTCCGGAACAGATCGATGCCGTGTTCAGCGGGGCCGTCGAAGACTGGGACGACGCGTTCGGCATCGACGGCTTCGATCTGCTGGACAGCGAAATCAGTGTCGTGGCATTCTCCAACCGCCAGGACGACTACGACCTGCGAGTCGACCTGTTCGGCGACCTGAACATTCAGGGAACACTTGCCAGAGTCGAAGGCTCCCTTGATATTGAACCGGATCGCGTTGAGGCCACGCTGACAGGAAGCGTTGCCGCGAACTGGAACAATGCCTTCGGGATCGCGGGCCTGACTTTGCGAGACACTCGACTGAGCGTCAACGCGGTTCGTGACGACGAAGACGGAAACAGCCTTGGCATTGATCTCGCCGCCGACCTGAACGTGTCCGGAACGGATGTTGATGTCGCCGGTCAGGTCGACATCACGCCAAATGGTGTCAGCGGTTCTCTCACAGGCGTAGTGGCCGGAACATGGACCAGTGCCTTCGGAATCGCTCCGCTGCACTTGCACGACACGACGTTGAGCATCGCCGGCAGCAAGACTTCTTCCGGCTCCGAATTGTCCATCGGTGTCACTTCCGGGCTGAATCTGCTCGGGACTGATCTGGGCATCAGCGGCACCGTTGACGTGACGCCCGAAGGCGTTCGTGCCACTCTGACTGGCTCAGTCGCCGGCGAATGGGTCGATGCCTTCGGCGTCCCCGGTCTGGACCTGCGAGACACGGCTGTGTCCCTGAGTGCCGGAACGGACTCAGCCGGTTTCGACATCGAACTGGATACTGACCTGCAGTTGTTTGGTGGCTACATCGACGTCATCGGCGATCTGGGAATCAGCCCGACGGGGATCGATCTGACCTTCAGCCCGCCCGCATCGATCGGATTCACGGATCTTCTTGGCATCCCCGGCTTCACGCTGGATGACGCTGATCTGACCGTCACCGTGGGCACTGACGGACTTGAAGTCGCCGTAAGCTCAACGTTCGACCTGGGCATCGACATCGAATTCGAAGGTGCGTTCTCGGTCAGCCGAAACGAGGTCCAGGCGAGTCTGACAGGACGCGTGGCCGAGTGGAACAACGCCTTCGACGTTCCCGGATTGAATCTCAATGACGTTGTACTGACTCTGGGTGCCGAGTCCGGCATCGGCGGAGCCAGCCTGTACATCGGCCTTGGTGCGGGCATCGAAATCGGTGACAGCGAACTGAGCGTCGCTGGTCTTGTCGGCTTTGGTGCCACCGGGTGGGAAGTCGCCTTCCGAGGCAGCATCGACTCGCTGAAAAGTGATGACCTGATTGATTTTGCCAACACGCTGAACCAGGCCGGAGACCCTGACTCCGCTGTGATTCCGGATGGTGCTCTTGGCGACCTTGAGCTGAGGGAAGCATATATCAACTTCGCTCCGTACGGCGGCCACGAAGCACTCGGCATTACCGACGGCTTCGGCATCGGAGCCGCCTTCTACGACGACGGCAGGCTTATCGGCAGCGGCGAATTTATCGTTGATCTGGCAAACGGCGTGTTCGAAGCTGGTCTGGATGTCCCGAAATTTGATTTGGGCCCCGTCGAACTGAGCGACGTCGTTATCGACATCCGCCTGGCTCCCACCGATTCTCACTACCACGTCGCAGGCAAGGCAGAATTGCTGGGAGCTGAAGTCGCACTGGAAGGAAAGGTCTCGTCGAACAGCTTTTCACTTCAGGGAAGTGCGGCCGTTGATATGGCAGGTCTGTCCGCATCCGTTACGTTTATCGTCGATCAAAACGGAATTCGCTTTGTGGCAACATCCGGTGGCGGGGCCATCAATGCCGTCAAGGACGGTTTGACCAGCGGTATCCGGGCTGTCGCCAATGTGGCTCAGGCAGCGATCGATAAGGCCCAGGAAGGCGTTGATCTGGCAGGGAAGGCAGTGGCAAACCTGGAGGCTGACCTTGCGGAAGCCCGTGCCGAAGCTCAGAAGAAAGTGGATAAGATCAAGGCCGATATCGATAAAGCGAAGGTGGTTGTCGACAGTGCCCTTGCCGCCAGGAACTCTCTGGCCAAATCGAAATCGGCGGCATATACAGCATGGCGTAAAGCCGTGTCAGCGACAAGAAACGCCGCGTGGTATAATCGGCCATACTACAAAGCAAGGGAAGTGGCGAAGTACGCCAGCTACGCCACAGTATCAGTACGCCATGCGGCACAGGTCGCTGTTTATAACGCTGCGAACGTGACTTACAATGCCGTCCGCGCGGCGGCCGGCTGGGCAATGGATGCGGCCGGAGTGGAAGCCAATCCGAAGGTGATCAGCATCAAGGCACTTCTGGCCGTTGCCAACGCTGGTGTTGATGCTGCCGAATTGGTCCTGAACGGTGTTGAAGCTGCAAATGCCGGCGTCCTGCAGGCACTAAAGCAAATTGACAGCGTACGAGTAAACCGCATCACAATTGAAGGCAATGTCTCGGACTTCAGGAATTCCGGTTTGAAAGTGACTCTTGATTACAGCATCGGCCGCAAAAACTATAAGCTCTCAGTGAATGCCACCGCAGACAATCTGGTCGAACAACTCGGGAGAGAGTTGCTGGCGGCGGTCCTGTAATTGGCGACGAATGTAATACGGCAAGCCCTCGGCGGTCCGAACGTCGAGGGCTTTGCCTTGTCTGTGGCTGCAGTCATGGCGGCGGGTGGCACTGAGGTGTCTTCCCTGTGCCACTGGCCGTGCCACTGCCTCAGAGTTCGATAGCTCTGGGTTCCCTCGAGCAACGTCGACAAACAGCTTCGTGATCGAACGTGTCCCGGCTGAACGGTCTGTCACGCTTTTTGCTTTAATTCTCCCAATTCCGCCAAGTGGGTGTCCGTAGCACGGCCCGGTTTGCGAGCAAGGCATGGAATACCGCACTTTCTGCGGCGACTGGATCACCGGCGCTGCTCACGACTCAACGAACGGGACATGAAGACATGGCACTTAGCGACTGGCTCCAAGGCGTTTCCGCGACATGGATGGCTCAGAAACCCCGCCGGCGCAGAAATTCTTCGGCACCGGCGATGGCAACGGTCGCGAAGGGATATCTGCAGGCCGGGCGGAAGAAGCGGCGCAGGCGAACGGCGCGGCGTGTGACTTCGTCGGAACTGTTGGAATCGAGGCAGTTGCTGACGACGATCGTTGTGGACACTCGCTTCGATCTGGTCGACCCGAATGACGGGCTGACGTCGTTCCGCGAAGCGCTGGCGCTGGCGGGTGACGAAACCACCAATCCGGGGCATGACACGATTACGTTCGCGGAGGGAATGGACTACGCCTTTATTCACACGGACTACGGCGGGTTTGATGAGAACGGCGATCCGTTCTACGCACCACATGCGTTCGACGATTTCGTCATCGACAGCGACGTCACGATTGACGCGTCAAATCTTGGTTTCGTGCGGATCGGGCACGAACGGGGGTTTGTGCATCGTCACCGGATTCTGACTGTCGAACCCGGCGCGACTGCGTCGCTGATTAACGTGTTTATTCAGGGCGGCGATTCGAACAACGGCGACGGAGCGGGAATTCGCAACGCCGGTGATCTGACGCTGATCGATTCGGCCGTGGGAAGCAATTACGCTCTGGGTGACGGCCCGGGTCAAAAGGGCGGAGGCATCTACAACGCGGCGGGGGCGACTCTGACGCTGCGGAATTCGCACATTGGCGAGATCGCTCTGGACAGCGACTTTCTGACGGGGCTGGGCTTCGACGCGAATCGCTTCGCCGAAACCGAGCAGGCCGAACGCGACAGCTTCTTCACGTTGCAATACCGCGGCGAGGACATCGTCGGCAAGTCGACGGATGACGGAACTCTGCTGTCCGGTAATGGTGCATACGGTCACGGTGGCGGCATCTATAACGACGGAACGCTGCACGTCGAAAGCAGCGTCATTCGAGGCAACCGGGCGGCGTATGCATTCGAATCGTCCGGCTCCGGAATCTACAACGCCGGCGTGATGACGATCGTCGACAGCGTGGTGGAAGCTCACAGCGGCTTCAACGAATTCCGTCAGCGAGGAGCCGAGCGCGGCGGCGGAATCTACAACGCAGCGACGGGAACTCTGACTGTCGAACGCACGGCTTTCCGAAACAACGTGTCGCCCAGCCAGGGTGCGGCGATCTTCAATGACGGAACGCTCGACATTGCGGACTCGATCTTCGACGGCAACCGAGCGTTCTACGAACCGGGCGGATTCGGCCTGCTGGAAGGCGGAGCGATCTACGACGCGGGTTTGCAGACCATGATCATCGGCACGTCGTTCACGAACGGCTCAGCCGACGTCGGCGGAGCGATCTTCAACGACAGCAACCCGAACCTGGTGCTGGATCGTGTCACGGTCGCTCAGAACACGGCAAACGCAGGCGGCGGGATTTACTCACGAGCCGGAACGACGACGACGATTCGCAACTCGACGATTGCCCGCAACAGTGCGAGCAACGGCGGCGGGCTGAACGTTGCCGGCGCGACAACGTTGTTCAATTCGATCATCGCGGAAAACGGCTCCGGACAGGGAAGCGACGTTCGCTCGACGATTTCGCTGCAGAGCGAGGGCTACAACTTTCTCGGCACGCAGCACGGCTTCAGCATCGTCACTCAGCCGACCGACATCATCGGCGGTGCTGCGCTGCTCGGCGAACTCGGTGACTTCGGCGGGCCATCGCTGACAATTGGACTGAAAGCCGGCAGCCCGGCCATCGATTCGGGACCGGCTTCTTCGGACACGGAATTCGATCAGCGCGGCATCGCGCGGAATGTCGGCACGGCTCAGGACCGCGGAGCGTTCGAATCGCAGGCTCCGACGTCAATGCGAGTCGACACGCTCAGTGACGTGAGTGACGGCTTCTACGGCACGGGTGAGTTCTCGCTGCGTGAAGCCATCGAATGGGCCAATCACATTCCCGGCCCGGATGAAATCGCCTTCGACGCGGATTTTCTTCGCGAACTCGGTGACGGCGCTCACACGATCGAACTGGAACGCGGCACGCTGGTGATCACCGACGACCTGTCGATTCACGGCCCGGGAGCTGACGTGCTGAGAATCAGCGGCCTGAACAGCGAACGCATTTTCGACATCACGTTCAGCACCGTTGTCACGCTTGCTGATATGACGCTGGCTGACGGACGCGCGGGCGAAGGCAGTGGCGGCGGTGCGATTCTGAACCGCGGCGATCTGATGCTGCGGCGAATGCGGCTGACGGAAAACCGTGCGCTCGGCGGCGGCCTGGCCACCGAAGGCGGCGGCGGTGTGTACAGCAGCGGGCCGCTGGTCGTCGATTCGAGCACGATCGACAACAACTTCGGCGTGCGAGGAGGCGGAGTTCGCGCTCACGGAAGCCTGCTGATCGTTAACTCAACGATCTCGTCCAATCGCGCCGATCAGTTTGCCGGCGGTGTGCTGGCGAGCGGCAACGATCCGCATCGCATCATCAGTTCGACGATCACCGGAAACTCGGCCGATTCGATCGGTGGTTTGATGTTCCAGAACGGCAGCATCGAAGTCGGCAATACGATCATCGCAGGCAACAGCGCGACCGGTACTCATCCCGATCTGCAGGATCTGGCAGTTAACTCGCTGGGTTACAACGTGATCGGCATTGCGCCCGCAGGGTCCGGCTTCGTCGATGGAGTCAACAACGACCAGGTCGGCTCGAGCGCAAGCCCGCTCAATCCGGTACTCGGCAAGCTGCGAGACTTCGGCGATGGCCGACCGGTTCACAGTCTGCTGCCTGGCAGTCCGGCGATCGAAGGAGCCAACCCGAACGACTTCCCTCGCTTCGACCAGCGCGGCGTCGCGCGGCCGATTGACCTCCGCCCGGATACGGGTTCGTTCGAATATCTCGCACCGACGTTCACCAGCGACACGATCATCGTGGATTCACTGGACGGTTTCGCGGACGGGCTTTTCGGCGATGGCGAAATGTCGCTGACCGAAGCCATACGGTTCTTAAACACGGACGCTTCGCTGACGCGGATCGAATTCGCTCCGAAACTGTTCGACGCCGAACAAACATCACCGCGCGTTGTCGAACTGGAATCGACTCACTTTACCGGCCTGGCCATCACTGACAGTCTCACGATCGT